>NZ_JBALHR010000002.1:0-522988 GCF_036964905.1 Gemmobacter denitrificans
CGCAGGCGTCGTGTCGAAAATCATCGAGTGATGATGTTCTGGTGACCCTCGGGTCATCGGACAGAAAGGCCGCCCCTCGGGGCGGCCTTTTTCATTGCACGGCGGGGGGGCTGGGTTCGGCTCTGGACCTTGCGGTTTCAACTGCTAGGCTGTCACCAAAAGGAGATTGCCGATGACCAATCCGCTGCTGTCGCCCTGGGATACGCCCTTCGCCCTGCCGCCCTTCGCATCCCTGAAGGATGACGATTTCGCCCCTGCTTTTGATGTGGGGCTGGCTGATGCCCGCGCAGCCATTGCTGCCATCGCCGAAAACCCCGACGCGCCCAGTTTTGCCAATACCATCGAGGCGCTGGAACTGGCGGAGGCCACGCTCGACCGCGTTGCGGGTGTGTTCTACAATCTGGCAGGTGCCGACAGCACTGTTGCGCGCGAGGCGCTGATGCGCGATCTGGCCCCGAAGATGAGCGCCTTTTCCTCGGAGGTCACCAACAACAAGGCGCTGTTCGGGCGCATGGAAACGCTCTGGTCCGCGCGCGATACCCTTGGATTGACCCGCGAACAGGCCCGGGTTCTGGAGCTTTACCACCAGATGTTCGTGCGTTCCGGCGCAAGGCTGGACGGGGCCGAGGCCGCGCGTCTAACCGAGGTGAAAAGCCGCCTGGCGGTGCTCGGCACCGAGTTCAGCCAGAATATTCTGACCGAGGAACGCGGCTGGTTCATGGAACTGGCACCCGAGGATCTGGAAGGGCTGCCCGAGTTTCTGCTGGATGCCGCCCGCGCGGCAGGGGCGGAAAAGGGGCTGGGGCCAATCATCACCACCAGCCGTTCGCTCATCGTGCCGTTCTTGCAATTCTCGCCCCGTCGCGCACTGCGCGAAAAGGCCTATGAGGCCTGGGTTGCACGCGGGGCCAATGGCAACGCCCATGACAATCGCGGCGTGGCCGCCGAGATCTTGCGGCTCCGGGCCGAGCGGGCGCAGCTGCTGGGCTATGCCAGCTTTGCCGATTTCAAGCTGGAACCGGAAATGGCGAAAACGCCTGCGGCGGTGCGTGACCTGCTGATGCGGGTTTGGGAGCCTGCGCGGGCCCGGGCCGAGGCGGATGCGGCGATACTCGCGCAGATGCTGGCGGCGGATGGCGTTGCCGGGCCGCTGGAGCCTTGGGACTGGCGCTATTATTCCGAAAAGCGCCGCAAGGCCGAGCATGATCTGGATGAGGCGGCGCTGAAACCCTATCTGGGGTTGGAGGCGATGATCGCGGCCTGTTTCGATTGCGCGCATCGGCTGTTCCGCCTGGATTTCAAGCCCTTGCAGGTGGACCTTTACCACCCGGATGCCCGCGCCTGGGAGGTTTCGCGCGATGGCGAGACCATTGCGGTTTTCATTGGCGATTACTTCGCGCGTAGCTCCAAACGCTCGGGCGCATGGTGTTCGGCGATGCGCAGCCAGCGCAAGCTGGGTGGGCGCGTGGTGCCGATCGTGGTGAATATCTGCAATTTCGCCAAGGGTGAGCCGAACCTCTTGTCCTATGACGATGCGCGCACGCTGTTCCACGAATTCGGCCATGCGCTGCACCAGATGCTGTCGGATGTGACTTATGGTTTCATCAGCGGTACTTCGGTGGCGCGCGATTTCGTGGAACTGCCCAGCCAGTTGTATGAGCATTGGCTGGAAGTGCCAGAGGTGCTGGAGACCCATGCCCGGCATTGGCAGACCGGCGCGCCGATGCCTGCAGAGATGCTGCAGCGGCTGCTGGCGGCGGGCACCTATGATCAGGGCTTTGCCACGGTGGAGTTTGTCGCCTCGGCGTTGGTCGATCTGGCCTTCCATGAAGGCCCGGCCCCTGCCGATCCGATGCAGAAACAGGCCGAAGTGCTGGAGGCGCTTGGCATGCCGCGCGCCATTCGCATGCGCCATGCCACCCCACATTTTGCGCATGTCTTTTCGGGCGACGGCTATTCCTCGGGATATTACAGCTACATGTGGTCCGAGGTGATGGATGCCGATGCCTTTGCCGCCTTCGAGGAGACGGGCAATCCGTTTGACCCCGAAACGGCGGCGCGGCTGGAACGGTTCATCCTGTCGGCGGGCGGATCACGCCCGGCGGAGGAGTTGTATCTGGAGTTCCGGGGCCGGATGCCGGGTGTGGAGGCGCTGCTGAAAGGGCGCGGGCTCTTGGACGCGGCCTAAGCGCGGCGCAGGGCGGAGGGGGGCTGGCCAAACTCCGCTCGGAAGGCCCGGCTGAGGGTCGAGGCGCTGGAAAAGCCGCAACGCAGGGCAATCTCGGCCAGCGGGTGGCGGGTGTCTGTCAGCATCCGCCGCGCGGCTTGCAGCCGCAGCATCAGGGCATAGGCCCCCGGCGTGACCCCCAGATTGGCGCGAAACAATTGCTCGAGCCGCCGGGGCGACAGTTTCAGGGCAGCGGCTGTGGCGGCAGTGGGTTCCGGCGCATCCAGCCGCGCCTCCATCCGGGCGATGGCCTGCGCCACACGAGTGTCAAGCCGCGGGTCAGGGCGGGTGGCGGTGATCTGCGGTTCGGCCGCCGGGCGGGGGGTTGTGACGAAACTCGCCGCCACCTGATGCGCCAGCGCCGCGCCTTGGCGGCTGGCGATCAGATGCAGCATGAGATCGGTGGCGGGCGCGGCCCCCCCGGCGGTGAAAAACCGCCCCGACAGGGTGAAACGGTCGGGCACCACATCAATATCCGGGTGGCTGGCAGCGAAATCTTCCAGATCTTCCCAATGCACCGTGGCGCGCTGGCCCGCCAGCAGACCGGCGCGGGCCAGCACCCAGCCCCCGGCATCAATGCCGCCAAGCGCGCGAAAGCGCGGGGCGAGCCGGCGCAGATCGCGCAAAAGCGGTTTGGTTGCGACCTCTGATTGCCGATAGCCTGCAATCACGATCAGCACATCGGCCCCATCGGCGGTGGCAAGCGGGCCGGAAGAAGGCAGCTCGATCCCGCAGGTCAGCGGCACAGGCGCGCCCACCGGCGTGACCACCCGCCACCGATAGGCCTCGCGCCCCAGATGGCGGTTGGCGGCGCGCAGCGGGTCCAGCGTGGCGGCCACTTCGAGGATGGAGGCATGCGGCAACACCAACAGGGCGAGGCGCAGCGCCTGCTGCGATGCGGCGAAGATAGTTGCGTTCTGTGCCATGCAGCTTTCGTAAATCGCAACGCCAAGCCACGCAAGCCCGCTAATCTGACCGCAACGAAGGAGATGCCGATGCCGCTTGCCATGAACCGTGAAGTCTTCATCACCTGCGCCGTGACCGGCTCGGGCGGGACGCAGGACAAAAGCCCCCATGTGCCGCGCAGCCCGGCGCAGATCGCCGAAAGCGCGATTGCAGCGGCCAAGGCGGGGGCGGCGGTGGTGCATTGCCATGTGCGCGATCCCGAAACCGGCAAGCCCGCGCGCGATCCTGCGCTGTATCGCGAACTGACCGAGCGCATCCGCGACTCGGCGGTGGATGTGGTGCTGAACCTGACGGCGGGCATGGGCGGCGATCTGCTGTTTGATGGGACGGAAACCATGAACCGCATGTCGCCCCGCAGCGATATGGCGGGCGCGGCCGAACGGGTGGCGCATGTGGTGGAATGCCGCCCCGAAATCTGCACGCTGGATTGCGGCACGATGAACTTTGCCGAGGCCGATTATGTGATGGTGAACACGCCCGGCATGCTGCGCGACATGGCCAAGCGCATGGTGGACAGCGGCGTGCGGATTGAAATCGAGGCCTTTGATACCGGCCATCTGTGGTTTGCCAAACAACTGGCGGCAGAAGGCATCATTCCCGATCCGGTGCTGGTGCAGCTGTGCATGGGCGTGCCGTGGGGCGCGCCGGATGACCTGAACACCTTCATGGCCATGGTGAACAATGTTCCAAGCCATTGGCATTGGAGCGCGTTTTCGATTGGCCGCCACCAGATGCCCTATGTGGCGGCCTCTGTGCTGGCGGGTGGCAATGTGCGGGTGGGGTTGGAGGACAACCTGTGGCTCGACAAGGGCGTGCTGGCGACCAATGCGCAGCTGGTGGAGCGTGCGGTGTCGATCATCTCCAATCTGGGCGCGCGGGTGCTGACCCCCGCCGAAGTGCGGGCCAAGCTGAAGCTGGAAAAACGCGCGCCGCTGGCGAAGTGAGGACAAGATGACCAGAAAAGCGGCGATTATTGGCGGTGGCGTCATCGGCGGCGGTTGGGCGGCGCGGTTCCTGCTGAATGGCTGGGATGTGGCGGTGTTCGACCCCGATCCGCAGGCCGAGCGCAAGATTGGCGAGGTGCTGGCCAATGCGCGCGCGGCGCTTCCGGCGCTGTCGGATGTGCCGATGCCCGCCGAGGGGCGCTTGAGCTTTGCGGGCACCATCACTGAGGCGGTGGAGGGCGCGCAGTACATTCAGGAAAGCGTCAGCGAGCGACTGGAGCTGAAGCACCGCGTCTTCGCGCAGATCCAGCAGGTGGCGCCGGGCGTGTTGATCGGGTCTTCGACCAGCGGTTTCAAACCCTCGCAATTGCAGGAAAATGCCGCCGATCCGGGCAACATTTTCGTGGCCCATCCGTTCAACCCGGTTTACCTGCTGCCCCTGGCCGAGGTGGTGCCCAGCCCGGCCAATCCGCCGCAAGCCATTGAGCAGGCGAAGGAAATCCTGCGCGAGATCGGCATGTTCCCGCTGCATATCCGCAAGGAGATTGATGCCCATATCGCGGATCGCTTCCTGGAAGCGGTGTGGCGCGAGGCGCTGTGGCTGGTCAAGGACGGCATCGCCACGACCGAGGAGATCGACGAAGCGATCCGCATGGGCTTTGGCCTGCGGTGGGGCCAGATGGGCCTGTTTGAAACCTACCGCGTGGCGGGCGGCGAGGCGGGCATGAAGCATTTCATGGCGCAATTCGGCCCCTGCCTGCAATGGCCCTGGACCAAGCTGACCGATGTGCCCGAATTCAACGACGAGTTGGTCGATCTGATCGCGGGCCAGTCGGATGCGCAATCGGGGGCCTATACGATCCGCGAGCTGGAGCGCATCCGCGACAGCAATCTGATCGGCTTCATGCGGGCCTTGAAGGATCGCAACTGGGGCGCGGGCCGCGTGCTGCGCGAACATGACGAACGCCGCCGCGCGGCCTTCCATGACGGCGAGGCGACTGGCGCACCCCTGGTGATGGCGCAGATGCAGGTGCTGTCCGGCTGGATCGACTATAACGGCCATATGACCGAAAGCCGCTATCTGTTCGCGGCCTCGGAAACCTCGGATGCGTTTCTGCGGCTGATCGGCTCGGATATGGATTATGTCGCGAGCGGCTTCAGCTATTACACGGCGGAAAGCCATATCATGCATTTGGGCGAGGCCAAGCTGGGCGACCGGCTGACCGGCACCTTGCAGGTCTTGGCTGCGGATGAGAAGCGGCTGCACATCTTCATTCGGATCATGAAGGGTGAGGAGGCCGTGGCCACCATCGAACAGATGCTTTTGCATGTGGATATGAAGGCCGGGCGCACGGTGGCGGCGGGTCCGCATGTGCTGGATCGGCTGATACCGATTGCGCGCGCCCATCAGGCGCTGCCGCGCCCCGAGGCGGCCGGGCGCTTCACCGGACAGCGGAAAGGTTAAGCCTATGTTCTTTGGCATGACAGACGAGCAGAAGATGATCGTCGAAACCACCCGCGCCTTTGTGGAGGCGGAGCTTTATCCGCATGAGGCCGAGGTGGAGCGCACGGGCCATCTGCGCCCCGATCTGATCCGCGAGATTCAGCAAAAAGCCATGGCGGCGGGGCTTTATGCAGCCAATATGCCCGAAGAGGTGGGCGGCGCGGGGCTCGATACGCTGAGCTGGCTCTTGTATGAGCGCGAGCTGGGCCGGGCCAATTATGCGCTGCACTGGACCTGCGTGGCGCGGCCCTCGAATATCCTGCTCGCGGGCACACCGGAGCAGCGCGAGAAATATCTGTTTCCCTGCATCCGCGGCGAAAAATGGGATTGCCTTGCCATGACCGAACCGGGCGCCGGGTCGGACCTGCGCGGCATGACGGCCAGCGCGCGGCGCGAGGGCGGCGATTGGGTGCTGAACGGCACCAAACATTTCATCTCTCACGCTGATCTGGCCGATTTCGCCATCGTCTTCATGGCCAGCGGCGAGGAAGATACGCCACGCGGCAAGAAAAAGCTCATCACGGCCTTCTTCGTGGACAAGGGCACGCCGGGCTATACGGTGCGCGAAGGCTATCGCAATGTCAGCCATCGCGGCTACACCAATTGCGTGCTGGAATTCGACAATTGTCGCCTGCCCGACAGTGCCGTGCTGGGCGAGCTGCACAAGGGGTTTGAGGTGGCGAATACCTGGCTGGGCGCCACCCGGCTGCAAGTCGCCTCTACCTGTCTTGGCCGCGCCGACCGGGCCTTGCAGCATGCGATCATCTATGCGTCGGAGCGCAAGCAGTTCGGCCAGCAGATCGGCAAGTTTCAAGGCGTCAGCTTCAAGCTGGCCGATATGGCGATGGAACTGAAAGCGGCGGAGCTCTTGACCTGGGAAGCAGGCTGGAAGTTCGACCAAGGCACGGTGACCGAGGCCGATATGAGCATGGCCAAGCTGAAGGCGACCGAAGTGCTGGCCATGGTGGCGGATGAGGCGATCCAGATCCATGGCGGCATGGGGCTGATGGACGATCTGCCGCTGGAACGCATCTGGCGCGATGCCCGCGTGGAGCGGATCTGGGAAGGCACGTCAGAGATCCAGCGCCACATCATCTCGCGCGAGCTGTTGCGTGCGGTCGGCGGTTGAGCCGCAGCAAGGGGGGCTGTCTGCCCCCCACGGCCCTGTCGGGCCTCCCCCCGAGGATATTTTTGAACAGATGAATAACGCAATGTTAACCGAATCCCTCAACTCTGTGACTGCGGAACAGGCGGGGACGCCGATGGCCGCAACAGGTGAAGATTCCCTGCCTCCTTGGCTGGAGGCAGGGCGTCAGTTCGCCTCTTTCATCTGTTTGCAAATATCCCGGGGGGCCGGGGGCAGCGCCCCCGGGGCTTGCCGCATGGCGGAGGGGGGGGCATGAAGGACCTCTCCCGCCTGCTGCGCCCGCGCTCCATCGCCGTTCTTGGGGCCGGATGGGCCGAGAACGTCATCGAACAATGTCAGAAGATGGGGTTTGATCGCCCGATCTGGCCGGTGCATCCCAAGCGCGAGACAGTGGGGGGGCTGAAGGCCTATGCCTCCTTGGCCGATCTGCCGGCGGCCCCGGATGCAACCTTTATCGGGGTCAACCGCTTTGCCACGGTCGAGGTTGTGGCCGAGCTGAACCGGTTGGGGGCAGGTGGTGCCATTTGCTTCGCATCTGGCTGGACCGAGGCGGGTGAACCCGAGTTGCAGCAAAAGCTGGTGGCGGCCGCTGGCGACATGCCGATCCTCGGGCCAAACTGCTATGGCGTCATCAATTATCTGGACGGGGCCTTGCTGTGGCCCGATCAGCATGGTGGTGTACCCGTGACGAGCGGCGTGGCGCTGGTCAGTCAATCGTCGAACATCGTCATCAACATGACCATGCAGCAACGTGGCTTGCCGATGGCCTATGTGGCCTGTCTGGGCAATGCTGCGGTCGTAGGGCTGGCCGATCTGGCCGGTGCCCTGATCGATGATCCGCGGGTCACGGCGCTTGGCATGTATGTCGAGGGTATTGACGATGCCCCGGCCTTTGCGGCGCTGGCCGAACGGGCGCGCAATCTGGGCAAGGGCGTCGTGGTCATCAAATCGGGCAAGACCGAATTGTCGCGCAGCGCGGCTGCCAGCCATACGGCCAGCCTTGCCGGCGGCGGCGCGGCCTCAAGTGCATTCTTGCGCCAGATCGGTGTGGCCGAGGTCAATTCGCCGGCCGAATTGCTGGAAACCCTGAAGATTTTCCATCTGCACGGGCCACAGATCGGCACTCGGATTTGCAGTGTTTCCTGTTCAGGGGGCGAGGCGGGCTTGGCGGCTGATCTGGGGGCTGCCTGCGGGATTGCGTTCCCGCCTGTGCCGCAGGCCACGCATGACCGGCTGTTCAATGTTCTGGGGCCGATCCCCACGATTTCCAACCCCTTGGATTATCACACGTTCATCTGGGGGGATGGGCCAAAGACCACCGAAGTTTTCAGCGCGATGCTGGAACCCTATGATGCGGGCATTTTCGTGATCGACAGCCCGCGCCCGGATCGCTGCGATCCGTCTTCGTTCCAGCCTGCGTTTGATGCCATCGTGGCGGCACAGAAGGCTACCGGCAAGATCGCCTTTCCGGTGTCGCTGATTGCCGAGAACATCGGCGAGGACCGGATGGCTGCCATGCGGGCCCAAGGGGTTTGTGCCCTGCTTGGGCTGGAAACCGCCATGGTGGCCATCAAGGCTGCGCAGACCCTGCCGGGCGAGGCGGGCTGGCGTCCTGCGCGGGCGCTGCCACCGCGCGACAGCCATCTTCTGTCCGAGGCCGAAGGCAAGGCCTTGCTGGCCGCAGCCGGTGTTGCGGTGCCGAAATCGGTGGCCGCGCCAACGCTGGCAGGGCTGGACAGTACTGGCCTGACGGCGCCCTTCGCGTTGAAGGGGCTGGGTTTTGCCCACAAGACCGAGGCGGGCGCGGTGCGTCTGGGCCTGATGTCGCTGGACGGCCAGGCCGAAATGCCGGGCGCCACCGGCTATCTGCTGGAGGAAATGGTTACGGGTGCAGTGGCCGAAATCCTGCTGGGGCTGCGGCGTGACCCGGTTTATGGCGTGACGCTGACACTGGGCATGGGCGGCGTGACGGCCGAAGTACTGGCCGATACGGTGACCCTGGTGCTGCCGGTGAGTGAGGCGCAGGTGCTGCAGGCGCTGCGCCGCCTGCGGCTTTGGCCGCTGCTGGATGGGTATCGCGGCAGGCCGCGGGCCGATATGGCGGCGGTCGCGCAGATCGCGGTCGCGCTTGGCGGGCAGATGCTGGCCGATGACAGCCTGGAAGAAATTGAAATCAACCCGATCCTCGTGCGGACGCAAGGTGCCGTTGCGGTGGATGCGCTGATCCGGAATGTGTGACATGTCCGACATGCAGATGCGAACCGAAGGCCCGATCAAGACCCGCCGCGAAGGCGCCATTCTTGAGGTCACGCTGGATGCGCCCAAGGCCAATGCGATCAGTCTGGCCACCAGCCGGATCATGGGGCTGACCTTTCGCGACTTCCGCGATGATGACAGTCTGCGCGTCTGCATCATCCGGGCTGCGGGAGAGAAGTTCTTTTGCCCCGGCTGGGATCTTAAGGCCGCAGCCGAAGGCGACGCGGTCGATGGCGATTACGGTGTCGGCGGTTTTGCCGGCCTGCAGGAATTGCCCAATCTGAACAAACCGGTGATTGCGGCCGTGCAGGGCATCTGCTGTGGCGGCGGGCTGGAATTCGCGCTGTCGGCCGATCTGATCCTGTGTTCGACCAATGCCACATTTGCCTTGCCGGAAATCCGGTCGGGCACGGTGGCCGATGCCGCCAGTATCAAACTGCCCAAGCGCATCCCCTATCACGTTGCGATGGATCTGTTGCTGACCGGGCGCTGGTTCGATGCCGAAGAGGCGCATCGCTGGGGGATCGTGAAAGAGGTCTGCGCGCCCGAGGACCTGCTGGCCAAGGCCTGGGATCTGGCGCGGCTGCTCGAAAGCGGTCCGCCTCTGGTCTATGCCGCGATCAAGGAAGTGGTGCGCGAGGCCGAGAACATGCGTTTTCAGGATGCCTTGAACCGCATTACCAAGCGGCAGATGCCAACGGTGGACCGGCTGTATTCCAGCGAGGATCAGTTGGAAGGGGCGCGGGCCTTTGCCGAAAAGCGCGATCCGGTCTGGAAGGGCCGCTAACCCATCTGGGGCAGCAGATGGTCGCGTGCGGCCAGGATATGCCGTGCGAGCAGGGCGGCGGCGACGCTGCCCTTGCCTTGCCGCCAGCAGTCAAAAATCCCCTGATGATCAGCAAGCCATTGATCTGTCTTGCTGATCAGCCGGTCATACCGGTGGGTATGGACAGCGCAGGTATCGCGCAGTTCGGCGATCATGGCCATCTGGCGCGGGCGTCCTGCCGGGGCATAGAGGGCGGCATGAAAGGCCGCATCGCCCTGCCGCCAACCGGGGCGACCCGCATCAAGGTCTGATTTGCGCAGGGCGGTTTCGGCGGCGGCATGGGCGTCAGCATCGGCCGACTGGGCCGCACGCACCAGCAGATCGCATTCGAGCAAGACCCGCAGGTCAAATACCTCGGTCAGTTCGGCAGGGCTGAGCGCGATGACGCGCGCACCCTTGCCCGGGATCAGGGTCACCAGCCGATCGGCCGCCAGACGCTGCAGGGCATCACGCACCGGGATGCGGCTGGTGCCGTGGCGAGTGGCAAGTTCGGTCTGCAGCAGCACGGTTCCGGCAGGCAGGGCGCCTGACAGGATATCTTCGCGCAGGGTATCGGCCAAAGTCATGTTGCGGTTCCTGATGCTAATGTATACATGTATACATGAATCAGGCAGGGGGTGGCAATGCCGCATGAGTATTCAAGCCAGGTGATCTGGACCGGGAACCGGGGCGAAGGTACGACGCATTACCGGGCCTATGACCGGACATGGGACATTGCGGTGCCGGGCAAGCCGGTGATCCATTGCTCAAACGATCCGCTTTTGGGGGGTGATCCGACCAGGATGAACCCCGAGGATCTGCTGCTGAGCGCGCTCGCCGCCTGTCACATGCTTTGGTATCTGCATTATGCCAGCGATGACGGCATTGTGGTGACGGGCTATTGCGACAGCCCGATGGGCGAGGGCGAAGTGGGGCGGGGTGGGGCTGGGCGCTTTGTGAAGGCGATCCTGCGCCCCCATATCACCGTTGCGCCGGGCACTGACCTTGTGGCAGCCGAGGCGATCCATCATCGGATTGCCGAGGTTTGCTTCATTGCCCGGTCAGTGAATTTTCCGGTGGAGCACGCACCGAGCTTCGCCTTTGGATAAGGAATTTGCGACATCTGCTGTCGCGCCGATGCAAGGTCCTTGCCACGACAGCCGCTAGTCTGGCCTGCGACACAGCAGGGACGGCCGCCATGGAAGACAGCGACTATATCATCGTGGGGGGCGGTTCAGCGGGCTGCGTGCTGGCCAACCGTCTGACGGAAAACGGCAAGTTCCGGGTCACGCTGATCGAGGCGGGCGGCAGCGATGCCCGGTTCTATGTGCATCTGCCGCTGGGCTATGGCAAACTGTTCTATGACCCGGCGGTGAACTGGCTGTACCGGACCGAGCCCGATTCCGGTCTGGCCGGGCAGCGCGATCACTGGCCGCGCGGCAAGCTGCTGGGGGGCTCGTCGTCGATCAATGCCATGGTCTGGATCCGTGGGCATCGCGCCGATTATGACGAATGGGGCCAGCAGGCCCCCGGCTGGGGCTGGGACGAAGTCCTGCGCGCCTATCGCGCGCTGGAGGATAACGAGGCCGGAGAAGACGCATATCGCGGTCAGGGCGGGCCCTTGTTCATTTCGGCCAATCGCAAGGGGTTGCATCCGCTGGTGCAGGATTATCTGGCGGCCTGCGCCGAGGCGGGGTTGCCCGAAAACCCCGATTTCAATGGTGCGCAGCAGGAAGGTGCTGGCATCTACCAGATGACGATCAAGGGCGCGCGGCGCAACTCCACCGCGCGGGCATTTCTGCGCCCGGCGATGCGGCGGCCCAATCTGCGTGTGATCACAAAGGCCCAGGCGACCCGGGTGATCTTTGACGGTCGCCGCGCGGTGGGGGTTGAGATTGATCGCAATGGCCAGCGTGAAGTGCTGCGGGCAAGGGCCGAGGTGATCCTGTCCGGCGGTGCGATCAATTCGCCGCAACTGCTGCAATTGTCGGGGATCGGGCCGGGCAAGCTGCTGCAATCTCTGAACATTCCGGTTTTGCATGACAATCCGAATGTGGGCGATCACCTGAATGATCATCAGGGGATCAACTATACCTTCCGCATGAAAGTGCCGACCTACAATGACGAGCTACGCCCCTGGTGGGGCAAGCTGCGCGCCGGGATGCAGTATTTTCTGGGTGGCAATGGGCCACTGGCAAAATCCATCAACCATGCCGGCGGGTTCTTCCGCACCAGCCCGGATGAGCCGCGCCCCAATATGCAGCTGTATATGCAGGCTTTTTCCACCTTGCTGCCGCGCGAAGGCGAAAGGCCCATCCTGACGCCCGATCCTTTCCCGGGCCTGTCGATCGGGCTGTCGAATTGCAGGCCTACCTCGCGGGGGCATATCCGCATCGCCAGTGCCGATCCGCTGGCGGCACCCGCGATCACCGCGAATGCCTTTTCCACCGATCACGATGTGCGGGAAATGCTGCTGGCGGTGAAGTTCGTTCGCCATATCGCGGCACAACCAGCCATGGCGCGGCTGATCGCCGAGGAATTGCGCCCCGGTCCCGCCGTGCATACCGATGCGGCCCTGATCGACGATTTCCGCAAGCGCAGCGGCACGGTCTATCACCCGTCCTGCACCTGCCGGATGGGCGCAGACCCGGCCACATCGGTGCTGGATGCCGATTGCCGGGTGCGCGGGGTTGAGGGGCTGCGGGTGATCGATGCCTCCAGCTTCCCCAACCTGATCGCGGGCAATACCAATGCCCCGGCGATCCTGATGGGCTGGTTGGGGGCAGAGCGGATGCTCAAGGGGGTTTGAGTTCAGGGACGTTTGAACGTGGCCCAGCTGGGCCGGACCAGATCAAAGGTATCCTGTGTGCGGATATAGGTTGCGCCGAAACCGCGCCCGACAAGGTTCAGCGCGGGCGTATCGACATGGCCGCGCGCCGCGTCCTTTACGAAGGCATCGGCAATGTGGATGGCCAGCACCCGGCCCACCACCATCGCCTGATGCGGGCCGGTGACCAGGGTCGCGTGGTTCACGCATTCAAAGCTGACCGGGCTTTCGGCAATACGCGGCGGCTTGACATGGGTGGCCGCAGCCGGGGTCAGACCAGCCAGTTCCAACTCGTCCACCCCTGCCGGGGCATCGACGGCCGTGACATTCATCTGCGGGGCCAGCGATTCCGGCACCAGATTGACCACGAATTCGCCGGTATCCAGAATGTTGCGCGCGCTGTCCTTGAAGCCCCGCTGCGCATCGCCCAGGATGCCAAGTGCGACAACTGGGGGTTCGGTCCCCATCACGTTGAAAAAGCTGTAGGGTGCAGCGTTCACCTGGCCCGCGCGATCCAGCGTTGTCACCCAGCCGATGGGGCGGGGCACCACGGTGGCGGCCATCAGCTTGTAGGCGATGGCCGTGTCAATCCGGTCAAGGTCGAAGCGCATCAATCCACCTGTGTGACAGGGCGTTTGGGACGGGTGTCCACAGTAAGCTGGAACACGTCAGGCCGGGCGTAATGCCCGGTTGCGTCAAAGTCAAATCTGGCGCGCAGGATTTCATCGGGGTCAAGATCGGCGTATAGAATGGTTTCGCCGGTGAAATCGGGGCCTGCCAGCACGCTGCCCAGCGGGCCGATGATGGCCGATCCGCCACGCATCATCACCTGATCCGGGTCATCGCCCAGGGCGCTTTCATGATCAGGGCCATAGGCGGCGCGGGTGATGTGCTGGCAGGCCGTCAGGACAAAGCAGCGCCCCTCCAGCGCGATATGGCGCATGCTGGGCAGCCATGTGTCCCGGTCATCGGCAGTGGGGGCGCAATAGAGCGTCACCCCCTGATGATACATGTGCAGCCGCAAGGCCGGCATATAGTTTTCCCAGCAGATTACCGCACCGATGGTGCCGAATTCGGTCTGGAACACTGGCAGGGTAGAGCCGTCGCCAAAGCCCCAGATCAGGCGTTCGCCCGCCGTGGGCATCAGCTTGCGATGCTTGCCAACCAGGCCCCGCGCGCCATCGACATAGGCCACGGTGCAATAGAGCGTCGCGCCATCGCGTTCGATCACGCCGATCACCGCGAAGATGCCGGTTTCGGCGCAGGCCTCGGCGATCAGCGCAAGTTCGGGCCCCGACATGTCAATGGCCGCGGCGTGATAGCGGGCAAAGGCCGCGCGGCCTTCGGGTTTGCGCATGCCGATGGGGGCCCCGAAACTCGCCCCCTTGGGATAGCCTCCCAGATAGGCCTCGGGGAAGACGATCAGCCGCGCCCCGCGGCCCGCCGCCTCGCGGATGGCGGCTGCGGCCTTTTCGGCAGAGTGCAGCGCCGAAAGCGGATCAGAGGCAAGCTGGGCGACAGCGACAGTCAGCGTCATGGTTCGGTTCCCTTTGACGAAGGCGGGAGGCTTTCCGCCCCCCGGACTTCTGGAGGATATTTGGGCCAAGGCAAAAGGCGCAAGGGTCAGAGATGGGTGGCGTCGATCACCGGGTGGCGCAGGGTGCCGATGCCTTCGACACAGGCCACAACCGTATCGCCCGGGGTCAGCCATTCCTGCGGGTTGCGACCTGCACCGACGCCTTCTGGCGTGCCGGTGGCGATGATATCCCCCGGTTCAAGCGTGATCCCGGCGGAAATGTCGGCGATCAGGTCATCGACCTTGAACAGCATGTGGCGGGTGTTGGAGCGCTGCTTTTCCACCCCGTTCACGGTGAGCCAGAGGTCGAGTGTCTGGGGATCGGGGATGTCATCGGCCGTGACGATACAGGGGCCGAGGGGGGCATAGCTGTCCATGCCCTTGGACACGATCCATTGCCCGGCGCGGCGGTTGTCGCGGGCCGATACGTCGATCATCACCGCATAGCCAAAGACATGGCTCAGGGCTTCGGCACGCGACACGCGGCGGGCGCGGGTGCCGATGATGCAGGCCAGTTCCACCTCCCAGTCCAGTTGCCGGGTCAGCGCGCCATTGTGGCGGATCGGCTCGCCCGGGGCGATCACGGTGGTGGGGGGTTTCGAGAAGATCACCGGCTGTTTCGGCAGGTCGTTCGATGTATCCAGCGACTTGGCGCTTTCGGCGACATGATCGACATAATTCAGGCCGATGCCGAAGATGTTCTTCTTCGGACGCGGGATCGGGGCCAGAAGCGTCACATTCGCCAAGGGCAGCTTGGCCTGCCATGGCGCGGCGGGAAGGGCGTCGCGCAGGGCGGCGGTGGCGGCGGGGCCAGCCTCGATCAGCGCCAGCATGCTGTCGGGCAGGCCAAGGTGGCCGGCATCCACCACAAAATCGCCATCGATCACGCCCAGCCGGGCTGCCGCCTCGATCGAGGCGCGGTAGGTCACAAGTTTCATGCTGTCCTCACAGAAGCGGCTGATGGCCGCCGTTTTCCCCGAAAGCCTGTTCGCGCCAAAGTCCGAGCGCGCGCATCACCGGCGTGTCGGACAGGCAGAACAGGCAGGCATCCTCGCGATCCGAGCCGTTGACATGTTCGTGCCAGGCCCAGGACGGCACGCAGAAGATATCGCGTTCCTGCCAGTCGAACCGCTTGCCGTTGATGATCGAATGGCCGCGCCCCTTGGCGACGTGATACAGGAAGCTGCCGGTATGGCGATGCGCCAATGTGTGTTCGCCGGGGCGCAGCATCTGCATGCTGGCCCCCATGGTCTGCATCACCGGGCCATGGGTGACGGGGTTCACATACTCCATCATCACGCCATCGAAGGGCGATCCATCGGTGCATTGCGCGCGTTTGGTCAGCGCCTCGTAGGTGGGGGCCCATTCATATTTGAACATCGGGCTATAGGGTTTGGCCCAGCTTTCGCCATAGGGGGTCAGGCCCGGATTGCCCCAGGTCTTGGTCATGTCATCGACGGCATAGCCCACGGCCTGCGACAGATCGGGATGGACTTCGTAGAAATTCGCCTCCATCGCGTTGACGAAGGGAATATCCAGCCCGTCCTGCCAGATGCAGGCGCTGCCCTCTGCCGCCACGCCATGTTCGTGCCATGTGCCGTTGGGGGTCAGCACGAAATCATTGGCCCCCAAGGTCATCTTGTGGCCATCCACCACCGTATAGGCCCCGCTGCCTTCCATGATGAAGCGGATGGCGCTGGCGGAATGGCGATGGGCGCTGGCCTGTTCACCCGGATGCATGACCTGCAGCCCGGCATAGAGCCAGCCGACCGCCGCTGCCACATCCTCGCGCCCGGGATTGCGCAGATAGATCACCCGGCGCCCTGCCTTTTCGGGTGTGACCAGCTGAACCGAGCGCAGCACATGATCGCGCAAGTCGGCATAGCGCCAGACGACCGGCACGGACTGGCTTTTCGGCTCCCAGGGTTCGATCTTGTTGGCCACGGTCCAGAGCGCACCGGCGCTGAACCGATCAAGATCGGCGTAATACTGCAGCAGTTCCGGCGTGTCTTCGACATTGGCACGACCGGCCACATCCTCGCGGTGGTTTTCGTGTTTCATCGCAATCCCCCAGGGCTGGACATGCCGCCAGCATGACCTGCAGGATTTGCGAATGCAACATGGATTTTCGAAAATCCTGATCTAGGGCGATGCGACCTGCTGTGCCACATCCTTGTGAATGATCACGTCGGTTTGCGGATAGGCCAGCAGGATCGTGCGCTTCAGCCCCGCGCCGATCTCATGCGCCTCGCGCAGAGACAGGTCGCCATCCAGTTCGATATGCAGGTTCACAAAGATGCGGCTGCCAGCCGTACGGGTCTTGAGATCGTGGAACCCCAGCACCCCCGGCCAGTTGCGTGCCAGCGTTTCGATCCCGGTGATCACCTCGGGTGGGGCCTGCCGATCCATCAGGGCATCCCAGGCGCCCTTGAAGATGCGCAAGGCCCCCACGACCATCACGCCCGAGGCCGCAAGCGCCACGATGCTGTCGATCTGGGTCAGCCCGAAATAGCGCGCCGCCAGCAATGACAGGATTGCCCCCGCAGCGGGCAGCAGGTCGCCCAGATAATGCAGCCGGTCGGCTGCGATGACCCTGCTGCCGGTGCGCCGGGCCACCCGGCCCTGCCAGATCACAAGACCCAGCGTCAACCCGATCGATACCAGCATGACGGCAATGCCTGCGCCTTCGGCCCCGATCTCCACCGCCCCGGGCCAGATCAGCCGTTCGATGGCCGCCCAGCCGATCACCGCCCCGGAGGCGGCGACGGCGATCCCCTGCGCCAGCGCCGTCAGATCCTCGACCGAGCTATGGCCGAAATTATGGTCGTCATCCGCAGGTTTGGATGCATAGATCAGCGCGGCAAGGGCCCCCGCGCTCATCACCAGATCCATGGCGCTGTCCGCCAGCGATGCAGCAATGGAAAGCGCCCCCGTGGCGGCCAGCGCCCAGAGTTTCAGGGCCACCAGAACCCCCGCCACCAGCAGTGAGCCAAGCCCCGCCGACAGCTTCAATCTTGTCTGTGTATTGCCTGACATGCAGCCCCCTTGCGGAGGCACGGCGAATCGGCCCCCGGATGTTCCGATTAGTCGATCACTTCGCCCGCTTCCACGCCCCAAAGCGCGGCCTTGGACACCCAGCCCTTTTCACCTTGCACATTCAGGCGGCACCAATCCGGGGTGCAGGCGATGACGCGGGCAATCACCCCGCGTTCGGCGCGCAGCACCACATCTGCGGTGCTGTCAGGGGCGGCGCGGAATTCGGCCAACTCTGCCTGAACCAGCACCGAGCGAACGCCCGACAGCAGCGAATAATGCACCCAGCCGCCCAGACCTTCCTGATCTTCCACCCGGCGCCAGTTTTCGTATTCGGCGGTGACCCGCAAAGGCATGCCGGCGCGCTTGAAGACCCAGTCGATGCGATGGCTCAGCCCCGGGCCGCGCCTTGCATTGCCTTCATCGGTTTTCAGGGTGACAAAACGCGGCAGGGGCAGGCTGGTAACCTGCCCGCGCGATGGATCCCGCGGGGCGGACGCGTCGGCTGTGGTGTCGGTTCCCGGCGGCAGGTCAGCGCCTGTGGCCGGGTCAGGTGCCGTTTGTGCCCCGGCCATGCCAGGCCCCAGCCCGATCAGCAGCGCCAGTGCAAGGCCCCGGCCCGGCAAAGCGATGAATCCCATGCCTATCCCCTTGTGCGCGCGGCCTGTGCCACGCAATTCTGCCCGTCTGCACAGATTCTCTGCGCAATATTATTTCGGGGGCTTGTGCCTTCCCCCGCAAGGCGGCACTTTGCCGGAAAGCCGACCGTTTTGGAAGTCCCCGGTCGCGCAGAGCCGATGGAGAAAGCCCATGCCCGCACAAAGCCGACTGCATGTCATCGTGACGCGCCGCCTGCCCGAAGTGGTTGAAACACGGCTGAAAGAACTGTTTGACGTCGAATTGCGCGATCCCGATATCCGCATGTCGCGGGACGAACTGGCCGATGCGGTGCGTCGCTGCGATGTGCTGGTGCCCTGCGTGACCGATCAGATCGACGCGGCCTTGCTGGCGCAGGCGGGGGAGCGGCTGAAGCTGATCGCCAATTACGGGGCAGGGGTCGATCATATCGATGTGGCCACGGCGCGGTCGCGTGGAATCCTTGTGTCGAACACGCCGGGCGTCGGGGCAGAAGACACCGCCGATATGGTGATGGCGTTGATCCTGGGCGTGGTGCGGCGCATCCCGGAAGGCATGGCGGAAATGCAGGCCGGTCGCTGGACCGGTTGGTCGCCGATGGGCCATCTGGGCGGACGGATCGCAGGGCGGCGTCTGGGCATCCTTGGCCTTGGGCGGATCGGGCAGGCCGTGGCGCGGCGCGCGCGTGCCTTTGGCATGCAGATCCATTATCACAATCGCCGTCGTCTGCGCCCGGAGACCGAAGCCGAGCTGGAGGCCACCTATTGGGAAAGTCTGGATCAGATGCTGGCGCGGATGGATATCATTTCGGTCAACTGCCCGCATACGCCTTCGACCTTTCACCTGCTGAATGCGCGGCGGCTGAAGCTGGTGAAACCGTCATCCGTCGTCATCAATACCTCGCGGGGTGAAGTGATCGATGAAAATGCCCTGACCCGGGGCTTGCGGGCAGGCGAAATTGCCGGTGCGGGGCTGGATGTCTATGAACATGGCCACGAGGTGAACCCGCGTCTGCGCGAATTGCCCAATGTCGTGCTGTTGCCGCATATGGGATCGGCCACGCAAGAGGGCCGGGTGGAGATGGGCGAAAAGGTCATCATCAACATCAAGACCTTTGCCGATGGTCACCGCCCGCCTGATCAGGTTGTGCCAGGCATGTTGTGAATAAGGGGCGCAATCGCGCCCCTTTTGTATGTGCTGGCCAGATGAGGGGTGATCAGACCCCGTAATAGTCCCGATACCAGGCGACAAAGCTGCGGACCCCGTCGCGAATATCGGTGCGCGGCAGCGGCCCGATCAGGCTTTCGATCAACGTTGCATCGGCCCAGGTGGCCGGCACATCGCCCGGCTGCATGGGCAGCATGTTCTTGTGGGCTTCGCGCCCGGTGGCGGCCTCGATGGCGGCCACGAAATCCATAAGCTGCACCGGCGCACCATTGCCGATATTGACCACCCGCCAAGGTGCGACGGGTGACAGGCTATCAGACTCGCCCACCGGATTTGCGCCCGGAACCGCCGCGATCAGCCGCACAATCCCTTCGACAAGATCATCAATATAGGTGAAATCGCGCCGCATATCGCCGTGGTTATAGACGTCAATCGCCTCGCCACTCAGGATCGCCTTGGTGAATTTGAACAGCGCCATGTCTGGCCGGCCCCAGGGACCATAGACCGTGAAGAAGCGGAACATCGTGGTCGGCAGGGCGTAGAGATGGGCATAGCTATGCGCCATTGCCTCGGTCGCCTTCTTGGTGGCGGCGTAAAAGCTCATCTGGTGATCGGCTTTATGCGTTTCGGCATAGGGCATCAACTCGTTCGCCCCGAACACCGAACTGGTTGATGCCAGCAGCATGTGCCGGGGGGGGCATGCACGGGCCGCCTCCAGCACCTCGAAGGTGCCGACCAGATTGGCATCGACATAGGACCTTGGCGCGTCGATGGAATAGCGCACGCCTGCCTGCGCAGCCAGATGCACGATCACATCGGGGCGGAAGTCATCAACCAGCCCGCGCACAAGGCCGGGGGTTTCCAACAGGCCTTCGACCGCGCGAAAGCCTGGGTTCTGGGCCAGCATGGCATGGCGGCGCAGCTTCAGGCGCACGTCATAATAATCTGACATGCCATCCAGCCCCAGAACCTGCCAGCCTTCTGACAGAAGCCTTTGGCTCAGATGAAAGCCGATGAACCCCGCCGAACCCGTTACGAAAACCTTGCCCGCCATGTCTGCCCTTTGTGTCTTGCCCAAATTCTCCGGGGCTACCTGCCGTGAAACCGCGTCGCCGCATAGGGCGCAATGTCCAGGGCAGGGGGCCGTCCGGCGATGATGTCGGCCACGATCCGTGCCGTGATCGGGGCCAATGTCAAGCCGATATGGCCATGGCCGAAGGCATGAATGATCTGCGCGCCGTCACGCGATGGCCCGATGACCGGCAGGCTGTCGGGAAGCGAGGGGCGAAACCCCATCCAGTCGCGCGTGGGTTCTTTCAGGTCAGGGAACAGCGCGCGGGCACCTTCGATCAGGCGGGCGATCCGGTGGGGCGAGGGGGGCGCCGTCAGGCCCCCCAGCTCCACGGTGCCTGCCACCCGCAACCGCCCCGCCATCGGGCAGAGGTAGAAACCCCGGGCCGTGGGGCAGGCCGGGCGGGTCAGCCGGGGGCGCTCCATGTCCCATTCCACATGATAGCCGCGTTCGGTATCTAGCGGGACAGTGTCGCCAGACTGTGCCGCCAGCCGACGGCTATGGGCCCCAGCCGCCAGAACCACCTGTCGGGCATGCAGATGCAGGCCCGGCCCTTCGATCAGCACCCCGTCGATCCGGCGTTGAATGCGGTCGGCCCGGTGGCGCAGATGCGTGACACCGGCTTGTTCCAGACGGGCCGCCAACAGGGCCATCATCCTGACCGGATCAGACAGAAAACGCGCCGCGGGGAAGAAGGCCGCGCCGCCCTCCACCACCGGCAGGCCGGGTTCCAAGGCGGCAAGTTCCTCGGGGCGCAGCATTTCAACGAATATTCCAAGGCTTTGGCGGAAGGCCATATCGGCCTTGGCGGCGCGGAACGCCTTGGTAGTTTCATAAAGATAGAGACATCCACGCGATTGCAGAATGGCCTCACCCCCCACCTCTGCGGCCAGTTCGTTCCACATCGGCGCGGCCCCGGCCAAAAGGCTGGCAATGGCATGCGCGTTGCGTTTCGCGGCACCGGGCAGGCTCTGGCGGGCAAAGCGCAGCAACCAGGGCGCCAGTGACGGCAAAGCGGCATGACGGATGGCCAGCGGCGAGTTGCGGTCAAACAGCAGGGATGGCAGGCTTTTCAGCACATCCGGCGTGCCGACTGGCTGCACGGCATAATCGGCAATCGTGCCCGCATTGCCATAAGACGCCCCAGACCCCGGCGGTTCGGGATCAACGATCACCACCTGCCGCCCTTCGGACACCAGCCGCAAGGCACAGGCCATGCCAATGACGCCCGCGCCGATGACGGCGATCTCGGTGGTGTGACGTTCTGTCATGGGCTCGCGATCTGTCAGGGGTGAAGAAGGGGGCGACACGCCCCCTTTTTCAAGACCTTACATGCAAGATGCAAAAAGCGCACGGGTGTTTTCGCGCGTCATCTCGATGGGGTTGCCGCCGCAAGACGGGTCTTCCAGCGCCATCTCCGTCAGCTCGTCCAGACGCGAGGCCTCGACGCCCATGGCGGTCAGATGGGCCGGGATGCCGAGCTTGGCGCGCAGGTCCATGATGGCGGCGCAGAAGCCGTCGAATCCGCCCGCGATGCCCAGATAGGCGGCGGCCTTTTCGATCCGGTCTTCGATCGCACTGCGGTTAAACGCCAGCACCATCGGCATGACCACAGCGTTGGTGGTGCCGTGATGGGTGTTATAGACCGCCCCAATCGGGTGCGAGAGCGAGTGAATGGCGCCCAACCCCTTCTGGAAGGCCACGGCACCCATGGCGGCCGCGCTCATCATATGGGCGCGGGCGTCAAGATCATTAGGATTATCATAGACTTGCGGCAGATTTTCGAAGACCAGCCGCATGCCTTCAAGCGCGATGCCCTGGCTCATCGGGTGATAGAACGGGCTGCAATAGGCCTCGAGGCAATGGGCCAGCGCGTCCATGCCGGTGCCGGCGGTGATGAAGCGGGGCATGCCGACGGTGAGGGCGGGGTCGCAGATCGTGACCACGGGCATCAGTTTCGGATGAAAAATGATTTTCTTTTTGTGGGTCACGCTGTTGGTCAGCACGCCTGCGCGGCCCACCTCGGAGCCGGTGCCTGCGGTGGTGGGCACCGCAATCACAGGGGCGATCTTGTCGGCGTCCGCCCGGGTATACCAGTCGTCGATATCTTCCAGATCCCAGACCGAAAGCCCGTCGCGCTGATGCGCCATGAGCGCGATCATCTTGCCCAGATCGAGCCCTGAGCCGCCGCCAAAGGCGATGACGCCATCATGGCCGCCCGCGCGATACACTTTGATCCCGTCCTGCATGTTCTGTTCGTTCGGGTTCGGGTCTACTTCCGAGAACACCGCACGGCCCAGGTCCGCAGCCTCAAGAATATCAAGGGCTTGCGCGGTGATCGGCAGCGAGGCCAGCGCCTTGTCGGTCACCAGCAGGGGCTTTGCGATGCCTGCGGCCTTGCATTGATCCGCCAGTTCCGCGATGCGGCCCACGCCGAATTTGATCGCGGTGGGGTAGGACCAGTTCCGGTTCGGAACGTTATGGGTCATTTCGTCACCTTTTTCAGATGGTAGGATTTCGGCCGGGTAACCGAATGGAAGCCGAGATAGGAAAGCGAGCCGCCGCGCCCGGTATCCTTGCAGCCGGTCCAGCACAGAGCCGGGTCCAGATAATCGCAGCGGTTCATGAAGATGGTGCCGGTTTCGATCTGCGCGCCGATGGCGGCGGCGGCTTCGGCGTCGGCGGTCCAGATCGAGGCGGTGAGGCCATAGGGCGAGTCGTTCATCAGTTTGATGGCTTCGTCATCGCCCGAAACCTTCATGATGCCGACGACCGGGCCGAAGGATTCCTCCATCATCACCCGCATGGAATGATCCACATTCACAAGCACTTGCGGGGCGAGATAAGCGCCGCCATCATCGGCGGGGAAGTTGGCGGGGTCGATCAGCGGTTTGGCGCCAGCGGCCACGGCCTCGGCGATTTGCGCCCGCACCACGGCGGCGAAACGCGCATTTGCCATCGGCCCGAGGGTGGTTTCCGCGTCAAACGGATTGCCGAGTTTCAGCCCGTTCACCCATTTCACCGCCTTTTCGACGAAGGCATCATAGAGCGATTCATGGACATAGACGCGCTCGATGCCGCAGCAGCATTGCCCGGCATTATACATCGCGCCATCCATCAGGCTGTCCACCGCCGCATCCAGATCGGCATCATGGCGGACATAGCCGGGGTCTTTGCCGCCCAGTTCCAGCCCGGTGCCGGTGAAGGTGCCAGCGGCGGCCTTCTCGATGGCGGCGCCCCCGCCGACAGAGCCGGTGAAGTTCACAAAGCCGAAGGAGCGCGCGGCGATCAGCGCCTCGGTCGTCGGGTGATCCAGAACAATATTCTGGAAAACGTCTTCAGGCACGCCCGCGGCGTGGAAAGCGGCGGCCAGACGCTCGCCCACCTTGAGGGTCTGGCTGGAATGTTTCAGCATCACCGTGTTGCCCGCGATCAGGCCGGGCACCAAAGTGTTGATCGTGGTGATGAACGGGTAGTTCCAGGGCGCGATGATGAAGATCACGCCCACGGGTTCGCGCGCCAGATAGCGGGTGAAGGTCTCGCCATCTTCGACCATTTCGGGGGCGAGTGTCTTCTCGGCAATGGCCGACATATAATCCACCCGCGCATTGAGCGGGCCCCATTCGCCGCCAAAGCGGGTGGGGCGGCCCATTTGCCACGCCAGTTCGGCCACCAGTTCTTCCTTGTCTTCCAAGAGCTTGGCGACACCGGCCTTCACCAGCGCGATGCGTTCGGCCAGGGGGCGCGCGGCCCAGCCCTTCTGGGCGGCCTTGGCGCGGGCAGCGGCGGCAAAGGCCTCGTCGCGGCTGACGGGGGTGCGTTCCAGCCAGACCGAGCCGTCCACCGGCGAGATGAGTTGGATTGTCTTCGTCATCATGTCCTCACATGCGCGGAAGACCCGCGCGCTTGCATCAGTCTTGCCCATAGCGGCTGATCTCGATGAGATTGCCGTCCGGGTCGTTGAAATAGATCGAAGTGATCGGGCCGGTGGCGCCAGTGCGGGCGACCGGGCCTTCGATCACGGTTACACCTTCGGCGGCCAGACGCGCGGCCATGCGGCCCAGATCCCAGGTGGTGATCAGGCACAGATCGCCGGAGCCGATGCAGGCATGGTTGCGCGTTTCCATGCCCAGCGGGTGCAGGTTGATCTTCTGGCTGCCGAAGCGCAGGGCAAGACGGCCCGCGCCGAAGCGTTCGACCGCCATGCCCAGCACGCGGGCATAGAACTGGGCACTGGCCTCCGGGTCGCGGACGGTCAGCACCACATGGTCGATGCTTTGGATCGGCGCGGTGTCCATGCCATCAGGCCCGATCAAAGCCGCGCTGGCGTTCCCAATCGGTGACGACGCGGTTCTGCTCGGCGATCTCCCATTCGGCAGCGTGAACATAGTGATCCACCACCGCATCGCCTAAGGCCGCGCGCAGCATGGCAGAGCGGTTGAGGGCGGCGGCGGCGGCGCCAAGGGTTTTGGGAATCTCGCGCACGCCCGCCGCGCCATACATGTCGCCCTTCATCTCGGGCTCCAGCGCCATCTGGCCTTCGATCCCGGCAAGGCCCGCCGCCAGCAGGGCGGCGCAGGCGAGGTAGGGGTTCAGATCAGCCCCGCCGATGCGGCATTCGACGCGGATGCCCTTGGTGCCTTCGCCGCAGACGCGGAAGCCTGCGGTGCGGTTGTCACAGGACCAGACGGCCTTGGTGGGGGCGAACATGCCCACGACAAAGCGTTTGTAGCTGTTGACGTAGGGCGCGAGGAAATAGGTAATCTCCTCGGCATGGGCGAGCTGGCCTGCCATATAGTGTTTCATCAGCGCGCTCATGCCATGCGGATCGGCGGCGTCGAGGAAGGCGGGCTGGCCGTCCTTCCAGAGCGACTGGTGGATATGGCTGCTGCTGCCCGCCTTGCGGTGGTCATACTTGGCCATGAAGGTGACCGAGGCGCCGTGTTTATGCGCGATCTGCTTGCAGGCCAGCTTGATGATGCTGTGCATATCCGAGGTGTCGAGCGCGTCGGAATATTTGGCATTCACCTCCTCTTGCCCGGCATCGGCCTCGCCCTTGGAACATTCGATCGGGATGCCCGCCGCCCAAAGCTGGTTGCGGATGTCGCGCATGATCGGCTCATCCGCCGTGGTACCCCAGATCGAGTAATCGACATTGTGCCGCGCCTTGGGGGTGGGCAGCGGGTGGCCGCGGTCGAACAGGTCGGCGAAGGTTTCGTCGAACAGGAAGAATTCAAGCTCCGTGGCCATCATTGCGTCAAAGCCAAGGGCCTTGGCGCGTTCGACCTGACGTTTCAGGATGGCGCGGGGCGAATGCGGCACGGGCTGATGGGTGTGGTGATCAAGCACATCGCACAGCACCATGGCGGTGCCCGGCGCCCAGGGCAGGCGGCGCAGGGTCGAAAGATCGGGTTTCATGACGTAATCGCCGTAACCCGCCGCCCAGGAGGTGCTGGTGTAACCGGGGACGGTATACATCTCCATATCGGTGGCGAGCAGGTAGTTGCAGCAATGCGTCTCGTCATGGGCGCCGTCGATGAAATGCTGCGCGACAAAGCGCTTGCCCATCAGGCGGCCCTGCATATCGACAAGGCAGACGGCGACGGTGTCGATTTCACCGCTGGCAACGGCGGCTTTCAGGGTGTCGAAGGTGAGATTGGCGGGCATGGGGACCTCTGGTCTGGAAAAAGGGGGAAGGGTTCAGGCGCACAAAAGGGCGCATCCGCCGCCGAATTCGGGCTTGCGGGGCCAGCAGTTGGGGCGCGTGACCGGGTTCATCCTTTTTCTCCCTTCGGCCAAGGTGGCCGGAATTTGATCATATCTTGCGGGGTCGAGCCGTGCAAGGACGGCTCGACCAGAAGGGCGATCAGTAGCGGTAGGGCGGGCCTGCCTTCACCATGGTGTCGTTGTATTTCTTGATGATCTCGACGACCTTGGCCTTCACTTCGCTTTCGGCGGCGATTTCATCCCAGAATTTCACGGCGGCATCTTCCACCGTTTTCCATTCCTCGGCCGGGATGGTGGTCAGTTGCAGCTTGCCGCCATTGATGCGCAGATCGGCCTCGCCCGCCCAATACCAGTGCTGGCGGTAGTAGTGCGATTGTTCAAAGCACACCTCCAGCAGCTTTTGCAGATGCGGGGGCAGGGCGTTCCAGCGGTCCATATTGGCGAAGAAATGCCCGATCCAGGCGCCGGAGATGTTGTTCGTCAGGAAGTAGTTGGTCACGTTGGACCAGCCCACGGTATAGACTTCGGTGATGCCCGACCAGGCGATGCCATCGAGCTCGCCCGTCTGCATTGCCACCTCGATGTCTTCCCAAGGCAGGGTGACCGGCACGACACCGAATTGCGACAGGAAGCGCCCGGCGGTGGGGAAGGTGAAGACCCGTTTGCCCTCAAGGTCTTTCAGGCTGTTGATCGGGTCTTTGGTCGAGAAGTGGCAGGGGTCCCACGACCCGGCGGAGATGTGTTTCACGCCGACGGCGGCGTATTCGTCTTCCCAGATCTGCTTCAGCCCGTATTTGGTGAACAGCGCCGGCACATCGAGCGAATAGCGCAGGCCGAGCGGAAAATAGCCGCCAAAAGTGGTGACCTCGGTGGGCGAGGCCATGCTGTCATCATCGGATTGCACGCAATCGATGGTGCCAGCCTGCATGGCCTGGAACAGCTCGCCCGTAGGGACAAGCTGATCTGCATAGTACAGCTCGATCTCCATCTGACCCTGGGCGATCTGGTTGAACGCCTCGATCGCCGGCTTCACCACATGCTCGCCCAAGGCGGCGCCTGCATAGGTCTGCATCCGCCATTTGATCGGCGCTTGCGCCTGCACCACGGCAGGTGCCGCAAGGGCCGCCGCGCCGCCAAGCGCGCCAGTGGTAAGGAACTTCCGTCTCGTTGTCATTTTGACCTCCGTCGGTTTCTGGGGCGGGCGGTTTTTCCGCCTCTTGAAGGGGTTATCGTGGGTTACTTGGGATAGATGATGCCGGGCAGCCAGAGCGCAATGTCAGGGAACACCATGACCATCACCAGCGACAGCACCATCAGCAGGACGAAAGGCGCGACCGAGATGTAGATGTCGGCCATGGTGATTTCCGGCGGGGCAAAGGCCCGCATCAGGAACAGGTTATAGCCAAAGGGTGGGGTCAGATAGGCGATCTGGCAGGTCATTGTGTAAAGCACCCCATACCAGACCAGCACCTGCCCCTGCGGGATGCCCAGATCCAGCGTGGCGACCAGCGGTACATACAGCGGGGCCACGATCACCAGCATCGCGGTATCGTCCAGAAACATGCCCATCAACAGGAAGGACAGCTGCATCAGGATCAGGATGGTCCAGGGACCCATGTGCAGCTGATCGACGAACAGCCCTTCGATGGCTTTCACCGCACCCAACCCGTCGAACACCGCGCCAAAGGCCAGCGCAGCCAGGATGATCCACATGAACATGCAGGAAATGGCCAGCGTGTTGCGGGTGGCTTCTTCGAGGACCCGGCGGTTGAACCGGCCCGTGATGATGGCGGCGGCCACCGTGGCGATGACACCTACCACCGACGATTCCACAAGCGAGGTACGTCCGGCGATGAAGGGGATCATCATGGAGGCAAAGATGAACAGTGGCAGGATCCCCGCGCTCAGCAGCCGCATGCGCTCACCCCAGGTGATTTTTGCGCGTTCCTCGGCGCCAAGCGCGGGCCCCAGCTCTGGCTGCAGCGTGCAGCGCAGCCAGCTGTAAAGAATGAACAGGACCGCCATGATAAGGCCGGGCACCAATCCGGCCAGCCAAAGCTCTGACACCGGGGCGCGGGCGATCATGGCGTAAAGCACCAGCACGACCGATGGCGGGATCAGGATGCCAAGGCTGGACCCGGCCTGAATGACCCCGGTGACCATGCGCTTGTCATAGCCGCGCCGAAGCAGTTCGGGCAGGGCGATGGTGGCACCAATCGCCATGCCTGCCACCGACAGACCGTTCATCGCGGAAATCAGCACCATCAGCAGGATCGTTCCAATGGCCAGCCCGCCCGGGATCGGCCCGAACCAGACATGGAACATCTTGTACATATCCTCGGCCAGCCGGGTTTCACTCATGACAAAGCCCATGAAGACGAACATCGGCAGCGTCAGCATGGGATACCATTTCATCAGCTTCATCGCGGCTGAAAAGCCCAGGCTTTGCCCGCCGGTGCCCCAGAGCGCGAGCGATGCAACCACAGCCACAAAGCCGATGATGCCGAACACCCGCTGCCCCGTGATCATCATCAGCAGCATGGTGGAAAACATCAGAAGGGCGATCATCTCCTGCGGCATCAGATGGTTTCCCCCTTCAGGGTCGCGATGTCGCGGATCAGAAAGGCGACGGATTGCAGCAACATCAGCAGAAAGCCGATGCACATGATCAGCTTGATCGGCCAAAGATAGGGGCGCCATGCCGTCGGGCTGCGTTCCAGCCGCCCGATTTCAGGCAGCAGCGCGCCCTCGGGCCATTTCAGGCCCAGCGAATAGCCAAGGGAATCCAGCGCACCCCAGAGCATGACGCCGAGATAAACCAGAAGCGCCAGAACGGTGAAGGCATCCCACATCGCCTGCTGACGCGGCGACTGACGGGCATAGAACAGGTCCATCCGGACATGGCTGCCCATTTGCATCGAATAGGGTCCGCCAAGGATGTAATAGGCCACCATCGCGAACTGGGCCATTTCCAGTGTCCAGAGCGACGGGTTGAGGACGTTCTTCGAGATGAGGGACCACATCAGGATCGCCATCAGAACGAACAGCAGATACATGGCAAAGCGGCCCACGCCATAATTCAGGCGGTCCACCAGCCGGACAAAGATGATGCTCCAGCGTGGCATTCAGGCCTCCGTCATCTGGGCAAGGGCCGCAGCCAGCACCGGGGCCAGCCGGTCGGCCATGGCCTCTTGCGCGGCAGGGGTGGAGATCAGGTCGTTGCGAATCTCCAGCATGGCATTGACCAGACCATAAGGGATGGCCTGCAGCCGCAATGTATGCGTCACATCATCCGCTGCCGAATAGGGCGCGTTCAGCCCGCATATCAGATCGGTTTGCGCCTTGGCCAGGGCAAGAATGGCGCAGGCCAGGCGGTCATCTGCATCATGGATCACGCCGAACTCCACGGCACGGGCCTGACCGAAATAGACCGGGGTAAAGCTGTGGATCGTGATGACTGTCGGCCGGCGGCCCTGGGCGATCTGTTCGGCAATCATGCCATGCAGGGCAGCATGGAAAGGCAGGTACACCGCGCGGGTGCGGGCCAGACGCGACGCGTCTGACAGGTTTGCATTGCCCGGCACATCATGGATCTCCGACCGGGCGGGCATCGCGCCGGGCATGTCGGGGGCGCGGTTGCAATCATAGATCAAGCGGCTGACCGTGGCATGGATGGTGCTGGCGTCCAGCCGCCGGGCCAGAGCCTGCATCAGGCCAAGTGCGCCCGGGTCCCATGCGATATGGGCTTGCCGCTGATCCGGGCCAAGTCCGAGATCGCCCCAAGGGGCAGGAAAGCTGTTCGATGCGTGCTCGCAGACAAGGATCAGATCCCCTCTGGTCTGCGATACCGCGATGACGGGCGCAAAGCACCCGTCCGGCTGTGGTTCCAAGGCAGTCATTGCTGCGAGTCATCCCTGTTGTTGCGCTCAGCGTCACCGCAGGTCGACATTCTGTCAAGAATTTTTCTTAAGGAAGATTTCTGTTACAAAGTTTTCCAAGCCGTGCCAGTCTGGCATTGCAAAAGGGGAGGGGGCTGCGATGGAGACACCCGCAATCGTCACGGTCGAAGACGGGATGCGCGCCGCGTTGCCCGATCTGACGCGCGCCGAACGGCAATTGGCCACCCATATCCTGCGCAGCTATCCGGTGGCGGCACTCGGGTCGATCACCGCCCTGGCCAAGGCGGCCGATGTGTCCACGCCCACGGTGGTGCGCCTGTGCCAGAAGCTGGGCTACAAGGGCTATCCCGATTTCCAGCACGCCTTGCGCGCGGATGTCGAGGCCATGCTGGTATCGCCCATCGCCAAGCATGACCGCTGGACAGGCAGCGCCCCGGATACCCATATCCTCAATCGCTTTGCCGATGCGGTGGTGGCCAATCTGCAGGCCACGCTGGGCCAGATCGACCATGCCGAGTTTGATGCGGCAGCCCGCCTGCTGGCCGATCCGGGCCGGGCGGTCTTTGCCATGGGCGGGCGCATTACCCATGCGCAGGCTGAATATCTGGTGACCCTGATGAAGGTGGTCCGTCCCGAGGTGACGCTGCTGTCGGGCCTGTCGAACACCTGGCCGCCTGCGCTGCTGGACATGAAGCCCGGCGATGTGCTGCTGGTCTTTGACATCCGCCGTTACGAAAATTCCGTGCTGCAACTGGTGGAACTGGCGGTGGAACAGGGGGCCGAGGTGGTGCTGATCACCGACCGCTGGGTCAGCCCGGCCGCACAGCATGCGCGCCACACGCTGGCCGCGCATATCGAGGCCCCCAGTGCCTGGGACAGCATGGTGTCGATCACCGTTCTGGTGGAGACATTGCTGGCCGCCGTCCAGACCCTGACATGGGACGCGACCGAAGCGCGGCTGAAACGGCTGGAAGGGCTGTATGACCGGTCACGGTTCTTTCGCCGCCCGAAATAGCGCCATCACACAGCCCTGGCGGTCCAAGGCGCCCGTGCCGGATGAAAGCTGCGCCATCCAGACCCATGCTTGTTCGGCAATCTGTGGACCGGCATCATGGAGCCAATGGGTATGGTCGGGGATCACAAGAAACGCGTTGGGATGGCCAAGCGTGGTCACCTTATTGCGCAGCAGATCGGGTGGAAAGGTTGCATCCCGTGTAGCGGCAATGATCCGCACGGGCCGCGGTTCCGCAACGGGGTGAAGCCTGCGGGGCAACGCACCCCCGGCATGCAGCACGGCATTAAATGCAGCAGCGCAGCGATCGGCCCGATCAGGAGCATGCCACACTTGAAACTCAGACGCGACATGACACCCCGGACCCCAGACCGGTTGTCGGTCTGGGCGGGGTTTTCGGCGGCAGACCGGTGAAACCGGGGCAGGTGCAAGACGGAACATCTGCCCCGCACCCGTTTCAGCGGTTGTCGGGTTGTGGTCTGACCGCCTGCCGACCGCGCAGCGTGATCCGATACGGACCGCCGCCTTGCGAGGCGATCAGCCCGCGCCGCTTCATCTGCCGGAACAGGTCCAGCGTGCAATCGGACAGGATCAACCCGTCGCGGGTCAGGCAAAGGACGGCGTCGATGCGGCGCGAATCGCCACGTTCATGGCGGATGGCCCCGCCCTGCGCGAGTGCATGCAGCACCCGCTGTTCACGTTTCGAGATATTCATGGAAGTGCCTTGCAGACATGACTTGATTACCCGACGCAGCACGCGTCAGGCTGTCATTCCGCCCCTGTTCCACCCGGGGCTCAGGGCTTGGTCACAAGCTCCGGCATCAAGGCTCCATTCCCCGCAGGATGCGGGGATGGCAGAAATCTAAGGCAGCAGGCCTGTCGCTTCAATAGCCGCGCGCCAGATCGACGCGATGCAGCAGCGGTTCGCCCCGCTGCAGGCGCCGCAGATTTTCGGCAACCACGCGCGAGGCAGAGCTGGCCCTTGTATCGGCTGCAATATGCGGGGTGACCGTCACGCGCGGGTGGCGGCGGAAGGGGTGATCGTCGGGCAGGGGTTCCACCCGAAAGACATCCAGCGTGGCATGGCCAATCTGTCCGCGATCCAACGCCGCCAGCAGTGCCGCATCATCGATCAGCGCGCCCCGGCCCGGATTGATGATCACCGCCCCGCGCGGCAGCCAGTCCAGCCGCTGCGCATCCAGCAGGTTTTCCGTCTCGGCCGTGCGCGGCAACAGGGTCACCAGAATGTCAGACCGCGCCAGAACCCGCTGCAACCCTTCCTCGCCATGATCGGCCGGGAAGGGCAGGCCGGTCTTGGCGCTGCGGCTCCAGCCCGCCACATCGAAATTCAGCGCCTGCAGCGCCCGCGCGCAGGCCAGACCCAATTCGCCCAGCCCGAGCACGGTCACCCGGCGTTCGCGGGCCAGCGGCGGGATGATCTGATCCCATCCCGGCGCGCGCAGGATATGGCGATCCATTCCCAGATGGTGGCGCAGCACATGGCCGGTGACATATTCCACCATGCCTTCGGTCAGGCCTGGATCAACCATCCGGCACAGGGGCTGGGTCAAGGTCGGATTGCCGACAATACGCTCCACCCCGGCCCAGAGGTTTTGCACCAGCCCACAGCGCGTGAAGGGCGTGAAATCCTGCAAGGGGCTGCCGGGGGCATAGATGATTGCGCTGACCCGGGCGGGATCAGCCTCGGTCACCAGATCCGCTGCCACCCCGGCCTCGGCAAAGGCACGGCGCAGCGGTGCCTCATATTCCGGCCACAATGCCGCACCGGCGGCAAACAGAACCACATTCATGTCTTTACCTTGGTCCAATTATCCAATTCCCACACCTGCCATGGCAGGCTTTGGCCGGGGGGCACAACATCATCTGGGGCGATGCACATGCGCGCTTTGCACAAGGCCAAAGCCCACCAGCAACACCAGCATGGCCGACCCGCCATAAGACAGCAAGGGCAGCGGCACCCCCACCACCGGGGCCATGCCCATGACCATCGACAGGTTCACGGCGATGTAGAAGAACAGGTTGGCCGCCACGCCAAGGATCAGAAGTTGCGAAAACCGGTCGCGGTTCTGCAGGGCTGACACGACGCAGAAAGCAATGATCGCGGCATAAAGCGCCAGCAATGAAAAGGCCCCGACAAAGCCGAATTCCTCGGCCAATGTGGTGAAGATGAAGTCGGTGTGCTTTTCGGGCAGAAAGTTCAGGCGGCTTTGCGTGCCCTGCATGAACCCCTTGCCGCCCCAACCGCCCGACCCCAGGGCAATCTGGGCCTGAATGATGTTGTACCCCGCACCCAGCGGATCAGCGGTCGGATCAAGGAATGTGTCGATCCGGCGATACTGGTAATCATGCAGAAACTGCCAGGGCGTGCCCCGCAGCGCAAAGACGCCATAGACCGCCGCACCGACAATCCCCGCCACCCCGGCGAAGTACCACCAGCTGACCCCTGCGCAGAACATCACCGCAGCGCCCGCCGCCAGCAGCATGATCGAGGTGCCAAGGTTGGGCTGCATCAACACCAGAACCGTCGGCGCCACGATGATCAGCACCGGCAGCAACACCCAGAAGGGCCGCGACACTTTCTTCGGGTCCAACCAGTCGTAGTAGCTGGCCAGCATCATCACGAGCGTGAATTTCATCATCTCGGAGGGTTGCAGCACTATGGGGCCCAGTTCGATCCAGCGTTGGGCCCCCATGCCGACGCGGCCCATCAGCTCCACCAGCACCAGAAGTGCGAAGGCGACACCATAGGCCAGCGCCGACATGCTGCGCCAGAACCAGATCGGCACGAAGGCCACGATGAACATCAGCACCATGCCCACGGCAAAGCGCTTCATCTGCGGCTCGGCCCAAAGCCCGATCCGCCCCCCCGCCACCGAATAGAGCATCAGAAACCCGACCGAGGCGACAGCCGTCACCAGCAGGACCAGCGGCCAGTTCAGATACAGCACCTTGCGCAGCCCGGTCGGCGCGGTCTTGATGCGGTATTCCAGAAAGCTCATGCCATCCCCTCAGGCCCGCGACTTGCCCGGCATCGGGCTATCGGGGCTGCGCAGCTTCATTTCCTTCAACTGGGTCTCGATCCGGCCCCGCTGGGCAGCCGGATAGGCCGACAGGGGCGGCATCCCACCGGTCAGGCAGCGCAAAAGCAGATCGCGTGCCAGAGGCGCCGCCGCCGTCGAACCGCCGCCACCATGTTCCACCACGACCGCGACCGCATATTTCGGTTTGTCATGCGGGGCGTAGCAGACGAAAAGCGCATGGTCGCGCAGCCGCCAGGGCAGGCTTTCATTCTTGCGCACGCCGGATTCGCGTTCGGCGGTGCCGATGTTGCGCACCTGTGCCGTGCCGGTCTTACCTGCCATCAGCATGGTTTCATCGACAATGCGCGAAGATTTGGCGGTGCCGCGTTGGGCGTTCATCACCTCGAACATCCCACGCCGCACTTCGGCCAGATACTGCGGGTCAATCGGCAGAGGCGGTGCTTCCGGGGCGGGCTGCACTTCGGAACCGATGGCATGCACCAGCCGGGGCGTCACCGCCTTGCCGCTGGCGATGCGCGCGGTCATCACCGCCAGTTGCAGCGGCGAGGTCAGCACATAACCTTGCCCGATCGAGGCATTGACCGTGTCGCCGATCCGCCATTCCTGCCCATAGCTTTCCTGTTTCCAGGCCTTGTCGGGCATCACACCCGCAGCAATGGCGGACATTGGCAGATCATGGCGCTGCCCCAGGCCCAGCAGCCGGCCCATTTCCGCGATCTTGTCGATGCCCACCTTCAGCGCGATGTCATAGAAATAGACGTCGCAGCTTTCTGCCAGCGCCGAATGCAGCGATACCGTGCCATGACCCGAGCGTTTCCAGCAATGAAAGCGCCGTCCGCCGACTTCGTAATGCCCGGGGCAATAGACCCCGGTGCCGGGGGTGATCACGCCATCCTGCAGCGCAGCCAGCGCCGTGACCATCTTGAAGGTCGATCCGGGGGGATAAAGCCCCTGCACTGTCTTGTTCGCAAGCGGCCGGTGATCGTTTTCGGTCAGGACAGAGTAATCCTTGCGGCTGATCCCGCGCACGAACAGGTTCGGGTCGAAGGACGGGCCGCTGGCAATGGCCAGCACATCGCCGGTTTCGACATCCATCGCCACCATGGCGGCGCTTTCCTCGCCCAGCCGGACCTGGGCAAAGTTCTGGATATCGGCGTCGATGGTCAGGCGCAGGTCATTGCCCGGATCGCCTTCGATCCGTTCCAGTTCGCGCATCACGCGGCCGACATGGTTCACCTCGATCCGCTTTTGCCCGGCGCGGCCGCGCAGCAGATCTTCGGTCCAGCGTTCGACACCGATCTTGCCGATCTGGAACTTGGGGATCTGCAGCACCGGATCGGGGTTTTCGATCCCTTCCAGATCCTTTTCCGACACCGGGCCGACATAGCCCACGACATGCGCAAAATCGGTGTCGCGGGGATAGACCCGGCTCAGCCCGACTTCGGGCGTGACGCCCGGCAGGCTGGGGGCGTTCAGCGCGATCTTGGAAAACTCTTCCCAACTCAGCCGGTCGGCCACGATGATCGGCACGAAAGAAGATCGCCGCTCGACCTCCTTCAGCGTCTTGTCGATTTCGTCCTGTGTCAGCGGGATCAGTTGCGACAGCCGCTTGAGCACAAGTTCCACATCGCCCGCATCTTCGCGCGTGATCACGATGCGGTAATTCTGTTCATTGCCCGCGATCAGCTTGCCGTTGCGATCGAAGATCAGGCCACGGGCCGGCGGGATCAGCCGGATGTTGATGCGGTTTTCCTCGGCCAGCAGCTTGAACTGGTCGGCCTGATCGATCTGCAGATAGCGCATCCGCGCACCCAGCACCGCGACAAAACCGGCCATCGCCCCGCCCATCAGCAGTGCCCGGCGGCGCACGCCGCGTGTGCTTTCTTCGGTATCGCGCGGGGTCCGTCTCATAGCCGCCGTCCCATGTCATCCAATTCGCCCATGCCGGGCTTGTGCACACCCAATGTGATGCGGCTGAGCCCGACAACCAGCGGGTAGACCAGAATCGAGGCGAGCACCTGCGCCATGGCAAAGCCAAAGCCAGGCTGGGGCAGGGCGGTCACCGCAAAGGCCAGACGGTACAGGAAGAACATGGCCAGCATCAACATGGCGATGAAAAGCCATTCCATCAGGAAAGACAATTCACGGGTCAGTGCAAGGCGCGAGCGCAGCACTTCGCTGCCCAGCACGACCAGCGCCGTCCAGAGCCCCGGGGGCCGCATCAGCAGCAGGTCTTCCAGCAATACCACGGTGGCAATCAGCAGGACCGGCACATAATCGGGCCGCCGCAGCACCCAGGCCAGCGTCAGGCACAGCAGGATATCAGGGCCGGGCAGGCGGCCCGCCGTGCTGTCAAGCGGCAGTAGCCGCAGAAACAGCATGAACAGCGCGACCGCGACATAGATCGCCCGATGCAACAGCACATCGCGGCGCAGCGGGTCACCCATCGCCATCCCCCGGCGCGGGCTCGGCATCGACTTCGGCCTTGGGGGCGGGCAGCGGGCCGATCAGACCCGTGGCCAGTGGCGGGGCCACCAGCGTGCCCGGATCGGTGATCGGTTCCAGATCATGGCTGCGCAGCACCCGCAGGAATTCCAGCCGTTCGTAATCGGCCGCAAGGATCACCCGCAGCCTGCGGTCCGGCCCCTGCGCCACCTGTCCGACCAGCAGCCCGGAAGGCAGCACTCCGCCATCGCCTGATGTGACGACCTGATCGCCGGGGCGGACCAGATCGGGCTTGTCGATGAATTCCAATGGCGGGGCGGCGCTGTTGTCGCCTGCCAGCAGGGCCTTCTGCCCCGAGGCCTGCACCACAACAGGCACACGGCTGTTGCTGTCGGTCAGCAGGATCACCCGCGCCGTCTTGTTTCCCACGCCCGAGATGCGCCCCACCAGCCCGATGCCATCCATCGCCGCCCAACCATCGCGGATGCCATCGCGCGCGCCCACGTTCAGCAAGACCGATTGCCGGAACGGGCTTCCGCTATCGGCCAGCACCACGCCGGTGATATGGGTCAGCTTGGGGTCAAGCCGCACCTGATTGAGATCAAGCAACTTGGCATTCTGCTGTTCCAGCCGCAGGGCCGCCTCTTTCCATTGGCGCATGGCCTGCAGTTCCTGGCGCAATTCCTGGTTCTGCTGATAAAGCTTGGTATAGCTTTGAAAGCCCTGCGCCATGTCCACCACCTTGGCGACCGGCAGCATGACCCAATCGAACCCCGGCGCGACCTGATCGATCAGCGCGGTGCGGAAGCGTTCCACGCGGGGGCTGTCGATCCGCCAGACCAAAAACAGCACCAGCAGCGCCAGAACAAGCATCCCGATCAGGATGCGCCTGATCGGGGCAATGTAGTCTTCGGGCGAGGTTCGGCTCTTTGCCATGGCGGGGCCCCGTCAGGCGCGCGTGATCAGCTGTCGTAATCAATGACGTGGCGCAGCTGCTTTTCGTATTCCAGCGCCTTGCCGGTGCCAAGCGCCACACAGTTCAGCGATTCATTTGCGACGGAAATCGACAGGCCGGTCTGCTCGCGCAGCGCCAGATCGAGATCGCCCAGCAGCGCCCCGCCACCCGTCAGCATCACACCGCGATCCACGATATCGGCGGCAAGATCGGGGGGCGTGGTTTCCAGCGCCTGCATCACCGCATCGCAGATCTGCTGCACGGGTTCGGCCAGCGCCTCGGCCACCTGGGCCTGGTTGATTTCGGTTTCCTTCGGCACGCCGTTCAGCAGATCGCGCCCGCGAATGGCCATCGATGCGCCGCGCCCGTCATCGGGCATCCGGGCGGTGCCAATGGTGGTCTTGATCCGTTCGGCGGTGCTTTCGCCGATCAACAGGTTCTGGTGGCGCCGCAGATAGCTGATGATCGCGTCATCCATCCGGTCGCCGCCCACCCGCACCGAACGGGCATAGACAATATCGCCCAGGGACAGCACGGCCACCTCGGTCGTGCCGCCGCCGATATCCACCACCATGTTGCCGGTGGGTTCGGTGATCGGCATGCCCGCGCCGATGGCCGCCGCAATCGGTTCGGCGATCAGGCCCGCGCGGCGCGCACCCGCCTGCAGAACCGAATTGCGGATCGCGCGCTTTTCCACCGGGGTCGCGCCATGCGGCACGCAGACGATGATCTTCGGCTTGCTGAACGTCGTGCGCTTGTGGACCTTGCGGATGAAATGCTTGATCATCTCTTCGGCACTGTCGAAATCGGCAATGACGCCATCGCGCATCGGTCGGATCGCCTCGATGCTGCCGGGGGTGCGGCCCAGCATCAGCTTGGCATCTTCGCCAACGGCCAGAACCTGTTTCTTGCCGTCCTTCACATGATACGCCACCACCGAAGGTTCGTTCAGCACGATGCCCTTGCCACGGATATAGACAAGCGTATTCGCGGTGCCGAGGTCGATCGCCATATCCGACGAGAAAAGACCGGTGAGTGACATTGTGGACTGCGTCCTTTGTTGCAAAAAGCCCTTGGCCCGCGACTCAGCCAGCCTGAGGTGGGCGTCTTCATATAAAGACAGGTAAAGGCCAGCGAAACCCTGCTTGGCAAGGCGGCGGCGCAATTCCGCGTGTGCAAAAATGGCTTGGAGATTTCGAACATCCAGGGGGTCAACGGTGGCCTTTCCGGGCCCTGATTTACCAATTTGCGATATGGCGGCAAAATGCACAAAGGGCGCGGCTTGTGCCGCGCCCTGTCATGCCCTTGCGGCAGGTCAGCCTCAGGTGCTGCTGCGATAGTCCACGGTCTTCACATCATCGCCCGGCGCCGATTTCTTGCGCCGTTCGATCAGCCGGTTCAGCGCGTTGACATAGGCCTTCACGCTGGCCACCACCGTATCGGTATCGGCAGATGAACCGGTGGCGATGCGCCCGTCTTCCGAGATGCGCACGCTGACCGTGGCCTGCGCATCGGTGCCTTCGGTCACGGCATTCACCTGATAGAGCTGCAGCTCCGCCTGATGCGGATAGAGCATGTCCACCGCATTGAACGCCGCATCCACCGGACCGTCGCCGGTTGCGTCAATCGCATGTTCGACGCCGTCGATCAGCAAGGTCAGCTCCGCCTCGCGCGGGCCTTCGGTGCCGCAGACCACGCGCAGGCGTTTCACCTGCAGCGTATCGCTGCCGGTCGAGGTTTCCTGATCCTTCATCAGCGCGACCAGATCGTCGTCATAGACCTCTTTCTTGCGGTCGGCCAAGGCCTTGAACCGCACGAAGACATCATTGAGCTGATTGTCGGCCAGATCAAAACCCAGTTCCTTCAGCTTGGCGCGCAGGGCCGCGCGGCCCGAATGCTTGCCCATCGTCAGGTTCTTCTGCGTCAGGCCGATATCTTCGGGGCGCATGATTTCGAAGGTTTCGACATTCTTCAGCACGCCATCCTGATGGATGCCGCTTTCATGCAGGAAGGCGTTCTTGCCGACGATGGCCTTGTTGAACTGCACCGGAAAGCCCGACACGGTAGAGACGCGGCGCGACAGATGCATGATCTTGGTCGTGTCGATCCCTGTCTGGTAAGGCAGGATGTCATTGCGCACGCGCAGCGCCATCACCACCTCTTCCAGCGCGGTATTGCCCGCACGTTCGCCCAGGCCGTTGATCGTGCATTCGATCTGGCGCGCACCTGCCTCGACCGCGGCAAGGCTGTTGGCTGTCGCCATGCCCAGATCGTTATGGCAATGGGTGGCGAAGATGATCTTGTCGGCCCCCGGCACGCGCTCCAGCAGCATGCGGATGATCTTCGCGCTTTCGAACGGGTAGGTATAGCCCACGGTATCGGGAATGTTGATCGTGGTGGCCCCGGCCTTGATGGCGATTTCCACCACCCGGCACAGGTAATCCGGTTCGGTCCGCGTGGCATCCATGGGCGACCATTGCACATTGTCACACAGGTTGCGGGCGTGGGTGACGGTGTCGTGGATGCGCTCGGCCATCTGGTCCATGTCCAGATTGGGAATGGCGCGATGCAGCGGCGAGGTGCCGATGAAAGTGTGAATGCGTGGCGACCGCGCATGTTTCACCGCTTCCCAGCAGCGGTCGATATCCTTGTAATTGGCACGGGCCAGACCACAGATGGTGGAGTTGCGGCTGCGCCGGGCGATCTCGGATACGGCGTTGAAATCTCCCTCGCTGGCGATGGGGAAGCCCGCTTCGATGATGTCCACGCCCATTTCATCGAGCAGGCCGGCAATTTCCAGCTTTTCGTCATGCGTCATGGTCGCGCCGGGCGATTGTTCACCATCGCGCAGGGTAGTGTCGAAAATCAGCACACGGGCCTGAGGGCTTGCAGGGGCGTTTTCGGTCGTCATATCGGAAATCCTGTTGTCTCTGTCTGCTTCATCCATGGGTGCTGGTCACCTCCGAGCGGTCGCACCCAAGGGCACGCTCAGAGGCGAATAAGGAGAAGCAGGCCACGGGTGGCCGGGGCGCAGGCGCGCGAGACGATATGAAAACCCGTGGTCATGGGGCGCGACTATAACGGGTAGGGCCGGAAAGAAAAGGGGGGAATCTGTGCCCGTTTCCGGCAATGTCAACGCCACCCAAAATACAGCCCGATGGCCGATTGCAACCGTCTTGAATCGGGCCCGGGCATGGTGCTGATTTTTTCAGCAAAACACGGACTTTGACCTGTTCAAAGCGGTGTGACGTTGCGTCTGGGTTGTCAAATTCACCGAAGTTTCGCGCATAGTGCCAGCCCCCCATTGCAAGCGGTTGCTGAACAGGTCAAACAGTTTGCATGTTGACCCTGCGCTTTCCTTGCGCCCGGTTGTTGCTGGTGCCGCCCGTTCCTGCCCGATCCGCGTTCTTGCGGGTGCAGATGGGGCTTTGCCTGCAAATCGGGCCATCGCGCGGGCTTTCAGACAAACTTTTGTGCAGCTTGCCGCCTTTCATGGGCGGTGGCTGATTTCTGTTTGCCGGATGCCCAGGCATTCCGGCTGCGTCACAGATCCGAAGGGACCACGCTCCCGCCGGGTCTGGCCCCCCCGATCTCCCCAGGGTCGGGGGGGCAATCTTTCCGGATCAGCTTTCAGGGATCGGTATAGGCGTGCTGGCCGCCTTGCCAGTCGCGCACCTGCCAGCCCTCCGGGCCGGGAGTGGCGGCCGAAGGCGTAAGCGGGGCCTTGCCATGGCCGCCCGGAATATCCAGCACATAGGTTGGCACCATCATCCCTGAAACCCGACCGCGCAAAGCCGAAATCAGGGCCTGACCTTCGGCAATCGTGGTGCGAAAATGGCCGGTGCCCCGCGCCAGATCGCAATGATGCAGGTAATAGGGTTTCACCCGGTTAGTCACCAGCGCCCGCATCATTGCCTCCAGTACCTCGACCCGATCATTCACCCCGCGCAGCAGCACGGTTTGCGACAGCAAGGGAATGCCGGCCCGGGACAGGCGGCGCAGGGCCTGTCCCGCCTCGGGGGTGATTTCGTCGGGATGGTTGGTATGGACCACCAGCCAGACCGCCGGGCGGATATCCAGCCGCGCGATCAGATCGTCGTCGATGCGCCCCGGCGCCACGACCGGCACCCGGCTGTGCAGCCGCACCAGCCCGACATGGGGGATCGCCGCCAGCCGATCAAGGATATCGCCCAAACGGCGCGGGCTGAGCGACAGGGGATCGCCCCCGGTCAGGATCACCTCGCGCACTGCAGGTGTGGCGGCGATGTAGTCCAGCGCGCGATCCAGATCGGCGGGCGGCAGCGCCCCCGCTGCGCCAACCGTTTCGCGCCGAAAGCAGAAGCGGCAATAGACCTCGCATGTCTGGGTGACCGCCAGGATCACCCGGTCGGGATAGCGATGGGTCAGGCCCGGTGCCGGGCTGTGGACGTGATCGCCGATCGGATCGGTCAGCTCTTCAGCGGCGATCACCGCCTCGGCGGGATCGGGCAGGAATTGCCGCGCCACCCCGGCAGAGGCCGCCGCCGCCCCGGCCATTTCCGCCGTCAGCCGGATGCGGAATGTCTCGGCCAGAGGTGCCAGCGCGGGCACGGAACCCTGCGTCAGCAGGTCTGCTTCGACAAGATCATCAAGATTGGTCAATGCACGCGGCATTCGGGGCTCCGGTTCTGGCAGGCGGGCGGGATAACGGCTGACCGGACCAAGGACAAGCTTTGGATTTCAATACTTCGTTAACCTTGGGGTGCGAGAACAAAACCGGAGAATGGGAAAAGGGGTCGCCATGAAGGGCATCGTATTTGTGGAGCTTCTGCGCATGGCAGAAGAGCTCGTGGGCGAAGCTGCGGTGGATCAGGTGCTGGATGACACGCCGCTTTTGACCGGCGGGGCATTTACGGCGGTGGGGGATTATCCCTGCAGCGATCTGGTCGCGCTGGTGCAGGCCTTCAGCCGGGCCACCAATGTGCCGGGCGAGGAATTGCAGCGCCAGTTCGGGCATTGGATGATGAACACCTTCAAGACCCATTACCCCGCGTTCTTCGAAAGCAAGCCCGATGTGATGGCCATGCTGGAGGCGATCGAAGGCGAAGTGCATGTCGAAGTGCGCAAGATTTATCCCGATGCCGAGTTGCCCAGTTTCCAGACCGAAAGGCTGGGTGATGACGGGCTGCGGATGACCTACAGCTCCAGCCGCCCGCTGGTGCCCTTTTGCAAGGGGCTGATTGAAGGCTGTGTCGATCATTTCGGGCGCCCTGCGGCGATTGACACGCGCGATCTTTCCCAGCCCGGCGCGGCGCGGGCCGAGTTTGAAATCCGGTATGCCGTGCCATGACCGCTGCTCCGCCCGAAACGGTGTCTCGCCGCAGATACGATCGGGAAAGGCAGGCGAGGGAAGAGGCCGAGCAGTTGCTGGAGGCCAAGAGCCGCGCCTTGTACGAGGCCAATCTGCGATTGGAACGTCAGGCCCGGACGCTGGAGGATGAAGTCCGGCTGCGCACCGCCGATCTGGAGCGCGCCCTTGTGGCCGCCGAGGCCGCGAACGAAGCCAAGAGCATGTTTCTGGCGAACATGAGCCACGAGATCCGCACCCCCCTGAATGGCGTGCTGGGCATGGCCGAATTGCTGGAAGGTCTGGTTCACGAACCCGAACACCGCCAGATGATCGCCACGATCCGCGATTCCGGCGAAGTGCTGCTGCACGTTATCAATGACATTCTGGACCTGTCGAAGATCGACGCCGGGCGGCTGGAACTGGAACAGGTCGCCTTTCGTCCCGCTGATATTGTCGCCCGGGTAGAAGCGCTGCATTCGTTGCGCGCACAGGAAAAGGGGCTGAGCTTTGCCATTCTGGCCAGCGCGGATACGCAGAATCTGCGGCTGGGGGACCCGCACCGGATCGCGCAGATCCTGCACAATCTGCTGGGCAATGCGATCAAGTTCACTGAAACCGGCGAAATCCGCGTGTTGATGACCAGCCCGCCCGGCAGGCCGCTGACGCTCGATGTGATGGATACCGGCATCGGCATGACCTCGGACCAGATGGCGCGGATGTTCGAGGATTTTCAGCAGGCGGATACCACGGTGACCCGGCGCTTTGGCGGCACAGGGCTGGGCATGTCGATCGTGAAGAAGCTGGTTCTGATGATGGGGGGCGAAATTGTGCCCCAGTCGCAGCCGGGGTTCGGCACCCGCATCCGGGTGTCATTGCCGCTTGCTGAACCGCAAGAGGCCGCGATCCCGGTCCGACCTGCGCTTGCGGGCCCTGACCTGCCGCTGCACCGGCTGGCGGGGCTGAAGGTGTTGGCCGCCGATGACAATGCCACCAACCGCAAGATATTGCTGGCCATGTTGGCGCGCAGCGGGATGGAGATCGTGATGGTCGCCGACGGGCGCGAGGCGCTGATGCAGGCGGTTGACAGTGCCTTTGACCTGATGCTGCTCGACATCTCGATGCCGGTGCTGGACGGGATCGCCACGCTTCAGGCGATCCGTGATACCGGCGGGGCAGGGGGGGCACCGGCCATCGCCATCACCGCCAATGCGATGCGGCATCAGGTTGACAGCTATCTGGCATCAGGCTTTGCCGGCCATGTGTCAAAGCCGCTGTCGCAGCCAAGGCTGCTGGAAGAAATCTGCCGGGTTCTGTTCGGCTGAAACGGTATCAGGGCACAGGTGCCGGATTGGGCGGGTCTGGATCGGGCGCAGTACCCTCTGCAGGGGGGTGGCTGCCCGGTGCGACGAGGATGCCATTCAGCCAGTTGCCCGCAGTTTCCTGCCCGCTGGCATAGCGCAGGGTGCCTTGCCCCTGACGTTTGCCCAGCTGGAATTCACCTTCATACACATCGCCATTGGGATAGGTGGCTATCCCCTTGCCGGACATTTCGCCCCCCTGCCAGGCCCCGAGATATTTGAACCCGTCGGGCATGGTCAGCTCGCCTTGGCCCTGCCGGATGCCATCGACGAAATCACCGACATAGACCGCGCCGCCCGGATAGCTGGCCTTGCCCTTTCCACTGCGCTTGCCTGCCTGCCAGTCACCGTCATAGCGAAAACCGTCGGGTCGGGTCAGCACACCTTTGCCCTGCGCCTGTCCGGCGGCAAAGGCCCCGACATAAATCGCGCCGTCAGCATAGCTGGCCCGGCCCTGACCCGCGATCACACCCTTTTGCCAATCGCCCTCATAGCTGGAGCCATCCTTGTAGGTGATCTTGCCGCGCCCCTGGGGCTGCCCTGTGACCATCGCCCCCTGATAGACCGCGCCATCGGCATAGGTCATGCGACCCGTGCCCTGCATCTGGCCCTCGGCCCAGTCGCCTTCATAGACAAAGCCATCGGGGCTGCTGAACCGGCCCTTGCCATGGCGCAGGTCATTGGCAAAGCCGCCTTCATACACTGCGCCACTGGCATAGGTCATCTTGCCGGTGCCGGATCGTTTGCCTTGTGCGAAGCTGCCCTCGTACCGGTCGCCATTGGGCTGGGTCAGGGTTCCGCTGCCCTGCATCTGGCCCTCGGCCCAGTCACCTTCATAGATCAGACCATTCGGCATGGTCAGCTTGCCCTTGCCCGCCCGGACCCCGGCCTGCATCGCGCCTTCGTAAACCGTGCCGTCTGGATAAGACAGCAGCCCCGTGCCCTCTTTCACGCCATCGACCCAGTCGCCGTCATAGATCGCACCGCCGGGCGCGGTCAGCTTGCCGCGCCCGTGATGGGTCGCAGAGCGCATTCCGCCTTCATAGACCGAGCCATCTGCATAGCGCGCGATCCCTTGCCCGGTGATCTGGCCATCCTGCCATTCACCTTCGTAGCTGCCGCCATTGGCATAGGTGATCTTGCCGCGCCCAAAGGGTTTGCCGCCCAGAAAATCGCCTTCATAGACCGATCCGTCAGGATAGCGTGCCGTGCCCTTGCCGCGAATTTCGCCCGCGACCCATTCGCCGCTATATTCAAAGCCATTGGGCAGGGTGTAGGTGCCAGTGCCATGCTGCTTGCCATCGAGGAATGTGCCCTCATAGACCGAGCCATCGTCATATTGCTTGACGAGCACCTCGCCATCGGTCTGGCCGAAAGCCGCGCCCCCCGCCAGCAGCAAAGCCGCCAGCCCGCCTGCGATCCCCTTGCGCATGGATACCTCCTTGCTTCTAGCCTTTTCCTTGGCTGTCAGTCTGCTAGAAAGCAAGACAAATCCTCGGGGGGCGCGGGCCCGCTGTCATTCATGGGGGCCGCAGATGTCCGACCGTTTTCGCCTGACGCTGGCGCAGCTCAACCCCACAGTAGGGGCGATCGCGGCCAATGCCACGATGGCGCGCGACGCCTGGGATCAGGCCAAGGCCGCCGGGTCCGACATGCTGGCGCTGACCGAGATGTTCATCACCGGCTATCAGACCCAGGACCTGATCCTGAAACCGGCTTTCACCCATGCGGCGATTGCAGCGATTCACCAGCTTGCACGCGATTGCGCTGATGGGCCGGCCCTGGGGATCGGCGGGCCTGCGCTGGTGTCGGGGCGGCTGCACAATGCGTGGTATGTGCTGCAGGGCGGCGAAATCACGGCAACGGTGCTGAAGCACCATCTGCCCAACAGCGACGTGTTCGATGAAAAGCGGGTGTTTGCCGCGGCCGATGTCAGTGGCCCTTACCGGGTTGGCCCGCTGCGGATCGGCACGCCGATCTGCGAAGATGCCTGGCACCCCGATGTGGCCGAGACGCTGGCCGAAACGGGGGCGGAAATCCTGCTGGTGCCCAATGGATCGCCCTATCATCGCGGCAAGCCCGACCTGCGGCTGAACCTGATGGTGTCGCGGGTGGTGGAAACCGGCTTGCCGCTGGTCTATCTGAACATGGTGGGCGGGCAGGACGATCAGGTATTCGACGGATCGTCGATGGTGCTGAACCCGGGTGGTGCGCTGGCGGTGCAGATGCCGCAGTTCGACAGCTGCCTGACACAGGTCGATTTCATCAAGACGCCGCAGGGGTGGCGTGCCCAGCCGGGCATGATGGCCGAGATCCCGCGCATCTGGGAGGCTGATTACCGCGCCTGCGTCATGGGGCTGGCCGATTACATGGCCAAGACCGGGTTCAAGAAGGTGGTTCTGGGCCTGTCGGGCGGGATCGACAGCGCAATCGTCGCGACCATTGCCGCCGATGCGCTTGGGCCCGAGAATGTGCATTGCGTGATGCTGCCCTCGGCCTATACCTCGGACGCGTCGCTGGAGGATGCGGGCGAAGTGGCGCGCAATCTGGGCTGCCGTCTGGATACCGTGCCAATCGGTGGCGCGCAGGAGGCAGTGGGGCAGGCGCTTGCCCCGCTGTTTGCGGGCACCGAACCGGGCATCACCGAGGAGAACATCCAAAGCCGGCTGCGCGGCCTGATGCTGATGGCGCTGTCGAACAAGTTCGGCGCGATGCTGCTGACCACAGGCAACAAATCGGAAATGGCCGTGGGCTATTGCACCATCTATGGCGACATGAATGGCGGCTACAACCCGATCAAGGACATGTACAAGACCCGGGTGTTTGACACCTGCCGCTGGCGCAATGACCATCACCGCCCGTGGATGAAGGGGCCAGCCGGGGCTGTCATCCCCGAACGTGTGATCACCAAGCCGCCGAGTGCCGAGCTGCGCCCCAATCAGCGCGACGATGACAGCCTGCCGCCCTATGAGGTGCTGGATGCCATTCTGGAAGGGCTGGTGGATCGTGAGCTTTCGGTGGCGGACCTGGTGGAGGCGGGCTTTGACCGCGCCACGGTGAAGCGGGTCGAACATCTGCTGTATATCAGCGAATACAAACGCTTCCAGTCGGCCCCCGGAACACGGCTGACCCCGCGCGCCTTCTGGCTGGACCGGCGTTATCCGATTGCCAACCGCTTTCGCGACGAGAGCTGATGGACACGCCAGATTGGCTTAAGGGTTTAGAGCGTTTGCTGGCCGATCAGGATGACGAGCTGTCGCGCAGCTTGAAGGTCGCTGCTCTTATGGTTCTGGCTGCAGAAGAGCTTCGGTCTTGCGTAGAGCAGAAGGCGCTTTGGTTCTTTGGTTTGGATAAAGACCTGAGACGGAGGCCAGATGGCGAACCACTTCCGCCGGAATATCAGAGGTTAGCTTCCAAGCGCCAAGCTGAACGCTTGCAGGCTGCAAGTCTTTGGTTCCAAAGCGTCGGCGCGTTCGATCGGGACGATGTTGAACTGGTCCGTCTCGCCATGGATTATCGCAACGATGTTGCGCATGAACTTTTCCAAAAATTGATCCATCAAGGCGCGGAGTTTTTCAACCCAGTGATTCCATTCGCCATGGTTTGCTTAGCGCATAAGGTCAACCTTTGGTGGATGCAGAATTATGAGTTTGACGGTGATGATGAGTATGAAAACGTAGACTGGGCGAAGGCCGAGCAGGCCTCGACCGCTATAGTGCGGCTCATGACGTTAGCGGCGTTTCCTGAGCTGCAAAGTATCTCAGCCAAAGATTTAGAGGGATGATCCCCTGCCTCGCTGCCGCCGTTCATGAGATCATGCGCGGTTACTGCGCCTAGGCCGCTTAGGCCGCTTGGCGGGGAGGATGCGCGCTGTGGCTGATCTCCGGGGGCTTTGCGCCCCCGGTCCCCCGCTGGATATATGGACCAAGATAAAGGTCAGGGTCAGAGGATCAGGGCGCGCCGCAGGAAGGCGGCTGTCGTGGTGGCGACGCGGGCGTCAAACCAATGGCCCAGGCCCGTCCAGAGATGCAGGTCAACCGGACAGCCCTGTTTGCCCCAATGGGCGGCGGCGGCGATGGCATCGCGGGCGGGAATGACCGGATCGTCCAGCCCGTGCGACAGCATGACCGGGATGCCGGGCAGGCCGGTCGCGGATTTCACCAGTCGCCCTGACAACGCGGCAAGGGCCTGCGGGCGAAAGCGCCCTGACATGACGGCATCCATTGCCATGATCGCGCCTTGCGAAAAGCCCACAAGCGCCACCCTGTCGGGCCTGTCGCCAAAACCGTGCCCGGCGATGGTTGTGGCCAGAACCTGATCAAAGGCCGCGCGGGCCGCCCGCAGCCGGGCCGGGCGGTTGCGCGGAGTGATGTCTTTCACGCTGAACCATTGGCGACCGCTATCGTCCCAGTCGTAGCGGTTGGGCGCATCGGGCAGGGCGAAGCGGGCGCCGGGCAGCTCGGCGCCGATCATGTCGGCCAGCGGTTGCAAATGCGCGCCGCGCCCACCCACGCCATGCAGGATGACTATCAGTGTCTCAGCCATGTTTTAGGCGCATGCGGGTTGGGAAAGATATCGGGTTCATCGGAACAGGGTGCCAGACCCGGGCGCGGCGGGCAATGGGGCCGGGCCGCGCAGACGCGGCCCGATCCGACGATGACGGCTTATTCGGTCAGGGCGAGTTGGTAGCTGGCCGGGTGCAGGCGAAAGCCTTCGCCCTGCGGTTCCAGATAGCCGACAGCCGGGAAGGGCATGTGATAGCCGATGAAGGGGATGCGATCGGCGGCGATCATGCCCAGCAGCGATTTGCGGGTGGCGGCGGCCTGCGCCTTGTCCATGTCGAACCGGACTTCCCAATCCGGGCGCTGCAACGAAAAGACATAATGATTCACTGTATCGGCGGTGATGGCGAGCCGCTGGCCCGCGCTTTCCAGCATATAGGCCATATGGCCGGGGCTATGGCCAAAGGCGGCCAGGGCGGTGATGCCAGAGGCCACGCTGCCGCCATCATCGAGCATGGTGATGCGGTCGTTCAGCGGTTTGACCTTGGTGTCGAACCCCTCATTCCCGGCAGCGGACCAGTGATTGTGTTCGGCTGCCCCGGTCAGGATACGGGCATTGGCAAAGGTGGCGCCCGCTTCGCCCGACAGGCCGCCGATATGATCGCCATGCATGTGGGTCAGCACGACCGTGTCGATCTGATCTGGCGTAATGCCTGCCGCTGCCAATGCGGCAGTGATCGCCTCGGGCGCGAGGCCGGTGTCGAACAGAACCAACTCGCTGCCGGTGTTCACCACCGTGGGGGTGAAGTAGTTGCGGATACGATCGGCGGGCAGGAAATTTGCGGCGGCCAGCGCCGCGAAATCTTCGGGCGTGGCATTCAGGCCAAAGGTTTCCTGGGGTTTGTCGCTGACCCTTGTGCCGGCGAGCAGCGTTGTCACCTCGAAATCGCCAAGGGCAAAGCGGTGAAGGCCTGCCGTGGCGGGACCAAGCTTGTCGGCCTTGGCCAGCGCAGGGCGCAGCGGGGCAGAGATCAGCGGCAGGCTGGCAGCGGCCAGCAGGGCAGTGCGGCGGGTCAGCATCTTGGGGCTCCGTTTGGGGACAGGATACCGGCGATGGTAACCCGGCTTTGCCAGCCGGCCAGTCACGCTTGCGTCAGAGCCTCATTCCCACCAGGGATCGATGGCGGCGATGTCATCATCGCTCCAGCCGAAATGATGGGCGAGTTCGTGGATCATCACATGGGTGACCAACTCGCCCAGCGAAACATCGCCCCGGTCGATCCATTCGTCCAGAATGGCGCGGCGGAACAGCCAGATGACATCGGGGCCATGGGCCTGATCCATCACCGAGCGTTCGGTCAGGGGCGTGCCTTCGTAAAGCCCGGTCAGTTCGAACGGGTCTTCGATCTGCAGGGCTTCCAGCAGGTCTTCGGGCGCGAGATCCTCGACCCGGATCAAGATCTGTGTGGCGCTGGCCCGCCAGGGTTCGGGCAGGGCAATGACCGCGTCATGTGCGAGTTGTTCGATCAGGGCGAGGTCGGGGGCGATGGTGCTGGGGCGGGCATGGGTCATGGTGCCAGCCTAGGCTGCCAGGGTCAGGCTGTGAAGACCTGTCGGGGATTGGGCCCGATATGGACAAAAGCCCTTGCGCGTGCAAAAGGTGCCGGGTTCAGGAGAGCCAATCATGACCACCGTTACCCGCTTCGCGCCTTCGCCCACCGGCTATATCCATGTCGGCAATCTGCGCACCGCCTTGATGAACTATCTGATCGCCCGCAAGACCGGCGGCCAGTTCATCCTGCGGCTCGACGATACCGATCAGGAACGCTCGAAGCAGGAATATGCCGATGGCATCATGCGCGATCTGGAATGGCTGGGCCTGCATTGGGACCGGGTGGAAAAGCAATCGCTCCGTCTGGACCGCTACCGCGCCGAGGCCGAAAGCCTGAAAGCCAAGGGCCGCTTCTACGAATGCTTTGAAAGCCCGACCGAGCTGGACCTGAAGCGCAAGAAATTGCTGAACATGGGCAAGCCCCCGGTCTATGACCGCGCCTCCTACAAGCTGTCCGATGAAGACAAGGCGAGGATGCGCGCCGAGGGCCGCGAGGGCTATTGGCGCTTCCTGCTCAATCAGACCCGCATCGAATGGGCCGATGGCATCATCGGGCCGGTGTCGATTGATGCGGCCTCGGTCTCCGACCCGGTGCTGATCCGCGCCGATGGTCAGGTGCTCTATACCTTCGCCTCCTCGGTCGATGACATCGACATGGGCGTGACCCATATCGTGCGCGGCGCCGATCACGTCACCAACACCGCGACGCAGATCCAGATCATGGAAGCCATGGGCGGCACGCCCCCCAGCTTTGCCCACCACTCGCTGCTGACCGGCGCGGGCGGGGAGGAGCTGTCGAAACGCCTGGGCACCCTGTCGCTGCGCGACCTGCGCGCGCGCGGGGTGGAGCCGATGGCGCTCTTGAGCCTGATGGCGCGTCTGGGCTCGTCGAAACCCGTCGTGCTGGCAGGCTCGATTGACGAAATCGCCGAAGGCTTTGACGTGGGCAGCTTCGGCACCGCCCCCACCAAGTTTGACGCCGAAGACCTGTTCCCGCTGACCCGCGCCCATGTGCAATCGCTGCCGCTGTCCGCCGTGGCCGATCGCATCGCAGCGCTTGGCGTGCCGGGTGACAAGGCCGAGGGCTTCTGGCGCGTCGCCAAGGACAATATCACCGTGCTGGATGATCTGGCAGGTTGGTGGGATCTGTTCGTGAACGGCGCCGAGCCGCTGGTGGAGGAGGAAGACCGCGAATTTGTGGCGCAGGCCATGACGCTTCTGCCCGCGCAGCCCTGGACGGCCGAAAGCTGGGGCCAGTGGACCACAGCCGTGAAAGAGGCCACGGGCCGCAAGGGCAAGGGCCTGTTCATGCCGCTGCGCAAGGCGCTGACAGGGCAGGCCCATGGGCCGGACATGGCCGATGTCATGCCGCTTTTGCAAAAGGTGCGCGGGCTGTGATCGCGGAGGGGGGCTTCGCGCCCCCCCGACCCCCCGCGGGATATTTTTGAACAGATGAAGGGGGCGTCGTGCGCCCCTTTTTGGTGTTGTGAGGTGGGATGATGACGCAAGGGCAGGCAAAATTTGCGACGGGCAATCTGTTTGCCCATGTCGCGGTGATGTCGCTGACGGGTTCGGTCGGGCTGATGGCGATCTTTGTCGTCGATCTGATCAACATGGTTTATATCAGTTGGTTGATGGACCCGGAGGCGACTGCCGCCATCGGCTATGCCGGTGCGGTGCTGTTTTTCACCACCGCCTTCGGGATCGGTCTGTCGATCGGGGTTTCGGCGCTGGTGTCACCCGCAGTGGGCGCGCGCAATCTGGCGCTGGCGCGTGATCGGGCGACCAGCGGCTTTGCGCTCAGCGCGATCATCGGTGCAGTATTCGCGGCCATGGTCTGGGTGGCCTTGCCTTGGATTGTGGGAGTGCTGGGCGCGCAGGGGGCCACGGCGGAAAAGACGCTCTGGTTCCTGCGTCTGCTGATCCCGTCGCAGCCGCTTCTGATGATCGGGATGATTGGCGGCGGGATCCTGCGCAGCCATGGCGATGCGAAGCGGTCGATGATGGTGACGGTCTGGGGGGCGGTTGTTCTGGCGCTGCTGGACCCGGTGCTGATCCTCTGGCTTGATCTGGGGTTGACGGGGGCGGCGCTGGCAGGCTGGGGGTCGCGCCTGGCGATTGCGGCCATGGCGCTTTGGCCGGTCTGGCGGCATTATGGCGGGTTTTCGGTGTTGAACGCGCGAATCCTGCGGGCCGATCTGGGGCCGCTGATGGCGATTTCGGCCCCGGCGATCCTGACACAATTGGCAACGCCGGTCGGGCAGGCCATCGTCACCCGCATGGTTGCCGCGCATGGCGAGGGTGCCGTGGCAGGTATGGCGATTGCCGGGCGGCTGACGCCGGTGGCCTTTGGCGTGATCTTTGCCCTGTCGGGGGCGGTGGGGCCGATCCTGGGCCAGAATCTGGGGGCAGGCCGGATGGACAGGGTGCGCCGGACCTTCATGGATGCGATCCTGTTCTGCGGGCTGGTGATCGTGGTCATGTCGGCGCTGCTGTTTGCAGTGCGGGGGCCGATTGCCGATCTGTTTCAGGCCACCGGCATCACACGCGATCTGATCTATCTGTTCTGCGGGCCGCTGAGCCTTTTGTTCTTCTTCAACGGGCTGATCTTCGTCGCCAATGCAGCCTGCAACAACCTTGGTGCGGCCTTTCAATCCACGCTGGTGAATTGGGGGCGGCATACCCTGGGCACCTTGCCATTTGCCTTGTGGCTGGGGACGATCTGGGGGCCGCAAGGTGTGCTGATCGGACAGGCGGCAGGCGGGGTTCTGTTCGGTTTGCTGGCGGTCTGGCTGGCGCTGCGGGTGATCCGGCGGCGCGAGTTGGGCGTCTGAATGTCGGTTCCGCGCGGTATACTGTCGGATTCCATTTTCTGCTTGCCCTGAATCGCCGCTCGGTTTACCCCTGTCGCATCAGGATCGGGAGAATCCGGCGGGGGGCGATGGCCTTCGGAGCCGGTGCCGAAGGAGCAACCGCCCCGGTAAACTCTCAGGCAACAGGACCGTTCTGATGGAAGACTCTGGAGAGAGGCGCGCCCGCGCCCGCCGAAGGGATAACGATCTCAGGCGCCCGAACCGGTGAAACCGGCAAGGGTAGGGACAGAGGGGGCACCGTGGCGCAGGGGGAAGCCTGCGCATCTGGTGCCGGGCCATGCGAGACCGGCGGAAAGGAAGGGACGCGTGAGCGACCTGAAACGCTTGTTCCTGCATGATCTTCATGTGGAACTGGGGGGCAAGATGGTGCCCTTTGCCGGCTATGACATGCCGGTGCAATTCCCGATGGGGGTGATGAAGGAACATCTTCACACCCGCGCCGCTGCCGGTCTGTTCGATGTCAGCCATATGGGGCAGGTGATCCTGCGGCCCAAGGGCAGTTATGCGGAGACCGCGCTGGATTTCGAACGCCTGATGCCGGTCGATGTGCTGGGGGTGGCCGAAGGGCGGCAGCGCTATGGCCTGTTCACAAATGAGGCGGGCGGTATCCTTGATGACCTGATGTTTGCCAATCGTGGCGATCACCTGTTCGTCGTGGTGAACGCGGCCTGCAAAGCGGCCGACATTGCCCATATGCAGGCGCATCTGTCGGGCACGACCGAGGTGATCCCGGTCACCGACCGCTGCCTGCTGGCGTTGCAAGGCCCGGCGGCGGAAACTGCGCTGGTCCGGCTGGTGCCTTCTGTCGCTACCATGCGCTTCATGGATGTGGCGCAGGTTGATACCCTGTTTGGCGAATTGTGGATCAGCCGCTCGGGCTATACGGGCGAGGACGGCTATGAAATCTCGGTGCCGGAGGGCGGGGCCGAAGGTCTGGCCCGCGCCCTGCTGGACATGGCCGAGGTGGAACCCATCGGCCTTGGCGCGCGCGACAGCCTGCGGCTTGAGGCGGGGCTTTGCCTTTACGGCCATGACATCGACACCACCACCTCGCCCGTGGAGGCCGCGCTCACCTGGGCCATCCAGAAAGCCCGCCGCGCGGGCGGGGCGCGGGCCGGGGGCTTCCCGGGCGCTGAACGCATCCTGCGCGAACTGGCGGAAGGGCCAGCACGCCTCCGCGTCGGTCTGCGCCCCGAGGGCCGCGCGCCGATGCGCGAAGGGGTGGCGCTGTTCGCAGGCGACACGCCCGCAGGCGCCATCACCTCCGGCGGTTTCGGCCCCTCGGTCGAGGTCCCCATCGCCATGGGCTATGTCGCGACCTCCGCGCTGGATGCCGCCCTCACTGCCGAACTTCGCGGCAAGCGCCTGCCTGTGGCGCGCGCCGACATGCCTTTCCAACCCACCACCTACAAACGCTGAACGGTGACCCCGATGAAATTTACCAAAGAACACGAATGGCTGCGCGTCGAGGGTGACCTCGTGGTGGTGGGCATCACCCAACACGCCGCCGAAGCGCTTGGCGATGTGGTTTTCGTAGAACTCCCCGAGCCGGAAACCCAGGTGGGGTCGGGCGATGAGGTCTGCGTGATCGAAAGCGTCAAGGCCGCCTCCGACATCCTCGCCCCCGTCGATGGCGAGATCGTCGAGGTGAACGAAAAACTGGCCGACAATCCCGGCCTTGTGAACGAAGACCCGCTGGGCGAGGCCTGGTTCTTCAAGATGAAACTCGATGATCTCTCGGTCCTCGACGATTTCATGGACGAAGACGAATATAACGAACTGATCGGCTAACCCCCGCTTTTCGCCCGATACTGGATCCAAACGCGCCAGGCGGCGGGGGCCTTTCCGGCACCCGCCCGGTTTCTCACATCCCGGAGCAAGGCCATGACCTTCACCCCGACCGACTATAACCCCTATGATTTTGCCAACCGCCGCCATATCGGCCCGTCCCCTGCCGAGATGGCCGAGATGCTGGAGGCCGTGGGCTGCGACAGGCTTGAACAGCTGATCGGGGAAACCATCCCCGCCTCCATCCGCCAGACCAAGCCCCTCGCATGGGCGCCGTTGTCGGAACATGAACTCCTCGCGAAAATGCGCGAGGTGGGGGCCAAGAACCGCGTGATGACCAGCCTGATCGGGCAGGGCTATTACGGCACCGTCACCCCGCCCGCGATCCAGCGCAACATTCTGGAAAACCCGGCCTGGTACACCGCCTATACCCCCTACCAGCCCGAAATCGCCCAAGGTCGGCTGGAGGCGCTGCTGAACTTCCAGACCATGGTCTGCGATCTGACGGGGCTCGATGTCGCCAATGCCTCGCTGCTGGATGAAAGCACCGCCGCCGCCGAGGCGATGACCATGGCCGAGCGGGTGTCGAAATCCAAGGCCCGCGCCTTTTTCATCGACGAAAACTGCCATCCCCAAACCATCGAGGTGATCCGCACCCGCGCCCTGCCGCTGGGGATCGAGATCCTCACCGGCGCCCCGGAAGCGCTTGACGCCACGCAGGTCTTTGGCGCGATCTTCCAATATCCCGGCACCTGGGGCCATGTCCGCGACCTCACGCCCTTTATCGAGAAGCTTCACGCCGCCAAGGCCGTGGCGGTGGTGGCGACCGACCTGCTGGCGCTGATGATGCTGAAAGCGCCGGGCGAGATGGGCGCCGATATCGCCGTGGGCTCGGCGCAGCGCTTTGGCGTGCCGATGGGCTATGGTGGCCCGCATGCCGCCTTCATGTCCTGCCGCGATGACTACAAGCGCAACATGCCGGGGCGCATCGTCGGCGTCTCGATCGACGCGCGTGGCAACAAGGCTTACCGCCTGTCGCTGCAAACCCGCGAACAGCATATCCGGCGCGAGAAGGCCACCTCCAACGTCTGCACCGCGCAGGCGCTGCTGGCCGTCATGGCCTCGATGTATGCCGTCTTCCACGGCCCCAAGGGCCTGCGCGCCATTGCCGAACGGGTGCATAGCTACACCATCCGCCTGGCTAAGGCGCTGCGCGCCGCTGGCGCCACCCTGCCGCCCAAGCATTTCTTCGACACGATCACGGTCGAGGTTGGCGTGGGGCAGGCGGGCATCCTCGCCGCCGCGCGGGCCGAGGGGCTGAACTTCCGCAAGGTGGGCAACGATCACGTCGGCATCAGCCTCGACGAGACCACCAATGAAGACGTGCTGCGCCGTGTGCTGCGCGCCTTCGGCATCCTGAACGCCCCGCTGCCCGAGGGCGATCTGGCCTTCCCGGAGGAACTCCTGCGCACCTCGGAGGTGCTCACCCACCCGGTCTTCCACATGAACCGCGCCGAATCCGAGATGATGCGCTACATGCGCCGCCTGTCGGACCGCGATCTGGCGCTCGACCGGGCGATGATCCCGCTCGGCTCCTGCACCATGAAGCTGAACGCCGCCGCCGAGATGATGCCGATCACCTGGCCCGAATTCGGCAGCCTGCATCCCTTCGTGCCCGCCGATCAGGCCGCAGGCTATGCCGAGGCGATTGCCGATCTGGCCGAAAAGCTGTGCGAAATCACCGGCTATGATGCCATGAGCATGCAGCCCAATTCCGGCGCGCAGGGCGAATATGCCGGGCTTCTGACCATTCAGGCCTATCATCGGTCGCGCGGCGATCATCAGCGCAAGGTCTGCCTGATCCCGGTCTCGGCCCATGGCACCAACCCGGCCTCTGCCCAGATGTGCGGCATGGAGGTGGTGGTGGTGAAATCCTCGCCCAATGGCGATGTGGATGTGGAAGATTTCCGCGCCAAGGCCGCCGAGGCGGGCGACCGTCTTGCCGCCTGCATGATCACTTACCCCTCCACCCATGGCGTGTTCGAGGAAACGGTGCGCGAGATTTGCGCCATCACCCATGAATTCGGTGGCCAGGTTTATATCGACGGCGCGAACATGAACGCCATGGTGGGTCTGGTGAAGCCCGGCGAGATCGGCGGCGATGTCAGCCACCTCAACCTGCACAAAACCTTCGCTATCCCGCATGGTGGCGGCGGCCCCGGCATGGGCCCGATTGGCGTGAAAGCCCATCTGGCCCCGCATCTGCCGGGCCACCCCGAGACCGGCGGTTCCGAAGGCCCGGTGTCGGCGGCGCCCTATGGCTCGGCCTCGATCCTGCTGATCTCCTGGGCCTATTGCCTGATGATGGGCGGCGAGGGGCTGACGCAAGCGACGCGCGTGGCGATCCTCAATGCCAATTACATCGCCGCCCGCCTGCGCGGCGCCTATCCGGTGCTGTTCATGGGCAATCGCGGCCGGGTCGCGCATGAATGCATCCTCGACACCCGCCCCTTTGCCGAACATGGCGTGACGGTGGATGACATCGCCAAACGCCTGATCGACAACGGCTTCCACGCCCCCACGATGAGCTGGCCGGTGGCGGGCACCCTGATGGTGGAGCCGACCGAGAGTGAGACCAAGGCCGAGATCGACCGTTTCATCACCGCCCTGCACGCCATCCGCGCCGAGATTGCGGCGGTGGAAGCAGGCGAGATTGCGGCCGAAGACAGCCCGCTGCGCCACGCGCCCCATACGGTCAACGATCTGGTGGCCGATTGGACGCGGAAATATAGCCGCGAACAGGGTTGCTTCCCGCCCGGCGCCTTCCGCGTGGACAAATACTGGCCGCCGGTGGGCCGCGTCGATAACGTCTATGGCGACCGCAACCTGATCTGCACCTGCCCGCCGGTGGAGGCCTACGCGCAAGCCGCCGAATAAGCGGCGACCCAATGCAACGGCCCCTTTCGCGGGGGCCGTTGTGTCTTAGTTGCAGATATGCTGATCGGTGCAGGACAGGCCCAGTTCCGCCACCAAATCGCGGATATCGGGCGATTGGGCATCCCAGACGCCCACGCTGCACAGATAGGACATGTGATCGCCCAGATAACTGGCCATCGGTGCGCGCCAGTCAGGCGAGGTGGCGATCATCTGTTCCGCCGTATAAAGCAGGTATTCGACATAGGCCGAATAGGCGGTGATGCGGGTCGGATCTTTCAGCGCGCAGAAATCGGCCTCGGCCAGCTCGGGCTTCTGCACGGTCAGGTTCAGAAATTCCCGATAGATTTCCCGCGCCGTCTGGTCGCGCTGGATGCGGTCGGCCTGCCCCACCTGATAGGGAATGACGATCAACGCGGTCAGCGCGGCAAAGGAAGTTGCCAGTCCACCGAGCGCAGACAGCGGTTCGGCATTGCGTTTCAGCCAATCGAACATGGGCACCCCCCGGTGAAATGGTCCATCACCGGATGGTGGTAACCTGATCTTGGGCAGAGGCAAAGAGTTTCGCCGCAGTCACACCAGACGGCTGACCCCGACCGCCGCTTCCACGAAGCTGGCAAACAGCGGATGGGGGGCGAAGGGTTTGGATTTCAGCTCGGGGTGGAACTGCACGCCGATATACCAGGGGTGGCCCTTCACCTCGACGATCTCGGGCAGGCGGCCATCGGGTGACATGCCAGAGAAGATCAGGCCACAGCTTTCCAGCTGTGCCTTGAACTGGGTGTCCACCTCATAGCGGTGGCGGTGGCGTTCCTCGATGCGGGTGCTGCCATAGATCTCGGCCACCTTGGACCCCGGCACCAGCGCCGCGTCATAGGCGCCTAGGCGCATGGTGCCGCCCTTGTCATCGCCCAGTTTCCGCGCGACGACATGGTTGCCCTGCACCCATTCCTTCAGGTGATAGACGACCGGGGTGAAGCGCTTGGCGCCGGCCTCGTGGTCGAACTCCTCCGACCCCGCATCCGACAGGCCCGCCAGATTGCGGGCGGCCTCGATCACCGCCATCTGCATGCCCAGGCAGATGCCCAGATAGGGGATGCCCTTCTCGCGGGCATATTGCGCCGCCTTGATCTTGCCCTCGGTGCCGCGTTCGCCAAAGCCGCCGGGCACCAGAATGGCCTGGAACCGCTCCAGATGCGGCGCAGGGTCTTCCTTTTCGAAGATTTCCGAATTGATCCATTCGGCCCGCACCTTCACGCGGTTGGCCATGCCCCCATGGGTCAGCGCCTCGGCGATGGATTTATAGGCATCTTCCAGCTGGGTATATTTGCCGACGATGGCCACGCGCACCTCGCCCTCGGGGTTGGTGATGCGGTCCATCACATCTTCCCAGCGGGCGAGGTTGGGCTTGGGTGCCGGTTCGATGCCGAAGGCGTTCAGCACCGCCTGATCGAGGCCCGCGCGGTGATAGGCCAGCGGCGCCTCATAGATGGTTTTCAGATCATAGGCGGGCACCACCGCCTGTTTGCGCACATTGCAGAACAGGGCGATCTTTTCCAGCTCCCGCTCCGGGATCGGGTGTTCGCTGCGGCAGACCAGCACATCGGGGGCGAGGCCGATGGATTGCAGCTCCTTCACCGAGTGCTGGGTGGGTTTGGTCTTCAACTCGCCGCTGGCTGCCAGATAGGGCAGGAGAGTGAGGTGCATCAGGATGCATTCGCCGCGCGGACGCTCGTGGATGAATTGGCGGATCGCCTCGAAGAAGGGCAGGCCTTCGATATCGCCCACGGTGCCGCCGATTTCGCACAGCATGAAATCGCATTCGGATTCGCCAATGCGCAGGAAATCCTTGATTTCATTGGTCACATGGGGGACGACCTGAATGGTCTTGCCCAGGTAATCGCCGCGGCGCTCTTTCTCCAGCACGTTGGAATAGATGCGGCCCGAGGAGATGGAATCGGTCTTGCGGGCGGATACGCCGGTGAAGCGCTCGTAATGGCCGAGGTCGAGATCGGTCTCGGCGCCGTCATCGGTGACAAAGACCTCGCCATGTTCGAACGGCGACATGGTGCCGGGATCGACGTTCAGATAGGGGTCGAGCTTGCGCAGGCGGACCGAATAGCCGCGCGCCTGCAACAGGGCGCCAAGCGCGGCAGAGGCCAGCCCCTTGCCGAGGGAGGACACCACGCCACCGGTGATGAAGATATAACGTGCCATGCGGTGAACCCCCGTGAAAATCGATCTGGATTTGACGATTCGCCCCTTGGGAATCGCAGCATCACGGGATTTGAGCCTTAGCCGCTTTCGGACAAAGGCGCAAGGTCCAGTCTATATCCTGCGGCTGGGCCGGAGCGGGGCCCGATGGATAGTGGCGATCAGTTGCCAGCGGCGGGTGCTGCCGGGGCAGGTACGCTGCCTTCGGCCGGCAGGTCTGCGCGCGGCGGGGCCAGCGGGGCATCGGTTGTCGTGGGCGGCAGAAGGTCGCTGCCCAGCGGTGCCGGCGCGGCCGGGGCCTGCGCTGGTGCCGTGCCACCGATCTGATCCACCACCGACCCGTCGGCATTGCGCGCGGCAAGGATCGTCAGCGTGAGCGAAGTCACGATGAAGGCGCTGGCAAGGATCCAGGTCAGCTTAGTCAGGGCATTGGCGGCACCCCGTGCGGAAATCGCGCCGCCGCCACCGCCCATCCCGAGACCGCCGCCTTCGGAGCGTTGCAGAAGCACGACGCCGATAAGCAGAAGCGCAAGGATCAGGTGGATGGTGAGGATGACGTTTTCCATGGTCCTGCCGTTCAGGTGCTGACGCGCCTATCTAGGCGGAAGGGCCGGGGGGCGCAAGCCCTCAGAGCCAGTCGCCACGCCCACTTCCCACCGCATCGGCGATCCTGGCGAACCCGGCCTGCGCCGCCAGCGCATCCAGACCGCGCGCAAGGCGGGGCACCAGCGACAGGCCTTCATAGACCATGGCCGAATAGACCTGCACTGCGCTGGCCCCGGCGCGGATCTTTTCCCATGCCTGTTCGGGGGTGGAAATCCCGCCAACGCCCACCAGCGGCAAGCGCCCTTCGGTCAATTGCGACAGTTGCGCAAGAACGCGGGTCGATTTTTCAAACAACGGTGCGCCCGACAGGCCACCGGCTTCGGACCGATGCGCCGAGTGCAGCCCGTCGCGCGACAGGGTGGTATTGGTGGCGATGATGCCTGAAATGCCGGAGGCCAGCGCCACTTCGGCCACATCGGCCAGATCGTCGGGCGAAAGATCTGGTGCGATCTTCAGGAAGACCGGGACAGGACGTTCCAGCCCCGCGCGCACCTCCATCACCCCCGCCAGCAGCGCCGACAGTGCGGCCCGGCCCTGCAGATCGCGCAGTTTTTCGGTATTGGGCGAACTGACATTTACCGTGGCGAAATCGATATGCGGGCCGCAGGTCGCCAGGACCTCGGCGAAATCTGCTGCGCGGTCGGTGCTGTCCTTGTTGGCCCCGAGATTGAGCCCCACCGGTATGCCGCCCTTCGGGCGCAGCGCCAGCCGTGCGGAAATCGCGCAGGCCCCTTCATTGTTGAAGCCGAACCGGTTGATGACGGCGCGATCCTCGGTCAGGCGAAACAGGCGTGGTTGCGGATTGCCCGGCTGCGGGCGCGGGGTCGCAGCCCCCACTTCCACAAACCCGAAACCGGCACGCATCAGTGCTGCCACCGCCTCGGCATTCTTGTCATAACCCGCTGCCAACCCCACCGGATTGGCCAGCCGCAGCCCCGCCAGATCGGTTTTCAGCCGGTCTGACGTGACCACACCGGGAAGCGGCGCCAACCCGGCCCGCAGGGCCATGAGCGACAGGCCATGCGCCTTTTCCGGGTCAAGCCGGTGAAGGGCGCAAAGCCCCAGCCTTTCGATCAGGGTCATATCACGCCCTCGGGGAAGATATGGCCGGTCACGCCGAGCGGCAGGGATTTGTCCCAAACCACATCGGACAGGCGCAAGCTGCGATAAAGATGCGGGAACAACGCGCCCCCACGCGATTCTTCCCATTTCAGCGCAGGCCCCAGGGGCTCGGCCCGCACGGCCACCAGCACCAGATCGCTTTCATGGGCAAACCACTTGGCGGCGGTTTCGGTCACCTGGGCTGCGGTGGAAAAATGGATGTAACCATCTGCCAGATCAATCGGCGCACCGGCAGTTTCACCAGCGGCACGGAAGGCATCCCATTCGGGGCGGCGGAGGATCTTGTAGATCAGCATGCGGCTTCCATGCACCGCGCAAGCGTTTTGGTCAATGGTTTCCGGCCATGCGCGGAAAATCGCCATCTGTCACGCGGATGTCATTTGTGCCGAGGACAAGCCTCGCAAGCGCTTTGACAGCCGCAAGTTGAAGCGCCAGTCTGACCATCTGAACCAAACCGGAGGTTTCCATGTTTGCCCGATTCCTGCACTCTGCCGCGGCGCTTGCGCTCTGCACGGGGGCGGCCCAGGCCGATTTCACGCTTCATGTCCTGCATGTGAACGATTTCCATTCCCGGATCGAACCCATCAACAAATATGACAGCACCTGCACCGAAAAGGACGCTGCCGAGGACGGGTGCTTCGGGGGCGTGGCCCGGATGGCAGCCAAGATCAACGCGCTGCGCGACCAGATCAAGGCCGAGGGCGGCAATGTGATCGTGCTGGATGCGGGTGATCAATCGCAGGGCAGCCTGATGTTCACCACCTACAAGGGCGTGGCCGAGGCCGAATTCATGGGCGCCATCGGCTTTGACGCCATGGCGCTTGGCAATCACGAATTCGACAATGGTCCGGAGGGCGTGCTGCCCTTCCTCGACAAGGCCAATACCAAACTGGTGTCAGGCAATCTGGATTTCAGCCAGAACAACCTGCTGGCGGGCAAGGTGAACAAGCATCTGGTGCTGGACGTGGGCGGCGAGAAGATCGGCATCGTCTCGGCGCTGGCAACCGATACGCCTGAGACCGCAAGCCCTGGCAAAACCATCATTTTCCGCGATGACATCGACAGCCTGAAAGGCGATGTGGCCGAACTGGAGGCGCAGGGCGTGACCAAGATCCTGGCGCTGACCCATGTGGGCTACAAGCGCGATCAGGAAATCGCGGCGGCGGTGCCGGGCCTTGATGCCGTGGTGGGGGGCCATTCCCATACGCTTTTGTCCAACACCGATGAAAAGGCCGCCGGTCCCTATCCGACGATGGTGGGTGCCGTGCCGGTGGTGCAGGCCTATGCCTATTCGAAGTATCTGGGCCATCTGATCCTGACTTTCGATGATGCGGGCGTGTTGAAAGAAGCCAAGGGCGAACCGATCCTGCTGGATCAATCCATCGCGCCCGATCCGGCGCTGGAAGCCAAGGTGAAGGACTTGGCAGGCCCGATCGAAGAGCTGAAATCGAAGGTCGTGGCCGAAACCGCCGCCGCCATCGACGGGTCACGCGATGCTTGCCGGGCGGTGGAATGCGCGATGGGCAATCTGGTGGCCGAGGCGATGCTGGACCGGGTGAAGGATCAGGGCGTGCAGATCGCCATCGCCAATGGCGGCGGCCTGCGTTCCAGCATTGACGCGGGCGAAGTGACCATGGGCGAAGTGCTGACCGTGCTGCCGTTCCAGAACACCCTGTCCACCTTCACTGTAACCGGTGCGACGGTCATCGCGGCGCTGGAAAATGGCGTCAGCCAGATCGAGGATGGCGGCGGGCGGTTTCCGCAGGTTGCCGGGATGAAGTACACGTTCGATCCGGCGGCCCCGGCGGGCAGCCGTGTCTCCGATGTGATGGTCAAAGAGGGCGACGGTTTTGTCGCCATTGATCCGGCCAAGGACTATCTGGCGGTTTCGAACAACTATGTCCGGGGTGGCGGCGATGGCTACAAGATGTTCATCGATGCCAAGGATGCCTATGATTTTGGTCCCGATCTGGCCGATGTGACGGCGGAATATCTGGCCAAGACCGGCCCCTATACCCCCTTCACCGACGGGCGCATCACGCGCAAGTAACGGAATTCCGGCGAAAAACACCTGGCGCGCAGGGCAACCTGCGCGCCTTTGTGCTGCCCGGGGCCTGAGTCCGCGCCGCCACAGTGCGCGGCCCCAATATGCGGTGGTCGGAAATTCCCGCTATGCAAGACCTGCCATGGCTTGCTAGGGTCTGTGGATAACTGGGGCATAGACCCCGGACCGAGGCAGTACAGTCAAGACACGAAAGGGGACGGCCATGCGCTGCCCATTCTGCGGCAATATCGATACCCAGGTGAAGGACAGCCGCCCGGCCGAGGATCACGTTTCGATCCGCCGCCGCCGCTTTTGCCCGGCCTGTGGCGGAAGGTTCACCACCTATGAACGGGTGCAATTGCGCGATCTGGTGGTCATCAAGACGTCGGGCAAGCGCGAGGATTTCGACCGTGACAAGCTGGAACGGTCGATCCGCATCGCCATGCAGAAGCGCCCCATCGTGCCCGAACGCATCGACCAGATGATTTCCGGCATCGTGCGGCGGCTTGAATCGCTGGGGGAAACCGACATTCCCAGCCGCACCATCGGCGAAATCGTGATGGAGAGCCTGGCACGGATCGACACCGTGGCCTATGTGCGCTTCGCCAGTGTTTACAAGAACTTCCAAGCGGCGGACGATTTCGACAAATTCGTTTCGGAACTGCGCCCGCATCAGGGCACCTCGGAAGAGTGAGCGACGAAAGCCATATGCGCGCGGCCCTGGCGCTGGCCGCGCGGGGATTGGGCAATACATGGCCCAATCCGGCGGTCGGCTGTATCCTGCTGGCTGCGAATGGCCGGGTTGTGGGCCGCGGCTGGACCCAGCCGGGCGGCAGGCCCCATGCCGAACGGCGGGCGCTGGATCAGGCGGGGGCGGCCGCACGCGGTGCCACGGCCTATGTCACGCTGGAACCCTGTGCCCATCACGGCCATACCCCGCCCTGCGCTGAAGGTCTGATCGCGGCCGGGGTCGCGCGGGTCGTCACGGCCCTGACGGACCCTGATCCGCGTGTGGCGGGGCGGGGCCATGCCATGCTGCGCGCAGCCGGGATTGCGGTGACCGAGGGCATATGCGGCCCCGAGGCACGGGCGCTGAACGCAGGGTTTCTCAAACGCGTCGAACAGGGCCTGCCTTTCGTGACGCTCAAGCTGGCGACCACGCTGGATGGCCGGATCGCCACAGCCGGTGGCGAAAGTCGCTGGATCACGGCGGGTCAGGCCCGGCGCGCGGTGCATGCGATGCGACTGGCGCATGATGCGGTGATGGTCGGGGCAGGGACCGCCCTGGCTGATGACCCCGACCTGACAGTGCGTGACATGGGCGCGGCGCATCAACCGCTGCGCATCGTGTTGGACAGCCATCTGCGCCACAGCCCGGACAGCCGCCTTGGACGCAGTGCCCGAGCGGTGCCTGTCTGGATGGTTCATGGACCCGAGGCCGCCGCCGCCGCACGGGCGGCCTGGGCCGCAACCGGGGCAGAGGTGATCGAGATTGCCACCACGACGGGTGGGTCCATCGACCTGCGCATGGCTTTGTCTGCGCTGGCGGCGCGTGGCCTGACGCGCATCTTCTGCGAAGGGGGCGGCACTTTGGCCGCAGGGTTGATCCGGGCCGGGCTGGTGGATGAGCTGGCGCATTTATCGGCTGGTTGCCTGATCGGGGCCGAAGGCCTCCCGTCGCTGGCCGGGTTGGGTCTGCAGGCGCTGTCAGAGGCCCCGCGCCTGCGCCTGATCGGCGTCGAAGCGGTTGGGCCGGATGTGCTGACCCGCTGGGCCATCTGACCCGTTTGTCATCCGTGGTTATGCCAAAGGAAAAAGCCCCGGAGCATGCTCCGGGGCCAGTCCCTGCGCAGACGAGGGGTGTCAGTTGCGCAGGTAACTCTCCATGCTGTCTTCCAACGCGTCTTTCCAGGGCGTGTGATGGACCGGGGCCATGGTGCCCGTGATCACCGACCGATAGGCATTGTTGCGGAAGGCCATGATGTCTTCCTTCTTGTGGTCCTTCCATTCGAAGAAAGCCTCGCAGGCGCCATCGACATCGAAGGAGGGATAATCGGTTTCGCCGATCAGCTCCTTCACATAATCGCCCTGATAATGAATGGCGTCATGGGCATCCTGCCCGGCATCTTCGGCAGCCACACGATCGGTCACGTCCTTTTCCAGCGCGGCCTTGTCGGCGGGGATGGCGATGCGGCCCATGATGGCATCCCGCACCCACCAGGCCTGGGCATCGAACATGTTGAAGGTGAACCACTGGTCCTGCATGCCAAGGTAGAACAGCTTTGGATTATGGACCCATGCCACGCCCTTGTAGAGATCGGCCGTCGCCAGCCGGTTTGCCGTCTTCAGGCGCAGGTCATCGGGCAGGAAGGGGAAGTGGTGCTTGTATCCGGTACACAGGATCACCGCATCGACCTTCTTGCTGGTCCCATCTGCGAAATAGGCGGTGGTTTCATCCATCCGTTCCAGCCGCGGCACTTCTTTCCAGTTGTCGGGCCATTTGAATCCCATCGGCGCGTTGCGATAGGCAACGGTGATCGATTTGGCCCCGTATTTCCAGCACTGGCTGCCGATATCCTCGGCCGAATAGCTTGACCCCAGCAGCAGCAGATCCTTGCCGGCAAATTCACGCGCATCGCGGAAGTCATGGGCATGCAGCACACGGCCATTGAATTTGTCGAAACCCGGATATTCCGGCACATTCGGCACCGAGAAATGGCCCGAGGCGACGACCACATGGTCGAATTCCTCGTCATACATCCGGTCGGCCTTCAGATCATGCGCCGTGACAGTGAAGGTGCTGGTCGCTTCGTGGTATTTCACCATGCGGATGGTGGTTTCAAAGCGGATCCAGTCGCGGACACCGGCCTTTTTCACCCGGCCTTCGATATAGTCGAACAGCACGGCGCGCGGCGGGTAGCTGGCGATCTGCTTGCCGAAATGTTCCTCAAAGGAATAATCGGCAAATTCCAGACCTTCCTTCGGGCCGTTCGACCACAGGTAGCGATACATCGAGCAATGCACCGGTTCGCCATGTTCATCGAGACCCGTGCGCCAGGTGTAGTTCCACAAGCCGCCCCAGTTCGATTGCTTTTCAAAGCAGACCACCTCGGGGATTTCGGCCCCTTTTGCCTTGGCAGACTGGAAGGCGCGCAGCATGGCAAGGCCTGAAGGCCCGGCTCCGATGACGGCGACACGTTTGGTCATTTGGCTCTCCTTGTTGGGGATGGTGCGTCGTTCGCGCGGCGCTGATATTTCCTGTAGGTAAAGAGATTCTGCGGTCTGTGTCAAATAATCTTCATTTAGGGAAACAAAATTTTCTTACAGGAAGATGGCGCTGCCTGTTTCACGGGCAAAGGGGCTCGGGCCTACCGGCACAAACCTGGTTGCACCGGGGCACAGAACGAAAAAGGGCGCCCCCGAAAGGACGCCCCCAAGACGGCAATCTGATCAGGTCCTCAGGTCATTCCAGTTCGACCAGCAGGTCTTTCGCATCGATCTGACTGCCGGCATGGACATGCAGGGCCTTGACCGTGGCTTCACGATCGGCATGCAGGCCGGTTTCCATCTTCATCGCCTCGATGGTCAACAGCAGGTCGCCCGCGCGCACCTTCTGCCCGACCGATACGGTGACACTGGCGATGGAGCCGGGCATCGGGGCACCGATGTGGTTGGGGTTGGCAGCATCGGCCTTGGGTTTGGCGGCGGTCTTGGCCTTGATCGCGCGGTTCGGCACCCGGATCACCCGGGGCTGGCCATTGAGTTCGAAGAAAACCTTCGCCTCGCCCTCATCGGTGGTTTCGCCCACCGCCTGCAGCCGGATTTCCAGCGTCTTGCCGGGGTCGATTTCGGCAGTGATTTCCTCGCCCGGTTCCATGCCATAGAAGAAGGTCCGCGTCGGCAATGTGCGCACCGGGCCATACAGGCGGTGGCGGCCCATGTAATCCAGGAATACCTTGGGATACATCAGATAGCCGTTCAGGTCTTCGTCATCGACCTTGAACCCGTTCAGTTCCGCCGAGACCTTTTCGCGCACTGCTTCCAGATCGACCGGGGCCACATCTGCACCAGGGCGGGTGGTAAGCGGGGTTTCCCCTTTCAGCACCTTCTGCTGAATGGCGGCGGGCCAGCCCCCCGGGGGCTGCCCCAGATTGCCCTTCATCATGTCCACGACCGAGTCGGGGAAGGCCACATCGACCGCCGGGTCTTCGACCTGTGCCCGGCTCAGGTTCTGCGCCACCATCATCAGCGCCATGTCGCCCACCACCTTGGACGAAGGGGTCACCTTCACGATATCGCCAAAGATCTGGTTGGCATCGGCATAGGCCTGCGCCACTTCGGGCCAGCGCTCCTCCAGACCCAGGCTGCGGGCCTGCGCCTTGAGATTGGTGAATTGCCCGCCCGGCATTTCGTGCAGATAGACCTCGGACGCCGGCGCCGCCGTGCCGCTTTCAAAGGCGGCGTATTGGGCCCGGACATGTTCCCAGTAATTCGACAGTTCGCGCACGGCGCCGATATCCAGCCCGGTATCGCGTTCGGTATGGCGCAATGCCTCGACAATGGACCCAAGGCAGGGCTGCGAGGTGCCGCCCGAGAAGGCATCCATCGCGGCATCCACCGCATCGACACCCGCATCACAGGCCGCCAGAACCGTGGCTGCCGCCGCGCCGCTGGTATCATGGGTGTGGAAATGGATCGGCAGGCCGACTTCCTGCTTCAACGCCTTGACCAGCACCCGGGCGGCTGCGGGTTTCAGCAGCCCCGCCATATCCTTCAGCCCCAGAACATGCGCCCCGGCGGCCTTCAACTCGCGCCCCATGGCGACATAGTATTTCAGGTCATACTTTGACCGCGCCGGATCGAGCAGATCGCCGGTATAGCAGATGGTGCCTTCCAGCAGCTTGTTGGCCTCCAGCACCGCATCCATGGCCACACGCATGTTTTCCACCCAGTTCAGGCTGTCAAACACGCGGAACACATCCACCCCGGTGGTGGCAGCCTGTTTCACGAAGGCCTGCACCACATTGTCGGGATATGTGGTGTAGCCCACACCATTGGCCCCGCGCAGCAGCATCTGCGTCATCAGGTTGGGCATGGCGGCGCGCAGGTCGCGCAGGCGCTGCCAGGGACATTCCTGCAGGAAGCGATAAGCCACGTCAAAGGTTGCGCCCCCCCAGCATTCCACCGAAAACAGTTGCGGCAGGTTGGCGGCATAGGCGGGGGCGACGCGGATCATGTCGATCGAACGCATGCGGGTGGCCAGCAGCGACTGGTGGCCGTCGCGCATGGTGGTATCGGTCAGCAGAACCTTCTGCTGCGCCTTCATCCAGTCGGCCACCGCCTGCGGGCCCTTCTGTTCCAGCAGGTTGCGCGTTCCCATCGCGGGTTCGGCGCGCGGGGCAGGGGCCTTGGGCGTCTTCACCTCGGCATGTGGTTTGGGGCGGCCGGCGGTTTCGGGATGCCCGTTCACCGTGATGTCGGCGATATAGGTCAGGATCTTGGTCGCCCGGTCGCGGCGTTTCTTGAACTGGAACAGTTCGGGCGTCGTGTCGATGAACTTGGTGGTGTAGGTGTCATCAAGGAAGGTCGGGTGCTTCAGCAGGTTGATGACGAATTCGATATTCGTGCTGACGCCGCGGATGCGGAATTCACGCAGCGCCCGATCCATCCGCGCGATGGCCTTTTCCGGCGTCTGGGCATGCGCGGTGACCTTGACCAGCAGAGAATCGTAATAGCGGGTGACCACCGATCCGGCATAGGCCGTGCCGCCATCCAGGCGGATGCCATTGCCCGTGGCGCTGCGATAGGCGGTGATGCGGCCATAGTCGGGGATGAAGTTGTTCTGCGGGTCTTCGGTAGTGACCCGGCACTGCAGCGCATGGCCGTTCAGCCGCACGTCTGTCTGGCTGGCCACGCCGGTCGCCTCGGCCAGGGTCTTGCCTTCGGCAATCAGGATCTGGGCCTGCACGATGTCGATGCCGGTCACCTCTTCAGTGACGGTATGTTCCACCTGCACGCGGGGGTTCACTTCGATGAAGTAGAACTTGCCGTCATCCATATCCATCAGGAATTCGACAGTGCCCGCACATTCGTAATTCACATGGGCACAGATCTTGCGGCCCAGTTCGCAGATTTCTGCCCGCTGATCTTCGGTCAGATAGGGGGCTGGCGCGCGTTCCACGACCTTCTGGTTGCGGCGCTGCACGGTGCAATCGCGTTCATACAAGTGGTAGATTTCGCCATGCTTGTCGCCCAGGATCTGCACCTCGACATGGCGGGCGCGCAGGATCATCTTTTCCAGATAGCCCTCGCCATTGCCAAAGGCGGCCTCGGCCTCGCGGCGGCCCTCCAGGACCTTGGCCTCCAACTCGTCCGGGCCCATGATCGGGCGCATCCCGCGCCCGCCGCCGCCCCAGCTGGCCTTGAGCATCAGAGGAAAGCCGATCTCGGCGGCTTCCTTGCGGATGGCATCAAAGTCGCTGCCCAGAACTTCGGTCGCCGGGATGACCGGCACACCGGCCTGAATGGCCACGCGCCGGGCCGAAGCCTTGTCGCCAAGCGCGCGCATGGTTTCGGCGCGGGGGCCGATGAAGGTGATGCCATTCGTCTCGCAGGCTTCGACGAATTCGGGATTTTCCGACAAAAGCCCATAGCCCGGATGGATCGCATCCGCCCCTGATGCCTTGGCCACCCGGATGATTTCGGCAATCGACAGATAGGCGCCGACGGGCGACAGGCCCTGCCCGATCAGATAGGCCTCGTCCGCCTTGAAGCGGTGCAGGGACAGCTTGTCCTCCTCCGCATAGACCGCGACGGTCTTTTTCCCCATCTCGTTCGCAGCCCGCATCACGCGAATTGCGATTTCGCCACGATTGGCGACAAGGATCTTGCGGAATTCAGGCATCGGCGTCCCTCCGGTGCAGGTGGTCAGAAATTCGGGCCACTCTAGGGGTGCCGCACTGCAGCGCAAGGGTGGTATGCGACAGAATTGCGAAGTTTTGCGAAATATTCAGTCGGGCTTTGCAGTTGCAAAGCAACTCCTGCGAAGCAGGCAATGTTAGCGGTAACATTTTGTTTGCGCAAACATCACATTGGCGTCGGTCACGCAGGGGTGACTCCCCATCCCGCTGCCAACGTGCATTGCTGAGCCATATCCCCGTTTCATATTGTCCGGAGACTGCCGATGCGTCACCTTGCCCTGCTGCTTGCCCTGTGTCCCACCCTTGTCATGGCTGAAACCCCGGTGATTGCGCCGATGACGAACCGCGACGGTTGGCGGGTGATCGACAGCGCCAAACCCTACGCGGTTCTGGTGGATGCGCTGAAATCCGCGACGGGCGACAGCCCGCTGCGCGTGGTGACCGAGGCCGGTCCGACCGAAGCCGCCAGGAAGCTGGATGTGATCTTGCCCGGCAACCGGGTGATCGGTGTTTTTGCGCCGCAATATGCGGTGCGTATCCTGCCGCTTTCGACCGCTGCCATGATCGAGGCGCCGATCCGGTTCTATGTTACCGAAGATGCCGACGGATCGGCCACGCTGGCGTGGAAAACCCCCAGCCATGTCTTTGCGCCCTACATGCCCGAAGGTGGCGATGAACTGGCTGCCATCGCCGCCGAACTCGATGCCCATTTTGACGCCATTGCCAAAGTTGCCACTGCTGAATAGGCCGGATGACAAATTTTCGGAACGGACAGAGAACACTTCTTCCCCTTCCGCTGCAATGGCGCTAGCTTTGCGGCATGACCCAGTTTGATGACAGCGATGCTTTCGAAGCGGCCATTCCCCTGTCGCAACGCGCCATGGCGGCGCGGCCGACGCCCTATCTTGATGCGCTGAACCCTGCGCAACGGGCGGCCGTTCTGGCCACCGATGGGCCGGTTCTGATGCTGGCTGGGGCTGGCACCGGCAAGACCAAGGCGCTGACGTCGCGCATCGTGCATCTGCTGGCCACCGGCAAGGCCCGCCCGAACGAAATCCTCGCGGTCACCTTTACCAACAAGGCCGCGCGCGAAATGAAAGACCGCGTGGCCGCGATGCTTGGCCAGGTGGAAGGGATGCCCTGGATGGGCACTTTCCATTCTGTCAGCGTCAAGATTCTGCGCCGCCATGCCGAACTCGTCGGGCTGAAAAGCAATTTCACCATTCTGGACAGTGACGATCAGCTGCGCCTGCTGAAACAGTTGATCACGGCGGCCAATATCGACGAAAAGCGCTGGCCTGCCCGCATGCTGGCCGGGTTGATCGACCATTGGAAGAACCGGGCCTGGACGCCAGCGAAGGTGCCCTCGTCCGAGGCGGGCGAGTACAACAATCGCGGCACCGAATTGTATGACCAGTATCAGGAACGTCTGCGCAGCCTGAATGCCTGTGATTTTGGCGACCTTCTGCTGCATTGCGTCACAATCTTTCAGGCCCATCCCGATGTGCTGACGCAATATCAGCGCTGGTTCCGCTATATCATGGTGGACGAATATCAGGATACCAACGTCGCCCAATACCTCTGGCTGCGGCTTCTGGCGCAGGCCCATCGCAACATCTGCTGCGTGGGCGATGATGACCAGTCGATCTATGGTTGGCGCGGCGCCGAAGTGGGCAATATCCTGCGGTTTGAAAAGGATTTTCCGGGGGCCGAAGTCATCCGGCTGGAACAGAACTACCGGTCAACCGAACATATCCTTGCCGCCGCCTCCGGGGTGATTGCCGCCAATTCCGACCGTCTGGGCAAGACGCTATGGACCGATGCGAAGGGCGGCGAGAAGGTGCGGCTGATCGGCCATTGGGATGGCGAGGAAGAGGCGCGCTGGATCGGCGAGGAGATCGAGGCGCTGCAGCGCGGCACGCGCGGGCTTGATCCTGTCGGGTTGAACGAACAGGCGATCCTGGTGCGTGCCAGCCACCAGATGCGTGCCTTCGAGGATCGGTTCCTGACCATCGGCCTGCCTTATCGCGTGATCGGCGGGCCACGGTTCTATGAGCGGTTGGAAATTCGCGATGCCATGGCCTATTTCCGGCTTGCCGTCAGCCCGGACGACGATCTGGCCTTTGAGCGCGTGGTGAACACGCCCAAACGGGGGCTGGGCGACAAGGCGCAGCAGGATATCCAGCGCATGGCGCGTGGCCATGGTCTCAGCCTGCTGGAAGGCGCGCGGATGCTGCTGGCCGAAGGCGGGATCGGCGGCAAGGGGGCAGGGCAATTGCGCGCCTTCGTGCAGGGGGTGGATCGCTGGCACGCGGCCATCCTGAACGCCCGCCCCGAACTGGCTGATGCGGTGATCGAACCCATGGTGCCCGATACCGCCCCGGCCAATGATATGGGCCATGTGCGGCTGGCCGAGGTGATCCTGGAGGAATCGGGCTATACCTCGATGTGGCAGAACGACAAGACACCCGAGGCGCCGGGGCGGCTGGAGAACCTCAAGGAACTTGTAAAGGCACTGGAACAATTCGACAGCCTGCAGGGTTTTCTCGAACACGTTTCGCTCATCATGGAAAATGACACCGAAGAGGCGGCCGAGAAGGTCACCATCATGACGCTGCACGGTGCCAAGGGGCTGGAATTTCCGGTGGTGTTCCTGCCGGGCTGGGAGGATGGGCTGTTCCCCAGTCAGCGCAGCATGGATGAAAGCGGCAAGAAGGGGCTCGAGGAAGAACGGCGGCTGGCCTATGTCGGCATCACGCGGGCAGAGAGGCTATGCACGATCAGTTTTGCCTCGAACCGCCGGGTTTATGGCCAATGGCAAAGCCAGTTGCCCTCGCGCTTCATTGATGAATTGCCGGTGCGCCATGTCGATGTGCTGACCATGCCGGGGTTGCAGGGCGGCTATGCCACCGCCAGTTTCGGCGCCAGTCAGGTCGAGCAGCGGGCCACAAAGGCCGATGTCTATAACTCGCCCGGCTGGCGCAGGCTGCAGGCACAATCCGCCGCGCGCCCGGTTGTCCAGCCGCGTGAGGCGCGCAACATGACCATCGACGCCACCGCAACGGCGCGCTTTGCAACCGGTGACAGGGTATTCCACCAGAAATTCGGCTATGGAACCGTGCAGGGGGTTGAAGGCGACAAACTCGATATCGGGTTTGACAAGGCCGGATCGAAGAAGGTTGTGGTGAGCTTTGTGACGCCTGCGCATCAATCCGACGATCTGCCCTTCTGATCCGCGCCGGGCGCCAGCCCCCTTTCTTTCCACAGTTCCAACCCATGAACAGCCAGCCCGGCCAGCAGGCCCCAGAAGGCCGCACCAATGCCAAGAGCCGGCGTGCCCGAGGCCGTCACAGCGATCGTCACTGCAGTAGGAAAGCGTGTGGCGGTGGTGGCAAAGGCCACGCTCGCCGCGCCCATGAAGGGACCCAGCAGGGCAAGGGCGACGATTGCTGTAATCAGAACGGGCGGCAGGGCCGCAAGGAGTGACAGGATCAGCGGGCTTGCAAGACCGAGCAGGACCCAGAACAGGGCATAGGCCAGACCCACAGGCCAACGGCGGCCGCGGTCGGGATGTACGTCATCGCCCATGCAGATCGCGGCGGTGATGGCAGCCATCGAAATGCTATGCGCCCCGGCCAATGCGATCAGCGCCGAGATCCCGCCCGTACCCAGCAGACTGGCCTGAACCGGCGGTTCAAAGCCTGCCGCGCGCAGCGTGGCAAAGCCGGGAAGGTTCTGCGAGGCCATGGTCACCAGATAAAGCGGCAGGGCCAGGCCAAGCAGGACGGTCGGGTCAAATTCCGGTGGGATGAAGGTCAGTTGCGGCAGCGGCAGGGTCAGTTGGGGAAGATGTGCCTGACCGGTTGCAAAACTGGCACCGATGCCCAGAGCCAGAGCGGCGAGAACGGCAAGCGCCGGGTTTTTCAACCGCACCAGGGCAAAGACCACGATAAGTGGCAGGGTCAGGGCAGGGAGGGCGACGGCCGTTTGCGGAAGTTTCAGACAGAAGGGCAGCAGCACACCCGCCAGCATCGCGGCGGCGATTGCGTCCGGGATCATGGCCACCAGACGCCCCAGCGGCCGGAGGGCGCCGGTCAGCGCGATCATCACACCGGTCAGGACAAACGCCCCCACACCTTGCGCCATGGTGACACCTTCGGTTGCGGCAATCAGCGCGGCTCCCGGGGTAGACCAAGCCAGCACGACCGGAACCCGCGCATGCCAGCTCAGCCAGGCTGACCCTGCCGCCTTGCCCAGGCAGATCGCCAGGACCCAGCTGCCGGTCTGTGCGGGTGTGGCACCTAGGGCAGCCGCAGCGGCAAGGACCAGCGCGATGGTGGAGCCATAGCCGACAAGGGCGGCTACTAGGGCGGCGAAGATCATGGAGGGGCGCATCATTCTTTCGGTCCCGGGGCGCTGTCAGGCGCGCGCATGGGCGCGACCTTGGTCAGGGCAGGACGAAGATGCAAGATCGGAAATGCAAGCGGCGACACCCGGGGAGGAGGTCGGGTGCCGCCGTCTATTGCCGTCGCCCCTCGCGGGGTGCGGAAGGCGCAGCCCGCGCCCGAGGGAGGAGGGGGCGGCTGCGGGTTCATGGCCCGGGAAGAGGTAGGCCACAAAGCCGGTGGGCCGATCAGGCCCGAATGAGGATGCGGCGGCCCCAGGGAGGAGGAGGGGGCCGCCGCGGAACCCAAGGCCCAGGGAGGAGGAGGGGCCAAGGATAGCGTTGGGCCGATCCGGCCCGAAAAGGGGTGCGACGATCCCAGGGAGGAGGAGGGGATCGCCGCTTTTGCTTCGGCCCAGGGAGGAGGAGGGGCCTCGCAACTTGGAGGAAGGCAGAGCTTCCGGTGTTCAAGTTGCGGCGGCATCAGGGAGGAGGAGAGATGCCGCCGCTTTTGATGCAAACCCCAGGGAGGAGGAGGGGGTCTTGCAAGAAATCTTATTTGCCGTAGGCGGCCTCATGGGCCAAGCTGCGGATCGCGCTGTGATGAATGCCCAGATCAGCCAGTTCCTTGGCGCTCAGGGCGTTCAGTTCGCGCATCGTCTGCCGATAGATGGCACGCTGTGCCATGGCCTTGCGGAAGCTGCCTGCGATGGCGGCAATCCGGTCAGCCAGACCGACAGCGCGGGAAGTGTTAACATATGCCATGGTCGGTGCCTCGGGTCTGTTTGCGCTCACATCCGGTGGGTCGATCCCGCCATCCTTTGCGCTGTTGATCTGAAGATGGGGCAAATGCTGCGACTGCACAATGTTCATTGCTGCAATGCAGCCATGCGCGATCCGCATGGCTGGATGCGGAATTTACCTAAAGGAAACAGGCGCTTCTTGTAAATTTTGAGCAGATGGTAAACCAGCCCTTGCCCTTTTGTGCAAGACGCACAAGGTTCAGGCGGTTCGGGAATGGAGATCAGGCCATGGTGACGCGGGAAGATGTCTTGGGGGTTCTGGCGCAGGTCGCAACGCCTGGGGGGGGCAGTCTCGTGTCGCGCGATGCGATTCGAGCCTTGCGGGTAGAGGGGGGGCTGGTCAGCTTTGTGATCGAGGCGGCAACACCGGATGAGGCGCGCCAGTTTGCGCCGGTTCAGGCCGCCGCCGAAACCGCTTTGCGCGCCTTGCCGGGGGTGGAGCGGGTGCAGGTGGTGATGACGGCACATGGCCCCACCGCGAAGCCCGCAGCTCCCAGCCTCAAGATCGGTGGCCATCCCACGCCGCAACAGGGCGGACCGAAACGTGTCAGTGGGATTGATCGCATCATCGCCATCGGGTCAGGCAAGGGCGGGGTGGGCAAATCGACCGTGTCGTCGAACCTTGCGGTGGCGCTGGCGCGGCAGGGGCGGCGCGTCGGTCTGCTTGACGCAGATATCTACGGCCCCAGCCAGCCGCGCATGATGGGGGTGAACAAGCGCCCGGCCAGCCCCGATGGCAAGACCATCATCCCTTTGCAGGCGCATGGCGTGACGGTCATGTCGATCGGCTTCATGCTGAAAGAGGATGAGGCGGTAATCTGGCGCGGCCCGATGCTGATGGGGGCCTTGCAGCAATTGATCGAGCAGGTGGCCTGGGGGGAGCTGGATGTCTTGCTCATCGACCTGCCACCGGGCACCGGCGATATTCAGCTGACCCTTGCGCAGCGCTTTGCGCTGACCGGGTCCATCGTCGTGTCAACCCCGCAGGATGTGGCGATGCTGGATGCGCGCAAGGCGCTGGACATGTTCGGCAAGCTGAAGGTGCCGGTGCTGGGACTGGTGGAAAACATGTCCACCTATATCTGCCCCAATTGCGGGCACGAGGCGCATCTGTTTGGCCATGGGGGCGTGGCGGCAGAGGCGGCGAAGATCGGTGTGCCCTTCCTGGGCGAATTGCCGCTGGATATCGAAACGCGTCTGGCGGGCGATGCGGGCACACCCATTGCGACGGGCGAAGGGGCAATGGCCGAGGCCTATGCCCGGCTGGCCCGCCGTCTGATTGACGGCGGCATGAGCTGACCGGCCGCACAGCCGACGCCTGATCCGGCCCCGCCCCGCAAGGGTCGGGGCCTTTTCATTGGTGCTGAACGGGAAATGATGGGACGGACGGGAAAAGGTGGGATGCGCCGTCCTTCCCCCGGTCACACCGAATCACCTGAGCGTGAACAAAACGGGAATTTGGGGCCGATCTACGGTGTCACCCGCTTCCCTGAGCAGTTTCAGGGATTTGCCGGGCAATGTTCATGCAAATTTCACGCACGATCCGGGATCAGGTGGGAAAATTCTGGGCGGGCTAGATTTAGTGTATCACGGCAGCGTGTTTCGCCAGAATTAGTGCAATCTGATGTCGTCATGCCCTCTATATCTGGTGCTGGGGCAAGGTCCTCGGCAAAATCTGCCCGGGTTTGGCCAAAGATTTCCATTGCGTACCATGCTTTCCCGTGGCATCCCTTTCTTACGGAAGACGAAGAGAAGTGAAAAACAAGGGGCGACCAAGACCCCAAGGCGAAAAGCAGGTTTCATACAGGCCTCAACGTCTTCCGAAATTGCCGGTGCGCGGGCGAGCAGACATCTCCCCCAGGTGGCTACGCGCAGCCGGTACGACCCGGCGACGGGACAGACGGCGGATCGAGCAGTGGCAGCCGCTCGATCCGCCGATTTCGTTTCTGGCTGCGCAACAGTGAATCACGCCCGGCACCGTCGGGCAACCGGAAAAGCGGCAGGGCCGACAGGGACATAGGGCAGTGTCAGAGGCGTTCAGAGGCGAGTTCAACCAAAAGGTTGACGGAAAGGCGCGGGTCTCGATCCCGGCGCCGTTTCGCCGTGTCCTCGAAGCCGGTGATCCCTCGTTCAGCGAAGGCAATCGTCCCAAATTCGTGATGGTCTATGGTGGTGGCGCGGCCCGGGCCTATGTCGAATGTTACACCCTGACCGAAATGAAGAAGCTGGAGGCGAAGATCCGCCGCATGGCGCCCGGCACGGCCGCCCGCCGCGCGCTGGAGCGCAATTTCATCACGCTGTCGCAAGTGGCCGAGATTGACGAAGACGGCCGCATCGTTCTGCCCCCCAAGGTGCGCGAAAAGATCGCGCTGACGGCGGATGACCTGAAAGAAGGTGCCGAGGCGATCTTTGCCGGGTCGCTGGAAACCTTTCAGATCTGGCGCCGTGATGCCTATGAGGCGCAGATGGCCGAGGATGAGGCGCTCGATCTTGACCTGCCGGAAGGGGCGGACCTGCTGTCGCTGCTGCCCCACGATCCCGAGGCGGCCTGACCCATGGAAGACCGCGCACCGCATATTCCGGTGCTTCTGACGCCCCTGCTGGCGGCCTGCGCACCGGTGACCGGGCGCTGGCTGGATGGCACCTTCGGGGCGGGGGGCTATACCAAGGGTCTGTTGGAGGCCGGGGCCGACCACGTGACAGGGGTGGACCGCGATCCGCTGGCGCTGCAGATGGCAGAGCCATGGGCGGGGGCCTATGGCGACCGGTTGTCGCTGGTGGCGGGCACGTTTTCGCAACTGGATCACTATGACACCGATCTGGATGGCGTCGTGCTGGATCTGGGCGTGTCGTCCATGCAACTGGATCAGGCCGAACGCGGATTTTCCTTTCAGAAGGATGGCCCGCTCGACATGCGGATGAGCCAGTCGGGCCGATCTGCCGCCGATCTGGTGAATGACACCGATGAAGCGGTGCTGGCCGATATCCTGTATCTTTATGGTGAAGAACGCGCCTCGCGCCGGATTGCACGCGCCATTGTCGAGGCCCGCGCCCGCGCGCCCATCGACACCACGCTGCAGTTGGCCGAAATCGTTGCCCGCTGCCTGCCGCGCCCGAAACCTGGCCAAAGTCATCCCGCGACCCGCAGCTTTCAGGCCATCCGCATCGCGGTGAATACCGAATTTGACGAACTGGCCGAAGGGCTTGCCGCTGCGGAACGGGCGCTGAAACCGGGCGGTCTGCTGGCCGTGGTGACCTTCCACAGTCTTGAGGATCGCATCGTGAAGCGGTTTTTCCAGACCCGCGCCACCGAAGAACAGGGCAACCGCTATGCCCCGCGTGCGGCTGGCCCTGCGCCCAGTTTCACGCTGGTGACCCGCCGTGCCGTCGGGCCGGATGATGTGGAACTGGCCCAGAACCCGAGGTCGCGTTCCGCCAAGCTGCGTGTCGGACGCCGCACGGCTGACCCGGCCCACAAGCTTGACCTTGCGGCCATAGATGTGCCGCTGATCCGCCAGAAAGGAGCGCGCCGCTGATGAAGGCCCTTGCCTATCTTCTGACCGCCCTTGCCGTGATCGGGCTCGGCTTCTGGGCCTACAAGGAAAACTATGCCACCCAGCAGGCGTTGAAGGATGTTGCGCGGCTGAATGCCGAAATCGCCGATCTGCGCGAGGCGCTGTCGATCCAGCGGGCCGAATGGGCCTATCTGAACCGGCCTGATCGCCTGCGTGAACTGGCCACCATCAATTTCGACCGGCTTGGCCTTCTGCCACTGGAACCCGCGCAATTCGGTCAGGTCAGCCATGTGGCCTATCCCCCGCCTGATCTGCCCGATCTGGGGCCGCTTCAGGGCCCGGTGGACGTGATCGGCGATCAGGAGCAACAGCCATGACCGAGACGCGCATCCCGCTGCGCCCGCTGTCGCGGGTGCTGACTGCCCGCGCTGCCGGGGAAAACCCGGATCATATCGAACGCGAGAACCTGCGCGCCCGGCATGAGGTGTTGCGCGAAAAGGCCCGGGGCCGGGCCGAGGGGCGGCTGCTGTTTCTGGGGCTGGCCTTCTTCATGGCCTTTACCGTGATCGGGGCCCGCATGGGCCTGCTGGCGGCGTCGGAACCGATGGAACCGCGCTCGGCCGCGCCCGGTGCGCCGATCCTGGCGCAGCGCGCCGATATCACCGACCGCAATGGCCGGGTTTTGGCCACCAATCTTGTGACCCATGCGCTTTATGCCCAGCCCAAGGATATGGTCGATCCCGCCCGGGTGGCCCGCGAACTGGCGGTGATCTTCCCCGATCTGAAGGAAGATGATCTGAAGCGCCGCCTGACCGATGGCCGCAGTTTCCTGTGGATCAAGAAGAAGCTCAGCCCCGAACAGATGCAGAAAGTGCATGAAATCGGTGATCCGGGCCTCTTGTTCGGCCCGCGCGAGATGCGGCTTTACCCCAATGGGCGGCTGGCCGCGCATGTGCTGGGTGGGGCAAGCTTTGGCGCCGAAGGTGTGCACAGCGCCGAAGTGATCGGCACTGCGGGGCTGGAGAAGTTCCTAGATGCCCGGCTGCGCGATCCGGGGCAGGCAGCAGAGCCGCTGGCGCTTTCGCTGGATCTGACGGTTCAGGCCACGGTGACCGAGGTTCTGGACACCGGCATGAAGATGATGAATGCCAAGGGGGCGGCGGCCATCCTGATGGATGTGCGCACGGGCGAAATCCTCAGCCTTGTGTCACTGCCTGATTTCGATCCGAATGACCGGCCAAACCCCCTGGTCAAGGGCGATCCGGCGGACAGCCCGCTGTTCAACCGCGCGGTTCAGGGCGTCTATGAACTGGGATCGACCTTCAAGATCTTTGCCGCTGCGCAGGCGATGGAACTGGGGCTTGTGTCGCCCGACACCATGGTCGATGCCAATGCGCCGATGATCTGGGGCAAGCACAAGATCAAGGAATTTCAGGGCAAGAACTATGGCCCGCTGCTGACGGTCAGCGATGTGATTGCCAAATCCTCCAACGTGGGCACAGCGCATATCGCGCTGATGATCGGCGGGCTGCGGCAACAGGCCTTTCTGAAATCGCTGGGGTTCTTCGAACCCACCCCGCTGGAGATGGTGGAGGCGAAAAGCTCGCGCCCGCTGATCCCGGCCAAATGGCCCGATATCGTGACCATCACCGCATCCTATGGCCATGGGATGAGCGCAAGCCCGATGCATCTGGCCGCCGCCTATGCGGCCATCGGCAATGGCGGGATCGCGGTGCAGCCCACGCTGTTGCGCCGCTCCTCGGCACCCGAGGGGACACGGGTTCTGAAGGAAGAGGTCGCGCGCCATTCGGTGGCCATGCTGCGCGGCGTGGTCGAACATGGCACTGCGTCCTATGCCAAGGTCGAAGGCTATGCCATCGCAGGCAAGACCGGCACCGCCGACAAGCCGAAACCGACTGGCGGTTACTACAAGGACAAGGTCATCAACACCTTTGCCAGCATGTTTCCGGCGGGCGATCCGCGCTATGTGCTGATCGTCACGCTGGATGAGCCGGTCGATACATCGGGGTCTGAACCGCGCCGCACCGCTGGCTATACTGCCGTGCCGATTGCCGCCGAAGTGGTGCGGCGGACGGCCCCGCTGCTGGGGTTGCGGCCCGAGATTGAACTTGCCCCCAAGGATGGGGTAACAGCCGTCGTCCAGACCAACGATTGAAGGCGGCATATCATGGCGGAACGCAGCGCGACGCTCAAGCATCTGGGGCTGACCGCCAAGGCGGGGCGTGAGGCGCGGGTCACAGGGCTTGCCGTGGACAGCCGGGCAGTCAGGCCCGGCTTCCTCTTTGCCGCGCTGCCCGGTAGCCGGGTGCATGGCGCGACCTATGTGCCCGCCGTGCTGGCGCAGGGGGCCAGCGCAATTCTGACCGATGCCGAAGGGGCGCAGATTGCGGCCTCAGCGCTTGAGGGATCATCTGCGGCGCTGGTGGTGGTCTCGGATGCCCGGGCAGCGCTGTCCTGCGCGGCGTCGCTGTGGTTCGCGGCCCAGCCCGCGACCATGACTGCCGTCACCGGCACCAATGGCAAGACCAGCGTGGCCACCTTTACCCGCCAGATCTGGGCGGCGCTTGGACATGCCGCCATCAATATCGGCACAACCGGGGTCGAAGGGGCATGGGCGGCGCCGTCTTCGCATACCACACCTGACCCGATCACCCTGCATGCCATGCTGGCGCAGGCGACCCAGGCGGGCGTGACCCATGCGGCGATGGAGGCCTCCAGCCATGGGCTGGATCAGCACCGGCTGGATGGTGTCCGGCTGAAAGCGGCGGGCTTCACCAATTTCACCCAGGATCATCTGGATTATCACGGCACGTTCGAGGCCTATTTCGCCGCCAAGGCCGCCTTGTTTGACCGCGTCCTGCCGCCGGACGCGGCTGCGGTCATCAACATGAACGATCCCAAGGGGGCCGATATGGCCGCCATTGCCACGGCCAAGGGGCAGCGCCTGATCACCGTGGGCCATGATGCGGGCCATGATCTGTGCATCGGCGCGCAGCGGTTTGATGCGACGGGGCAAGAGGTGCGCTATTTCTGGCAGGGCCAGCCCTATCAGGTGCGGCTGAACCTTGTCGGCGGCTTTCAGGCGGAAAATGTGGCGCTGGCGGCAGGCATGGTCATCGGTGCGGGCGAAAGCCCGGGCGATGTGTTCCGGGTGCTGCCGCAGCTTTCGGGCGTGCGCGGGCGGATGCAATTGGCCGCCACGCGCGGCAATGGCGCGGCGGTCTATGTCGATTACGCGCATACGCCCGATGCCTTGGCCACCGCGATCCAGGCGCTGCGCCCGCATGTGATGGGGCGGCTGGTCGTGGTGTTCGGCGCAGGCGGCGACCGCGACCGGACCAAGCGCCCGCTGATGGGGGCGGCTGCGGCAGCCCATGCCGATGTGGTCTTCGTGACCGATGACAATCCGCGCAGCGAAGACCCGGCAACGATCCGCGCCGCGATCCTTGCGGCCTGCCCCGAGGCGACCGAAGTGGGTGACCGGGCCGAGGCGATCCTGCGCGGGGTTGATGCGCTGCAGCCGGGGGATGCGCTGTTGGTGGCGGGCAAGGGCCATGAAACCGGACAGGTGATCAAGGGCGATATTTTCCCCTTTGACGATGTCGAACAGGCCTCTATCGCGGTGGCCGCACTGGATGGGGTGATCTGACGATGGCGCTGTGGACATCAGCCGAGGCGGTGGCGGCAACCGGGGGGCATACGCCCTGCGACTGGCAGGCCGGGGGCGTGTCGATCGACACCCGCACGCTGCAGCCCGGCGATCTGTTCGTGGCACTGAAGGATGTGCGCGACGGCCATGATTTCGTGGCGCAGGCTTTGGCAAAGGGGGCCGCCGCTGCGCTGGTCAGCCGCGTGCCCGAAGGCGTGGCCCCGGATGCGCCGCTGTTGCTGGTGCCCGATGTGCTGGCAGGGCTGGAGGCCATGGGCCGCGCTGCGCGGGCGCGCACAAAGGCGCGGGTGATCGGGGTGACCGGGTCGGTTGGCAAGACCTCGACCAAGGAAATGCTGCGCGCCATGCTGGCGGGGCAGGGCAAGGTCCATGCCGCCGAAGCCAGCTATAACAACCATTGGGGCGTGCCGCTGACCCTGGCGCGGATGCCGACCGAGGCCGATTTCGCGGTGATCGAGATTGGCATGAACCACCCGGGCGAAATTGCCCCGCTGGCGCGGATGGCCGATCTGGATGTGGCCGTGATCACCACGGTGGCCCCGGCGCATCTGTTCGCCTTTGAAAACATCGAAGGCATCGCGCGCGAAAAGGCCGCCATTCTGGATGGGCTGCGGGCCGGGGGCGTGGCCATCCTGCCCGAAGGCCTGACGGTTTCACCCATCCTGTTGGCCAAGGCCGCCGCGATGGGCGTGTCTGCGGTCACCTTTGCGGAAAAAGGGGCCGATTGGCAGATTGCCACTGCGCAATGGGGCGCGGAAGCCAGCGCGGTTCAGGCCGAAACACCTGCCGGGCGGCGGCTGTTCCGCGTGCAGTCTCCGGGGCGACATTTTGCGGTGAATGCGCTTGCAGTTCTGGCCGTTGCCGATGCCCTGCATCTGGACCCGGTACTGTCGGCGCAGGGGCTGGGTCGCTGGCAGCCACCTGCGGGACGCGGGCAGCGCGAAAGGATCATCGTCGATACGGTGGAAGATACCGGCTTTGACCTGATCGACGATGCGTTCAACGCCAATCCCGCCTCCATGACTGCCAGCCTGGACGTGCTGGCCTTGCTGCCGCCCACCGATCATCTTGGCCGGGTCCAGAAGGGCCGCCGCATTGCCATTCTGGGCGACATGCTGGAACTGGGGAAAACCGAACTTGCGCTGCATGCCGCGATTGCCACCCACCCTGCGATGGACAGCATCGCGCTGGTGCATTGCGTGGGCACCCGGATGAAGGCGCTGCATGACGTGCTGCCCGCCGCGCGGCGGGGCCTTTGGGTCCCTGCCGCAACCGATCTGCTGCCCAGGGTGGCCGGGCTGGTCGATGCGGGCGATGTCGTGCTGGTCAAGGGATCGAAGGGCAGCAAGGTCAGCCTTGTGGTCGAGGCGCTGCGCAAGCTGGGGCAAGGGCGCCCCCAAGAAGAAGGAACAGAGTAATGCTTTACCTCCTCACGCAGTTCTCCGATGGCGGGGACCTGTTCAACCTGTTCCGCTATATCACCTTTCGGGCCGGCGGTGCCTTTGCAACCGCGCTGGTGTTTGGTTTCCTGTTCGGCAGGCCGCTGATCAACCTGCTGCGCCGCAAGCAGGGCAAGGGCCAGCCGATCCGTGATGATGGCCCGGCCAGCCATTTTTCCAAGGCAGGCACGCCGACCATGGGCGGGCTGCTGATCCTGTCTGCTCTTGTCGTGTCCACCTTGCTGTGGGCGCGGCTGGACAATCCCTATGTCTGGATTGTGCTGCTGGTGACGCTGGGCTTTGGCCTGATCGGCTTTGCCGATGATTTCGCCAAGGTGACCAAGCAGAACACCAAGGGCGTTTCAGGACGGGTGCGCATGGCGCTTGGGCTGTTGATTGCGGCGCTGGCCTCCTATGCCGCAGCGCGGTTCCACCCCGAGGCGCTGACCAACCAGCTGGCGCTGCCCTTCTTCAAGGATGCGCTGGTCAACCTGGGCTGGTTCTTCGTGCCCTTTGGCATGATCGTGGTGGTTGGGGCGGCCAATGCGGTGAACCTGACCGATGGGCTGGACGGGCTGGCGATCATGCCGGTGATGATCGCGGGCGGCACGCTTGGCGTGATCGCCTATGCGGTGGGGCGGGCAGACTTTACCGAATATCTGGGCGTGCATTTCGTGCCGGGCACCGGCGAGTTGTTGATCTTCACTGCCGCGCTGTTCGGCGGGGGCCTGGGCTTTCTGTGGTACAACGCCCCCCCGGCGGCGGTGTTCATGGGCGACACAGGCAGCCTTGCTTTGGGTGGGGCTCTTGGGGCGATTGCCGTCTGCACCAAGCATGAAATCGTGCTGGCCATCGTAGGCGGCCTGTTCGTGGTCGAGGCGCTGAGTGTGATCATCCAGGTGCTTTATTTCAAGCGCACCGGACGGCGGGTGTTCCTGATGGCGCCGATCCACCACCATTTCGAAAAGAAAGGCTGGGCCGAGCCGCAGATCGTGATCCGCTTCTGGATCATTTCGCTCATCCTTGCGCTGATCGGTCTGGCCACGCTGAAGGTGCGCTGACCCCCGCGCGTTCCGCGATCCCGTTCGCGTGATCGCGGAAACTCTGGCGTGTCTGGCTGCGTATATCAGGGCAAACCCGGATAAGGAGACGCCATATGAACCGCCGTGCCCTGCTGACATCAGCCCTTGCCCTGCTGGCGGCCCGCCCCGCGCTGGCCAAGGGCAGTGCCCAGTTTCCCTTTCAACTGAGCGACAGTGAATGGCGGGTGCGACTGTCGCCCGCTGCTTATGCCGTGCTGCGCGAAGAGGATACCGAACGCGCCTTCACTTCGCCCCTGAATGATGAAAAGCGGGCGGGCATCTACCATTGCGCGGGCTGCGATCAGGCGCTTTATGACGCCCGCCACAAATTCGACAGCGGCACCGGCTGGCCTTCCTTCTGGCAGGCGCTGCCCGGTGCGGTGGGCAATCGGGAAGACAACAGCTTCTTTTCCACCCGGATCGAGGAACATTGCAGCAATTGCGGCGGCCATCTGGGCCATGTCTTTGACGATGGCCCCGCCCCGACTGGCAAGCGCCATTGCATCAACGGTGTCGCCCTGCGCTTTGTTGCGACCTGAGCATTGTCCGGGCCAGACCCGCGAAAATGCTGGACCGGGGCAGGGGCCTCGCTTAACCCTTGGAGCCAAGAGCGGCAAAAGGCCGCCATCTGGTAACGAGGCCCGGCATGTCACGCCCTTCCACATCTGACGATCTGACCCTGCATGTCACGCAGCAATTGCGCGGGCTTGTCGCGGGCGATCCGTCCCCGGCAAGCCTGGCTCAGGCCCTGAGGCTGCTGGCCAAATGGCGGGCGGCGGTTCTGGAGCGCAACGCGGCCCGCCATGGCCCGCCAGTTCTGGGCGGTGGGCCCTTCAAGGGCATGGCCTATCCGGTGCGGGCGTCAGAAGGGGCCCGGCTGCCACGGATGTTCGGCAGCTATGAGGCCAGCCTTGCCCCTGTGATCGAACAGATCATCGCCCGTGCCTATCCGCTGGTCATCGATATCGGCGCGGCTGAAGGGTATTATGCCGTGGGGCTGGCCCGCCGGATGCCGCAGGCGCGGATCATGGCCCGCGATGGCGATGCCCGCGCGCTGCGTCTTTGCGCCGACCTTGCTGCGGCCAATGGCGTGGCCGACAGGGTTGAAATCGGCGGGATCATGGCACAGGGCGATTTTGCGATCTGCGCGGCCCAGCCCACCGTCATCATCTGCGATATCGAAGGGGCCGAGGCCGATCTGCTGGATCCGGCGCTGGCCCCCGGCCTGTTGCAGGCCGATCTGCTGGTCGAGGTGCATGAAGGGATGCGGCCCGGCACGCTGGAACTGCTGACCCGCCGTTTCGCCGCCAGCCATACCATCACCCGGATCGACCGGCGGCTGGATGACAGCGCCTTGCCGCCCTGGGCCGAGGGGCTGAACGACCTGGACCGGCTGTTGCTGTTATGGGAATGGCGGTCCTCTCCCACCCCCTGGCTGTGGATGACCCGCCCATGATGCCCCGCGATGCCAAGCCCAATGCCGCGATCTATTTTGCCGCCGATGGCTATGACCCCACCGCAAAAGGCATAAATGGCCGCCGCGTCGCGGGTGAAAGCTTCATCCGGGGCTTCTTTCGCCATGCCGATGTGCAGGAGTTCGTATCCTTTCTGCCCAAGGCCTCGGAATCGGCCCATTTCGACCGGCTGGCAGGGGAAGAGCGCCCCGATCTGCCGCGTCGCCATCTGGCACTGCGGCAAGGCGCGCAACTGGCAGGGGTGGGAACGCTGTATTACCCCAGCCCGAATTTCGGGGCCGAAGCCTGGCGGCGCGCGGCTGCCGGGGCGGCGGCCTGGTCGATCTGCGGCGTGACCCATACCATTTCCACCAAAGGGGTCATGCAGGGCTTTCTGGACCTGCGCATGGCACCGCAGATGGAATGGGATGCGGTCATCTGCACCTCGCGCGCGGTGCAATCGGCCGTGCTGACCCAGCTGGAATTGATCGACGATCATTTGCGCGCCCGCTTTGGCGGCGGCATCCCGGCCCGCCCGCAATTGCCGGTGATCCCCCTGGGCATCGATACGGCGGCCTTTGTGCCGGACAAGGCGGCGGGGGCTGCGCTGCGCAAGCGGCTGGGTCTGGGGGCGAAGGATGTGCTGTTCACCACCATCGCCCGGCTGACGCCCTTTGAAAAGTTCGATCCCTATCCGCTCTACCTTGCGCTGCAACAGGCGCAGGCAGCCATGCCCAAAGGCAAACGCCTGCATCTGGCGCTATGCGGCATCTTCAACGATGACTATTCCCGCAAGGTGTTCGAATCCGGTGCCCCGGCCCTGATGCCGGATGTGGGCTTTCACCTGCTGGACGGAGCCAAGGCCGAAGAACGCAAGGCAGTGCTGTCGGGCGCCGATGCCTTTGTCTTTGCCATCGACAATATTCAGGAAACCTTCGGTCTGGCCCCGATCGAGGCGATGGCGGCAGGGCTTCCGGTTGTCGTTTCCGATTGGGATGGCATGCGTGATACGATTACGGCGGATGTGGGGATCCGGGTGCCGACCCGCACCCTTGCGCCCGCCCATGCCGAGGCCGAAGGCTTCCGCCATATCACCGGGGTGGACAGCTATGGGCAGTATTGTTCGCTGACCTCGCAGATGACCGCCATCGATGTCTCTGCCCTGGCAGGCGCCCTGCAGGCGCTGGCGCTGGATGCTGGTCTGCGGGCGCGGCTGGGTGCAGCAGGGCAGGCGCGGGCGCGGGCGCTCTATGACTGGGCGGCAGTGATCCCGCAGATGCAGGCGCTCTGGGCCGAACTGGCCACGCGCCGGGCCGCCGCCGGGCCTGCGCGCCACCCGCCTGTTGCGCGTGGCACGATGCCGATCGGGCCGTCGCCCTTCCTGCTGTTTGGCAGTTACCCGACCCGCGCTGCGGGATTTGACACGGCACGGTTTGTGGCCATGCCGCTGCAGGGCCGCCCCGGCGTGACCGAAACGCTTGCCTTGCGCAATTACGGCGGCATCGGCCGGTCCACCGAACGGGCCGAGGATTTCGCCGCGCTGTATGACCGAATCCTTGCCGCCGGGGCGGAAGGCGCGGCACGGTCCGCCCTTCTGACCACCAGCGGGAAAACACCGGTCACGCTGGACCGGCTGCTGATCTGGTTGCTGAAATACGATTTCATCCGGCTGAGCGGCGAAGATCAGTCGCGGAAATAGCGGCTTTCGCGGATCTGATCCCAGGCCCAGACAACCTCTTGCAACCGGCTTTCGTCATCGCGGTTGCCGCCGTTCATATCCGGGTGAAGATCTTTCACCAGGCTCTTGTATTGCTTGCGGATTTCCGCGCGGGTCCAGGTGTCGCGGGCATCAAGGATCTCCAGCGCCTTGCGTTCCTGCGCCGGAAGCTTGCGGGTGGCATGGCTGGCCACCTTGCCGGGATTTTGCGTGGCCTTTTCCCCAAGGATCGCCATGGGGTCATCCACCCCCAGCCGCGCCCAGGCCCGGCCATCATCCTTCTTGCTGAAGGGTTTGGTTTCGCGTTCCCAGAGCCGGGCCTTGTCGAGAAACTTCTGGAATTCCTCATCCGAGGTTCCGTTGAAGAAGTTCCACTTCAAATTGTATTCGCGGACATGGTCCTTGCAGAACCAGAAGAACTCATCAAGGTGATCGGGCGATTTCGGCGCGCGATACAGCCCGGCCTCCTGACAACCCGGATATTCGCAGTGCTTCTGCGAGGTTTCAAAGGCGCCGGACATGCCCCGGCGCACCGTCTTGCGGCGCTTCTTGTCCGACGAAACGCGGATGTCGAATTCAAACGGGGGTTTCACCATGCGCAGGCCTTTCCGACTCGGAGGCGAGAGTTTAGGGGATTACGCGGCGGATTGAAGGGGGAAGGCGCGAAAAAATGGCGATAAAGGACGAAATAGAATTACGGCTCCGGGCGGCTTTCGCTTTGGATGTGCTGGAAATTCAGGATGATAGCGAAAAGCATCGCGGTCATGGCGGCTGGCGCGAAGGGGGCGAGACGCATTTCAACATCACACTTCGCGCGCCCGAACTTGCCGCCATGACCCGCGTCGCGCGGCACCGGGCAGTACATCGGGCGCTTGGCGATCTGACGACGCGGATTCACGCGCTGGCGCTGGACATTGGCTGATTGCATCGGCTGACCCGATCGCCCGGCTTGACAGCAGGCAGGGCGGGGGCGTTTGCTCGGCGCCAGGCAGCAGCGCAGGCAGATCATGGCCGATACAGGCATTTCCCGTGGCAACGCAGCATCGGGGCAAGACGCGGCACATCCGTTCCGGCCCAAGCTTCTGACGGTTCTGGCATCAGGCTATGGCGCGGCGGACCTGCGGGCCGATGCGCTGGCAGGGCTGACGGTGGCCATCGTGGCGCTGCCCCTGTCCATGGCCATTGCCATCGCAAGCGGGGTGGGGCCGGAACGGGGGCTATATACTGCGATTGTCGGCGGGTTTCTGGTTTCGGCCTTCGGGGGATCGCGCCACCAGATCGGAGGACCGGCTGGGGCCTTCATCGTTCTGGTCGCGGCCTGTGTCGCGGCCATCGGCCTGCCGGGGCTGATCCTGGCCACCATGCTGTCGGGTGTCATGCTTCTGGGTCTCGGCCTGCTGCGGCTGGGAACCTATATCCGTTTCATCCCCTTTCCGGTGGTGCTGGGCTTTACCGCCGGGATCGCGGTCATCATCTTTGCCAGCCAGATCAAGGACCTGTTCGGGCTTCACCTGGCTGAGGAACCGGCAGACCTGATCCACAAGCTGCAGGCGCTGTGGGCTGCGCGGGAAACCGTCTCGGGGGCGGCGCTGGCGGTCAGCCTTGGCACCATCGCCCTGATCTTCGGGCTGAAAAGGCTGGCCCCCAAGGCCCCCGGCATGTTGATCGCGGTGGCGCTGATGGGCGGGCTTGCGGCCCTTGGCCTTCCGGTCGAAACCATTGCCAGCCGCTTTGGGGAACTGCCGCGCTTGCTGCCTGCGCCTTCACTGCCCGCCCCCGATCTGGCTGCCGTGCTGGCCGCGCTGCCATGGGCCGTCAGCTTCACCCTGCTGGGTGCGATTGAATCGTTGCTGTCCGCCGTGGTGGCCGATGGCATGAGCGGCGGCAAGCACAGGTCCAATACCGAACTGGTGGCGCAGGGCCTTGCGAACATCGGATCGGGGGTGTTTGGCGGCTTTTGCGTGACCGGCACCATCGCGCGCACCGCAACCAATGTGCGGGCCGGCGCGCGCGGTCCGGTTTCGGGCATGTTGCATGCGGTGTTCCTCGCCCTTGCCCTTTGGATCGCCGCGCCGCTGGCGGGATGGATCCCTCTGGCCGCGCTGGCCGGGGTTCTGGCAACTGTGGCCTGGAACATGATCGAACGGCACGAGATTGCCGGGTTGATCCGCGCCAGCCGGATTGACGCGCTGGTTCTGGCGGTAACCTTCCTGCTGGTGATCTTCCGTGATCTGACCGAAGGGATTGTGGTCGGCTTTGCGCTGGCGGGTCTTGTTTTCGTCAAGCGCATGTCGGACGCGGCGGGCGTGCAGCCTGACACGGGCGCGGATGACTGGCCGCAATCTGATGACAGGGTAATCTATCGCCTGTCGGGGCCGTTCTTCTTTGGCGCCGCGGCCCAGCTCGGATCGGTTCTGGACCGGATCGCCGATCAGCCCCGGCTGGTGATCCTTGATCTGTCAGCCGTGCCGATGATCGACGTGTCGGGGGCCCATAGTCTGGAAGTGCTGGCCCGCAAGCTGGAACGTCGCGGGGGCCGCCTTTGTCTGGTGGCCGTGCCACCCGATATGGCGCGATTGCTGGATCAGGCCGGATTGGGGGCGGCGCGAATCCCTCGCTTGCCTGACATGGCGTCTGCGCGGGCGTTTTCATACCCCGGATAGTCAGCTTTTCCGTGTGGCTGGGCTATGCAGGGGCAGCCAGATGACGCTGCGGCGTCTAGCCTGTTGAAAATGCGCTCAACCTTTCGTGAAAATTTGCAGGATTTACATTCTGACGCGGCGTTCAGTCAATTTATTGACAGAAAAACCCAATACAAAAAAGGGGTTACACAAAACGGTAAATTTAGTTTACAGTGCCGTCAGGGAAGGGGCGGGCCTGCGCAGTGGCTGTCCCTGTTTATGTCAAAGGGGGGAACCGATGACCCAGCAGACCGCCGAAGCCGCACCGACAGTTCGCGATGTGCCCGCAGGCTATGACAAGGCCCATGCCGATACCGCGAAGTATCGCGCGATGTATGCGGAATCGATCAGCGATCCTGATGCCTTCTGGGGGCGTGAGGGCCAGCGGCTGGACTGGATCAAGCCCTATACCCGCGTGAAGAACACCGATTTCACCTTTGGCAAGGTCTCGATCAAATGGTTCGAGGATGGCGTGCTGAATGCCTCGGTGAACTGCATCGACCGCCACCTGAAAGACCGCGCTCTGCAAACCGCGATCATCTTCGAACCCGATGATCCAAACACCCCGGCCCAGCACATCACCTACAAGGAACTGTCCGAAAAGGTGAACCGCATGGCCAACGTCCTGCTGTCGCAGGGTGTGATGCGCGGCGACCGCGTGGTGATCTATCTGCCGATGATCCCTGAGGCGGCCTATGCCATGCTGGCCTGCGCCCGCATCGGCGCCATCCATTCCATCGTGTTTGCGGGCTTCTCGCCCGATGCGCTGGCCAACCGCATCAATGATTGCGGCGCCAAGATCGTCATCACCGCCGACACCGCCCCGCGCGGCGGCAAGCGCACGCCGCTGAAATCGAACACCGATGCCGCACTGCTGCATTGCTCCGACAAGGTGCGCTGCCTCGTGGTCAAGCATACCGGCGATCAGACCACCTGGATTCAGGGCCGCGATGTGGACGTGAAGCTGATGATGGATATGGTCAGCCCGGAATGCCCGCCGCGCCCGATGGGGGCGGAAGACCCGCTGTTCATCCTCTATACCTCCGGCTCCACCGGCAAGCCGAAGGGCGTGGTGCATACCACCGGCGGCTATCTCGTCTATGCCTCGATGACCCATCAATACACCTTCGACTATCAGGAAGGCGACGTGTTCTGGTGCACGGCGGATGTGGGTTGGGTCACCGGCCACAGCTATATCATCTACGGCCCGCTGGCCAATGGCGCGACCACCATCATGTTCGAGGGCGTGCCCACCTTCCCCGATGCCGGCCGCTTCTGGGAGGTCTGCGCCAAGCATGGCGTCACCCAGTTCTACACCGCGCCGACCGCCATCCGCTCGCTGATGGGGCAGGGGCCGGAATGGGTCGAGAAACACGACCTGTCGAAGCTGCGCATCCTCGGCTCGGTGGGCGAACCCATCAACCCCGAGGCCTGGGTCTGGTATGACAAACATGTCGGCAAGGGCAAATGCCCCATCGTCGATACCTTCTGGCAGACCGAAACCGGCGGCCACATGATCACGCCGCTGCCCTATGCCACCCCCACCAAGCCCGGCTCGGCCACGCTGCCCTTCTTTGGCGTGAAGCCCGTCGTGCTGGATGCCGCCACCGCCAAACGGCAGGATGAGGTCGAGGCCGAGGGTGTGCTGTGCATCTCCGACAGCTGGCCGGGCCAGATGCGCACGCTCTGGGGCGATCATGACCGCTTCCAGGAGGCCTATTTCGCCCAATATCGCGGCTATTACTTCACCGGCGACGGCTGCCGCCGCGACAGGGACGGCTACCTCTGGATCACCGGTCGCGTCGATGACGTGATCAACGTCTCCGGTCACCGCATGGGCACCGCGGAGGTTGAAAGCGCACTGGTCGCCCATGCCGCCGTGGCCGAGGCCGCCGTGGTGGGCTACCCGCATGACATCAAGGGGCAGGGCATCTACGCCTATGTCACCCTGATGAACGGCGAAACCCCGTCGGAAGACCTGCGCAAGGATCTGGTGAAATGGGTCCGCACCGAAATCGGCCCGATCGCCTCGCCCGATATCATCCAATGGGCCCCCGGTCTGCCGAAAACCCGCTCGGGCAAGATCATGCGCCGCATCCTGCGCAAGATCGCCGAGAATGATTTCGGGTCGCTGGGCGATACCTCGACGCTGGCCGATCCGTCCGTGGTCGATGAACTGATCGCCAACCGCGGGAACAAGGGCTGATCCGATGTCTGATGCCGAAACCCTGACCAAAGCCGCCGTGCTGATCCTGCTGGGCCCCCCGGGGGCCGGCAAGGGCACGCAGGCCCGCATGCTCGAAGAGGATTTCGGGCTGGTGCAACTTTCCACCGGCGATCTGCTGCGCGCCGCAGTCGCTGCCGGAACCGAGGCGGGCAAACGCGCCAAAGCGGTGATGGAGGCTGGCGGGCTGGTGTCGGATGACATCGTGCTGGCGATCCTGAAAGACCGCATGGCCCAGCCCGATGTTGCGCGCGGCATCATCCTGGACGGCTTTCCCCGCACGGCGGGGCAGGCCGCCGCACTGGATGCCCTGTTGGCAGAGGCCGGGCAACGGGTGACCGCCGCCATCAGCCTTGAGGTGGATGACGAGGCGATGGTGGGCCGGGTTTCGGGCCGCTACACCTGCGGCACCTGTGGCGAAGGCTATCACGACGAATTCAAGAAACCCGCCGTGGCGGGCACTTGTGACAAATGCGGCGGGACGGCGTTCAAGCGCCGGGCCGACGACAATGCCGAAACGGTGCGCGAAAGGCTGAAGGCCTATCACGACCAGACGGCACCGCTGATCGCGTATTACGACAAACTTGGCGTGCTGGAGCGGATCGATGCGATGGGACCCATCGCCCAGATCCGCACAGGCCTTGGCGCCATCGTAAACCGCGTGTCGGCCTGAAGGGGAGGCCCGCATCCCCACCAAAGGGGGGCGGGAACAAGGGAAACACTCAGGGAGTAGCACTCATGGCGGACAAGTCTTCGTCCAACGCCTACTGGGCCGCGAACGTCAGGGTCATTCTGATCTCGTTGACGATCTGGTTCATTTGCTCGTTCGGGATGGGCATCATCCTGCGGCCCGCTTTGTCGGGTATCATGATCGGCGGCGCCGATCTCGGGTTCTGGATGGCCCAGAACGGTTCGATCTACGTGTTCCTCGTGCTGATCTTCGCCTACGCGTCGAAGATGAACAAGCTCGACAAAGAACACGGCGTGGAAGAATAAGGGAGCAGGGGACAGATGGATCAGTTTACCCTTAACCTGATCGTGGTGGGGCTTACCTTTGCCCTCTACATCGGGATCGCGGTCTGGGCCCGGGCGGGCTCCACCGCAGAATTCTATGCCGCAGGCCAGGGCGTGCCCCCGGTCATGAACGGCATGGCAACCGGCGCCGACTGGATGTCGGCGGCTTCGTTCATTTCGATGGCTGGCATCATCGCCTTTGGCGGCTATGAAACCTCGGCCTACCTGATGGGCTGGACCGGCGGCTATGTGCTGCTGGCACTGCTGCTTGCCCCCTATCTGCGCAAGTTCGGCAAGTTCACCGTGCCGGAATTCATCGGCGACCGCTTCTATTCGGGCGGTGCGCGTCTGCTGGCTGTGATCTGCCTCATCGTCATCTCGGTGACCTATGTGATCGGCCAGATGCGCGGCGTGGGCGTGACCTTCTCGCGCTTCCTTGAAGTGTCCACCGATACCGGCCTGTATATCGGCGCGGCGATCGTGTTCGCCTATGCCGTGTTCGGTGGCATGAAGGGTATCACCTATACCCAGGTGGCACAGTATGTCGTGCTGATCGTGGCCTACACCATTCCGGCGCTGTTCATCTCGCTGCAACTGACCGGCAGCTTCTTGCCGCAGCTGGGCCTGATCGGGTCTTATGCGCCGTCGGGCGGCGATATGGCATTCCTGGCCAAGCTGGATGCCGTCGTGACGGAACTGGGCTTCAAGGCCTATACCGCCGACAGCGCCAACTACTTCAACATGTTCCTGTTCTGCATGTCGCTGATGATCGGCACCGCTGGTCTGCCGCACGTCATCATCCGCTTCTTCACCGTGCCGAAAGTGGCGGATGCCCGTTCGTCGGCTGGCTGGTCGCTGGTGTTCATCGCGCTGCTGTACACCGTGGCCCCGGCCGTGGGGTCGATGGCCCGTCTGAACCTGACCACCACCATGTGGCCTGCCGCCGTGACCGGCAATGCCTTTGACGGTCCGGCTGTCAGCCGCGCCGATATCGACAGCAAGCCCGAACTTTCCTGGATCCGGACCTGGGAAAAGACCGGTCTTCTGGCCATGAAGGATCTGAACGGCGACGGGCTGATCCAGTACATCAACGAACCGGCTGATCTGGCTGCCAACACCAAGGCTGCGGGCGAAGCCGCTGCTGCACTGGCCAAGGCTGCCGATGCCGACAAGCCTGCCATTGAGGCCAAGATCGCCGAACTGGCTGCTGCCCGCGAAGGCCTGCTGGCCGAAGCCAAGGCTGGCACCTCGGGCAAGACCTTTGCAGAAATGGGTCTGAAGGGCAACGAAGTCACCAAGGTGGACAATGACATCATGGTGCTGGCGAACCCCGAAATCGCGGCTCTGCCGGGTTGGGTCATCGCCATCGTGGCCGCCGGTGCTCTGGCTGCTGCTCTGTCCACCGCTGCGGGCCTGCTGCTGGCCATTTCCTCGGCCATCAGCCACGACCTGATCAAGGGTTCGATCAATCCGAACATCTCGGAAAAGGGCGAACTGCTGGCAGCCCGTATCTCGATGGGCGGCGCGATCGTGGTGGCGACCTATCTGGGTCTGAACCCGCCCGGCTTTGCCGCGCAGGTGGTGGCTCTGGCCTTCGGTCTGGCGGCTGCGACGATCTTCCCGGTGCTGATGATGGGGATCTTCTCCAAGCGCATCAACAAGGAAGGCGCGATTGCCGGTATGCTGGTGGGTCTGATCTTCACTTCGGTCTACATCTTCATCTACAAGGGCTGGTTCTTCATCCCCGGCACCAACTGGCTGCCCGATACCGCTGCGAATTACTATTTCGGGATTTCGCCGCTGTCGATCGGCACCGTGGGCGCCGTGCTGAACTTCGCCACCGCCTTCGTGGTGTCGCGTGTGACCAAGGCCCCGCCGGCGCATGTCGTCGAACTGATCGAGTCGATCCGCGTGCCGAAAGGCGCCGGTGCCGCTCAGGCCCACTAAGGGCATCGGTCGGGCGGGGCCAATGTCCCGCCCGGCTGTGCAGGAAGCCGGCCGTCCGGGTTTGATCTGGCGCATTGACGGCGCCCCCTGACCCGGCCATGCCGGACCTGCCCCATGATCCCCGGCACGCCCCCCATCCCGGCGGGGCGTGCCACCACCGAAGGATGACGGCGATGAGCCAAACCCCCGATCCTGCCATTCTGGCCTTTCTGGAATCCGTCCATCCTTATGACAGCCTGCCGCGGGACGAAATGGCGCGCGTCGCCCTTTCCTTCAGCCGCAGGGATTATGCCAGCGGGGAAGAAGTTTATCACGCAGGCGAACCGCTGCGCGGCATCTATCTGGTCAAGCGCGGTTCGGTCGAGGTGCTGGATGGCTCGGGCGTGATGGTGTCATTGCTGGGCCCGCGCAACAGTTTTGGCGAACGCGGGTTGATGCGTGACGGGCTGGCCGTCACCACTGCCCGCGTGACCGAAGATGCTGTCCTGCTGTTGCTGCCGACCGTGGAATTCCGCCGCCTGATCGCCGGCTTTCCGGCCTTTGAACGGTTCTTCAACCGGGGTCGGGGCAGCGCCGAGGCGCGGCGCAACGATCTGGCCTTGCAGAAAGTGTCGGACCTGATGGCGCGGGTGCCGGTGGTGATTGGCCCCAGTGAAAGTATCCGCGCCGCCGCCGAGCGGATGCGCGATGCGCATGTGTCATCGCTGGGCGTGGTGGAGGGGGACAGGTTTCTGGGCATCGTCACCACGCGCGACATGACGAACAAGGTTTTGGCCGGGGGGCTTGATCCGGCGCAGCCGGTTGCGGGGGTGATGACGCGCGATCCGGTCAGCCTGTCGCCGCAGGATCTGGGGTCGGATATCCTGCATGTGATGCTGGAACGGCGCATCGGCCATTTGCCAGTGGTCGAGGACGGGCGACTGGTCGGAATGGTGACCCAGACCGACATTACCCGGTTTCAGGCCGTCAGTTCTGCCCAACTGGTGCGCGATGCCGCACAGGCGCAGAATGTGGCCGAAATGGCGGCGGTGACGGCCCGGATCCCGCGGCTGCTGGTGCAGCTGGTGGGCGGGCACAGCGCGCATGAGGTTGTGACGCGCCTGATCACCGATATCGCAGACACCGTGACGCGCCGCCTGCTTGCGCTGGCCGAGGTGGTACTGGGGCCTGCTCCGGTGCCCTTCGTCTGGGCAGCCTGTGGCAGCCAGGGGCGGCAGGAACAGACCGGCGTTTCGGATCAGGACAATTGCCTGATCATCGACGATGCGGCCACGGACGATGACATGGCCTATTTTGCCCGTCTCGCCCGGTTCGTCTGTGACGGGCTGAATGCGGTGGGCTATGTCTGGTGTCCGGGCGACATGATGGCCACCAACCCGCGCTGGTGCGCCCGGCAATCGACCTGGCGGGGCTATTTCCAGGCCTGGGTGCACAAGCCCGATCCGATGGCGCAGATGCTGGCCAGTGTGATGTTCGACCTGCGCCCGATTGGCGGGCAGGCCTCGCTTTTCCGCGATTTGCAGATCGAAACACTGGCCATGGCGGCACAGAATTCGATCTTTGTCGCCCATATGATTGCCAACAGCCTGAAACACACGCCGCCACTTGGCCTGCTGCGCGGCTTTGCCACCATCCGGTCGGGCGAACACAAGAACCAGATCGACATGAAGCACAATGGCGTTGTGCCGGTCACCGATCTGGGCCGGGTCTATGCGTTGATCGGGCAGATCGAGGCCGCGAATACCCGCGCGCGGCTGGAAGCGGCCGAAGCGGCGGGGGTCATTTCCTCATCCGGTGCGCGCGACCTGATCGAGGCCTATGACCTGATCGCCCAGACCCGGCTGGAAAATCAGGCCCGGCAAATCCGCGCGGGCGGCAAGCCTGACAATTTCCTGCCCCCTTACGATCTGTCCGACTTTGAACGCAGCCACCTGCGCGACGCCTTCGTCGTGGTGCGCACCATGCAATCCGCCATCGGTTCGGCCCGTGGCGCAAGAACCTGAGGACTGTGAATGATCTTCGAATTTCTGGCCGCGATCTCTGCCGCATTCGGTGCTGCTGGCATTGTGCTGCTGCTGCGCAAGCTGGTTCCGGGCCTTCCGGCATGGTCGATGCCTTTTGGTGCGGCAGTGGGGCTGATCGGCACCACGGTCTGGCTGGAATATGACTGGTTCAACCGGGTGTCGGGCGAATTGCCTCCGGGCTTTGCAGTGGTCTGGACGGATGACCGGCCGCAATCGCTGCGGCCCTGGAGCTTTGTGGCGCCGCTGACCACGCGTTTTCTGGCGATGGACACCACGAAACTGGCCCCGCATCCGGCGCAGCCGGACCTGAAGCTGGCGCCGGTCTATACTTTTGCCCGCTGGCGGCCCGTGGAGGACGGGTTTCTGGCGGTCGATTGCGCCGGGTCGCGGCGTGTACCGATTGTGGCCGGGGTGGAAATCACCGCGGAAGGCGTGCTGACCGGGGCGGAATGGCTGCCGATGCAGGCCGATGATCCAGTGATAGGGGCTGCCTGCCGGGAGGGTTGAAATGGCCGAAGGGGGGAAGGCCCACCGCATCCTTGTGGTGGAGGACGAGGACAACATCGCCATCGCGCTGAACTATCTGATGACGCGCGAAGGCTATCAGCATGACCGCATCGCCAATGGGGCCGAGGCGCTGCCGCGTATCCGCGACACCCATCCCGATCTGGTGCTGCTGGATGTGATGCTGCCCGAGGTTTCGGGCTATGAGATCTGTCAAGGCGTGCGGCTGGATCCGTCGCTGGCCGATGTGAAGATCCTGATGATGACAGCACGCGGATCGACCATCGAACGGCAAAAGGGCATGGCGCTCGGGGCGGATGGGTTCATCTCCAAGCCTTTCGAGTTGAAGGAACTGCGTGCCGAGGTGCGGCGCCTGCTGGTCGGCGAGGGGTAATCCATGCTGCACCGGCTGAGCCTGCGGCTGCGTATCTTCCTGATCTTTGCCGGGCTGGCGGCGGGGGCACTGGCGGGGCTGACCGGCGGGCTCGTCTTCGGCTATCGCAGCCTTGGCACGCCGGAAACGCTGAATGCCTTTGTGCAGGTCGGGTTGCTGGCGGGCATGGTGGTGCTGGGTCTGGTGACCTGGGTCTGGTATCTGTTTGACCTCAATGTCGCGAAACCCATCGACATCCTGTCAGGTGCGCTGCGTGCCCGCGCCCATGCCCATGTGACCGGCGACATGGATACGGCGATTGCACGCTATCTGGGCGATCTGGCTCCGGCGGCGACGGCTGCCGCGGCAAGTCTGGCGGAAACCCGAAATGCGCTGGCCGAGGCCGTGGCCCGCGAAACCACCCGGCTGGCAGCCGAAAAGGCACGGCTTGAGGCGCTGCTGTCCGATGTGCCGGTCGGGGTGCTGCTGTGCAGTGCCGATCATCAACTGGTGTTTTACAACGGCCCGGCACAGGCGTTGCTGGGGGGCGGGGCGGCCCCCGGGTTGGATCGGCGGCTGTTCGAATATCTGCATGATGGCCCATTGCGCGAGGCGCATGACCGGCTGATCCGTCTGGCAGATGCCGATGCGGCATCCGATGTGCTGTGCACCACGCGGGGCGGCGCACGGGTTCTGGCTGCACGGATGCGGCTGCTGGAGGCGAGGTGCTATGTGCTGACGCTGCGCGATGTGACGGCCGATCTGGCGGCGCGGGCCCAGAACCGGGCCCTGCTGGCCGAGGTGTTTGACCGCGTCCGCCGACCGGCGGCCAATCTGGGGGCGCTGTTCGGGGTATTGCCCGAGGGCGAACCCTTGCCGCCCGAGATGGAACGTGCCCTGCGCGACGAGGTGGCGCGATTGGGCGCCGCCGTCACCGACCTGACCCGCCGCCATGATGAGGGCGGGACCGAAGCCCTGCCTTTGGCGCCGATCCGGGCCAGCGATCTGGCCGACGGGATCGTGGCGCGACTTGCGGCAGGGGGGATTGCCGTGGACCTTGGGACGGTCGCACCGCTGCTGCTGCGCTGCAACGGCTTTGAAATCGTGGCCCTTGCCGGGCATCTGGGCGCGGAACTGGCGCGGCATGGTGCGGAAGGGCTGCATCTGGATCTCGCCGAGGCCGGGGCTGATGCGCAGTTGCGTCTGGGTTGGCACGGCGCGCCGGTGCCGCTGGCCGAGATGGATCGCTGGTTGGAAGCGGCTGCCGATCCCGATCTGCCGGACCGGACCGGCCGCGCGGTTCTGGCCAGCCATGGCACTGATCTCTGGCCCGAAACCCGCGATGGACGGGCGGCGCTGGTCCTTCCGCTGCGGGCTGCGCGTCGCGTCGGGCCGCGCCCGCCCCCGATCCCGCGTGCCGTGGTCTATGATTTCGACCTGCTGTCCAAGGCGCGCAATGCCGCCGTGGCCGATACCCGGCTGGAAGACCTGACCTATGTGGTCTTTGACACCGAAACCACGGGTCTGCTGCCCGCGCAGGGCGACCAGATCGTGCAGATCGCTGCTGTGCGCATCGTGAATGGCAAACGGGTGGCGGGCGAGGTGTTTGACACGCTGGTGAACCCCCGCCGGAGCATCCCGCCGGGATCGACCGCCGTGCATGGCATCACCGAGGCGATGGTGGCCGATGCGCCGGGAATTGCCGAGGTGGGCCGGGCCTTCCATCGCTTTGCCGAGGGTGCGGTTCTGGTGGCCCATAACGCGCCCTTCGATCTGGAATTCCTGCGGCGACAGGAACAGGCCATCGGTGCGCGCTTCGATCATCCGGTGCTGGATACGGTGCTGTTGTCAGCGGTGATCTATGGCCAGCACGAGGTGCACAGCCTTGACGCGCTGACCCACCGGCTGGACATCACCATCCCCGAAGAGGCCCGCCATACCGCCATCGGGGATACGGTCGCCACGGCAGAGGCGTTCCTGAAGCTGATGCCGATGTTGCGGGGCAGGGGGCTGGCCACCTTCGGCGACGTGGTGGCCGAAATGCGCCGCCACGGGCGGCTGTTGAAGGACATGAACGGCTGACCGTCGGCGTCTGTCTGCGCTTGTGGGCTCGGCAGTGCCCTGTCCGAACGCCTGCATCTGTCGGCCGGACAGCGATGCAGAAGGGCACGAAAGGCCATTTCGCTGGCACGAGGAGCAATGCCGATTTCCCGTCTGCACCCCATGCTTCGGGTTGCTGCATGGGCACCCTTCGTGACGCCTGAACCGCTGCTGATATCGCTGCGCCGCGCCGCTTCTGGGCATCCTCGCTGCTGTCTTGGCAGATATTTTTACTGGAGAAATCCCGTGCAAGACCAATGTCATACAGGGGTGAATGGCAGCCCGTAGGGTTCACTTTTTCCCACACCGTTTCAATCGCTTAGGCTTGCTAACTGGTGAAAGCCACCCCTTGGGCAACAAAGTCAATTTGCCCGCCCCTGCTAACCGCCTTCTGGGCCTGAAATCGGGGGATTGGCGATGAGCGGGACACTACTGCCGTATCCGATCACGGACAATGCCGACTTCCGCGCCTGGGCGTTGGACCATCCGAGAGCCTTCGCGCTGCTCCGCGAGATCATCTTCCGCTGGCGGGCGTCGAACATCAAGAAGCGGGGCTATCCGGGGCCTTGGTCGGTCTATCCCCGCGAGCGCTGGGCAGAGTGGGCGGGCATGTCGGTTCCGCAGGTGAAGCGCGAACTGCATCGGCTGGAACAGGACGGTCTGCTGCGACGGGTGCGGGGGAGATTTCAGGGTTCGACCGTGCGCACCTACTTGCAGCCGACCATGCTCGCGCTGGAACATGCAGGCAAGGCGTCCGACCGTGCGAGGTTGGGGCCGACCGACGAGCCAATGCAAGCGCCAGTAGCCAAGCCGATAGCTGCGCCAGTCAACGCGCCCGTTCATGTGCCAGTCGGTGAGCCAACCGATTACACTCCCCTTCCGTCCTCTCCCACGGAAGCCATGAAAACCACTTCAACCAAGAAGGTGCATCCGCACCCTAAGGGAAAGGGGAAGGCCGGGGACGATGTGAACGAACTGAATGTGGGGAAGAATACTGCAAATATCGACGATCTTGATGAAGATGCTGCGTTTGAACTTCAAAAGGCACAGTGGCTGGAGAAGAAGGCAAAGCTCTTTGAGGCCAAGTTTCCGAGGCTGACGGGGAAGCATGAGGCCAAGGTCAAGTATCCCGCCGATCTTTACGGCCCAAGGTGGTTTGGCTTTTCCCTCGAAGTCAAGCTGCGGCTCTACCAGCGGTATCGGACCTACGTCCAGAATTTCTATGACGCGCAGAAGTCTGGATCGTTTGCCGGATCGGCAAAGACACAAGGTGCTGCCGATTGGTCCAACTGGTCAGATGACGATGACGCGGCGTTTGAAGCTGCCATCGCCAAGAAGAAGACCACCGCCAACCCCACCACCTGACCTGTCAGGGACAGAAATCGGAACTGTTAGACGCGCTGTAACCCGCTGATCCTGCGTGGTTTCGGCGGCGGGTGTGGTGGAAAGACAAGGGAACGTTCCCGGCGGCGACATTCTGTGTGTCGCTGCCAACCCCCCTCCGCCAACCCGGTTGAGGCGCGGAAATCGGCAGCCTCAGGTGTTCTTTCCTTTCCTTAGGTGGCCATTCTCATACGCTTAATGAGGGTCTCAAGTCATTGATCCCCCTTCCAAAATCGAAGGAGCGATGGATGACTGACCCCGACCTGATTTCCCGTTTCCGAACTGACCTGATCCAGCGGATCGCCGCGCAAGAGCGTGTCCCACAGGGACAGACCCTACCGATCTCGCCGTGGCTGGCCATGAGCATGTTGCAAAAGGCCGTTCGCCGGGGCCGTGCCGATCTGGCGCTGGACGCTGCCGCCACCTTGCTGCGGGATGCCCCCGACCGTCTCTGGCGCAGGCTGGGTGGCATCGCCTTCGAGGATATCGGGCTGGGAAGCCTGCCGACCGTGGGCCTGACCGTGGCCGCCCTGACCGGAAAGCGGTTCCGGGCTGCCATCGGGGGCGATTGGGCTGTGGCGTCGGTCGTGGTCAAAGCTCTGGCTGAGGCCCCGAAAAGCCGGGCGACCGATGACCTATTCATGGCCCTGGAAACGCTGCCCGGACTTGCCGACAAGCGCCGCGCCCTTGCCGCCGAGACCAATCCCCGCCTGTGGCTGATCGCGCTGACCACCCCGAACCTGCACTGCCGCGCCCTTGCCACCCTGTTCCTCTTGGGCACCGACCGGCCCGGTGGCAAGCTGCCGGTTCGGCGTGGCGAGGTCGCTTTGGCCTTCGACCTGTTGGATGAACTTGGCACCGCGCCCACGACGCTGGCGATCTGCCGCGAAGGCCATCGCAAGACGGCTGAGGCTTTGCCGCCCCTGCTGGCCCTTTTGGCATTGGAAAATGGCCTGCGGGCAGGCACGACCGATGACCCCCTGCCGCCCGAGGTGATGATCGGCGGGGTTCCCGGCTGGGCGCTCGACACGTTCACCCGCGAGGGCAAGCTGGCCCTGTCCCGGCTGGCAGCGACGCAAGCAGGCGTGGCGGAGTTTGCCCGCGCAATGCTGCCCCCCGGCCAGCGTGTCGGCTTCCTCGGTCAGGTGCTTTTTCGGGTCGAGGGCGGATTGCTGACCCGCCGCGTCGGGGGCGATCTCTCCGACCGCCTCCACGCGCAACTGATGTTCGAGACGCTGAAGGTGGACCCAGAGGCTGCGGTGCAGGCCCTCGACCTGATGCGGCAGGATTTGCCGCTGCTGAACCGCATTCGGGCGGGTGTGATGAGGGAGGCTCGGGATGCGTGACGCGGTTCTAACCTCGGATACTCAACCATTATCACGGGTCAACAGGGGCGATCAGGAGGGCCAGATGGACGAACGTTTTGCAGTTAATTGCAACGCCGATACGTTCCTACACGATGGGCGCGAAACCCTGACCGATGAGGCAACCGACCTTCTGCGGCACAGCCTCGCCCCGGCCACCGAACGGGCCTTACGAGGTGATCTGACGCACTTCCAAGATTGGGGCGGGTCGCTGCCTGCAACCCCGGCCACGGTCTGCGCCTATATCGGCGATCATGCGGGGCATCATGCTGTGGCGACCATCCAGCGCCGGGTGGCCTCGATCAGCAAAGCGCACGAAATGGCGGGCCTGCCGAACCCCTGCCGCGCTGAGATCGTGAACGCCACGCTGCGCGGCCTGCGCCGCAAGCACGGCACCGCCCAGCGACAGGCCAAGCCCTTGATGCGCGATGACCTGCTTCTGGTTCTGGATAGCCTGGGGGAAACCCTGCGCGACCAGCGCGACCGGGCGCTGTTGCTTCTGGGCTTCGCAGGGGGCTTCCGCCGCTCCGAACTGGTGGCGCTGGAACGGGCCGACATCGAAACTGTCCGCCAAGGTCTGGTCGTGACGATCCGCCGATCCAAGAGCGATCAGGAGGCGGCAGGCCGCCGCATCGGCATCCCCCACGGTCGCACCCGCGATTGCCCTGTTGCGGCGGTTGAGGCGTGGTTGTCTGCATCTGCCATCGACACCGGCCCCCTGTTCCGCCCGATCACCCGGCACGGCCATGTTGCCGCGAACCCGCTGACCGGGGACGCCGTGAGTGTCCTGCTGCGCGAAAGGCTAACAGCGGCGGGGATCGACCCCGAAGGCTACTCAGGCCACAGCCTGCGGGCGGGCTTTGCCACCTCAGCGGCACAGGCGGGGGTCTCCACCCTGAAAATCCGGGCGATGACCGGCCACGCCACCGATGCGATGCTGGCCCGCTACGTCCGCGAGGGCGAACTGTTCACCGGCAACGCGGCGGGGGCGCTGTTGTAGAAGGGTCGCCGACACTATACTTAAAGAAGAACTGACAGCGGTTTCGACTGCGCTGTAGAAGACCCTCCAGTCCGAAAGTGGCAGGTGCTAAGTTGCCGATTGATGAAACAGCAATACGCCTTTGGGCCGAGCGGCACGAATGCCGCAGGAACCTGCCAATTCTGGTTCGCCGATTGCTTCGAGAGACAGTACCTTCACTGGTCTCAATGCGCTTCCCGGGAAATGAGGCGGTGGACTTGGCGGGCCTTGACGGACAAGCAGAAAGTAGCGTTGCAACAAGGTGGGTGCCAGCAGGTCCAAGTATCTGGGAGCTGGGATGTAATCTCGATCCTCGTTCCAAAGCCCAGGATGACTATCAGAAACGAACGGATCAAATACCCGAAGCGCAGCGATTGAACACACATTTTGTGTTCGTTACGCCACGCCGGTGGAATACTAAGGATCAATGGCTGACCGAGCGTCGGCAGGCTAGTGAATGGGCCTCCGTTAATGCCTACGATGCAATTGATCTTGAGACTTGGCTGGAAGAGGCACCCGTAACTTCTCGATGGCTGGGTGAACTGCTCGGTGTTGCAGAACGCGGAGTAAAGACACCAGAGGAATGGTGGCAAGCATGGGCAACTGCTTCGGTGCCACCAATAACCAAGAAGCTTGTCGCTACACGGCGGCACAATGAACGAGCGACATTGTTGCAGAAACTGAGGGACCGAGAGCAAATTGTTCCGGTTCAGGCTGATGACAAAGCTGAGGCTGTTGCATTTGTTGTTGCCACCTTGATCGAAGAAGATGCGCTCGACCTTCTTGACAAAACTCTTGTAGCATCATCGGCAGACGCTCGAATTCCTTCCAGTTCAAATCATCTGATAGTAATTTCAGATGTTGCTGAAGGCGTTGAGCTAGATTTTGGTGATCGCCGGAATTTGACCATTGTGCGCACCTATCCCAAAGGGCGTCTCGATGTCCGTGAGCCCTTATTGCTTTCACATGTGCCCTCAGAGACTTTTCGGTCTCAGCTCGAAGAGATGGGAATTCCCCGCGACGAAGCTGAAACTTTGGCACGAAAGGTCGGGCACTCAGTTCCAGTCCTGCGTAGACAACTTTCCCGTGACCCAGATGTTCGTCGACCGGTATGGGCAAGGGATCGCCCCTCGGCTAAGCGGTTGCTCCCATTTGCTCTGGCAGGTTCTTGGGTCGAACGTGAGAACGTGGATGACGCGAGCATTGTTGAGCTTCTTGGGGAGATAGAAGCAGGAGAACTAGTAGAAGTTCGAGATGCTTTGCTTGCGCTTGATGATGCTCCGATTGCAAGATACGGGAACGTCAATGTAGTCGTTTCGCAGTTGGATGCCATTTTCGCAGTTGGGCCGCATATTGAAAGAGGTGATCTTGATCGGTTTTTCGCACTTGTTCCCGAGTTGCTGGGCGATAGAGACCCGGCGTTAGACCTGCCGCAAGATCAATGGTACATGGCGGGCGTGCTCGGGCACGGGAGGAAGTTTTCGAATGCACTTCTTTCTGGTGTGGGGGACGCTCTGTGTATACTCTCCGTCCATGGATCAGAAATCTGCGGAAATAGACTTGGCGTTGATTTAGCATTTCGTGCGGGCCAAGTAGTTCGTGATCTGATGCTCAATGCGACCGAAGACCGCTGGCTATCAATTCGTGGCTACCTTAGAACCTTAGCCGAAGCGGCCCCGTCTGTATTTCTTGATTGCTTGGAGGCGGAGCTCCGGAAGCCGGAGCCGCCTATTAGGGCGATAATGGGGACGACAGAGGGTTTTGTGAGTGGTGAATGCCTGCGCACAAATTTACTCTGGGCCCTTGAATTGCTCGCGTGGCACCCCGTTCACTTCTCCCGTGTGGCGGAAATCGTTTTCGAGCTGAGACGTCTAGAAGCCGCTGACAACTGGTCAAATTCGCCCAAGTCTACAGCACGTTCTTTGTTCTTGGCGTGGTTGCCCGCTACCGCACTGAGCGTCGGCGACCGGATGCAAGTTTTACGCCGAATGTCAGGGCGTTTTCGTAACCCAGTTCTAGACGTTTGCATGTGTTTGTTGCCCGGCGGTAGCCCTGGTTTCGCGACACGTACAGCACGACCTCACTGGAGAGAGCTTGCGGCGGAAGTGCCGGAGCCAACCAACGGCGACGTGCGTCTTGCAGCAATCGAAGCAAGTCACCTCATGCTTGACATGTCCCCATTCACGAAAGGGGAACTTGAACGACTTCTTGAGGTGTCGACCCGCCTCCACCCTGATGATTTTTCTCGGTTGATTTTGGAGGTTGAGCGATGGTCGCTCGCTGCCGGCGATGAAGACAAGGCTGAGTTGCGACATCAGCTGCGGCGGCGAGACGTGATGAGAGCCTATCAGGAAGGTGAAGAGGCCGAGGAACTCGCGGCTGGGCTCCACCGAATGGAGGTCGCACTCGAACCTCAGTCACCAACTGCGCGGCATCGATGGTTATTTGAAAGCCCTTACGTCGAGTGGCGTGCACTTGTTCAGGAAGAGGGTGAAGGGCGGATGTCTTGGCAAGAGCGAAATGCGCTGGTCGAGGATAGACGCCGTACTGCACTAGCCGAGATTGAGGCGCAGATGGGACTTGACGCCATAATGCCATTCGCCCTGAGCGTTAAGCACCCAGAGTTGGTTGCTCAGATATTGGTCCCACAAGGGGCGCCAGTTGATAGCACTTGCCAATGGATTGAAGCCACATTGCGGGGAGGCATAACTGAAAAGTCCAGTTCGTTTCTGCGGCAACTACTCTGGAGCGCTGCACAAAACGACATTCGAGCTGTTGTAGGGAGATTGATGGACGTTGGATTGCTTTCTGAGGCAGACGTTCGGCAACGATTTGCCGAGCATCTGCCAGGTACTTCTTTAGGCTGGGAAGTCGCTGAGATGTTAGGGCCGGATGTTGCGTCGGCGTTCTGGAGCACGGCATCAATTCGCATCTGGGATGATACAACCCCGGAGGCGGCCGACTACGCCGTAGCGAGACTTCTTCAAGAGCAGCGCCCGAGATCAGCTTTTTCTTCGCTTTCTCTGAGCAGAAATTTGCTTTCCGCAGAACGCTGGGTTGAAATTCTTCAGGCGATTTCTAGAGGTGAAGAACCGGATGGTCCTTTTCCAAACTCTCACCATCTAGATGAAGTGTTTCAACTCCTCGATGCCGAAGCTGAAGTGGCGGACCATCAGATTGCGGGTTTAGAACTACCGTTTGTCCCCTTACTTTGCAGCTATGGACATAGAAACCACGAAAGAACTCTTGCAGTTCATCGGGAAATGGCACGCGATCCAGCATTGTTTGTTCAATTGCTGAGTTGGCACTATCGTCGACGAGATGGAGCAATTGACCCTGATCATGAAGCTTTGTCAGCCGAACGCCGGAAGTTTCTTGCCGAGTTAGCTTATCACACTCTTGAAGGCTGGAACCGCATACCGGGTATAGGCCAGGACGGCACTGTTTCTCAGTTTGAGTTTAACGCTTGGGCCGAGCAAGCTATGCAAATGGCTGATGCTGCCGATAGAAGAGAAGTTGCAGAAATCCACTTTGGGGCCTTGCTGGCGCGTTTTGCTCGCAAGAGGGCATGGGACGACTGGCTTCCGACTTGCGTCCTCGATTTTCTTGATCGTCCTGAATGTGCTGGCCTAAGAGAGCGTTTCGATCTCGGGGTAAGAAATGCTCGTGGTGTCACCACCCGCAGTCCGTTTGACGGTGGGGAGCAGGAAAGGCGACTGGCAGGACGCTACCGTGAACTCGCGGGCCGTTATGGGAACTCACACCCGCGAGTAGCCGAAATGCTCGTCACCATAGCGGAAAGTTATGAGTGGGACGCACGGCGTGAAGATGAGCGAGCTGCTGTCGGTGAACGCTGGCACCCATGAATTTCGGCGCGGTGACGGTTTGGCCTTCAGAACGGAACGCCTAGACGCCTGAAATTGGCGGGATTTTCTTGCCGGTTTTCTTCGGGCGCGGAATGGCAAGCGCCTCGGTCTGGGTGACGATGGTTCGCAGTTCCTCGTCCGTCAGCGCGGCAGCGGCGACGTTCAGCCGATCCAGAAGCCGCGCCCGTGCGGTCTGCGGCGGCGGGTCTGTCAGTCCAAGCAGGTGATCGGCGGAGGTGTTCAGAACGCGGGCGATCTTGGCCAGCGTCATGAGGTCCGGCTCACGCTGATCGTTGGCGTAGTTGGCATAGCGGCGCTCGTCCAACTCGCATAGCCGGGCGGCTTGCGCGTTGGAAATGCCGAGGTCAGCGGCCCGCTCCTTCAGTCGTTTTGCAAAAATATCCATCCGGAACGTTCTGTTCCGGAAAAACCGTTACCGCCATGAATGTTATGGGCATATGATACAGAACGAAATGTTCTTACTCGGTGCATCCATGACCCCAGAACCTTCCATCCCCGCCCATGTGACCCTCGCCCTGGGTGAGGAAGTTGTCCATGTCTCGCCATGGTCCAAAGGTGGCATGGTCGCGCAAGTCCTGCTCCTTGCTCTCCCCCTATCTGGGCTATCCCTGTTGCTGATCGCAAAAGGTGGGGAGGTTCTGGGCGTCGGGATTGTCTTCGGAGTGCTGGCCGCGATCACCTACACCTTGGCTCATTTGTCATGGCAGGGGCGGCTGGCGGTGGTGACGACGCGCAACGTTCTGTTCGTTGCCGGGCTGAGCAAGACGGTGCGGGCGATCCCGCTGGAACAAATCAACCAAGTGACTGTCGCGCCGGGTCTCGTGACGGTGCGCACGGGGTCGATCCTGAATACCCTGCTTCTGCGCGTCACAGATGCTGAGGTCTTGGCCGAGAAGATCGAGCAGGCGCGTCAGGTTCGAACCTAGGCTATGGGAGGCTGAGCGTCGAGAGAGGCTCACAGAGCGGGCCTGCGCTCACGGTATCCCCTCACCCCCGCATACCGATCAGGCCGTTTCTGGGCCGCCTTGACGCGCCTGTCGCAGTTCCACCAGCCCTAACCTCAGTTCTCGGACCTCAGCTTCCAGCGCAGACAGCCGTTCGTCTGGTGATCCACCCGCCGCCGCTCGCTTTGCAGCCTTGATCCAGTCTGTGCCGGGGGCATCCGATTTGAGCGACTGCTCAAGACGCCAAACAATTTCTGCGTTCAGAGACCGGCCACTGGCCAGAGCCTGCTCTTCGATCTGCTGCTTCAACTCGGGCTGCATCCGCAACCCGAAGGGTGCGATGCTTGCGATCTTGCGGTCTGACGGTGATGCTTTCATGGCGGCATCATAATGTAATTATTCTGGCTTGTGCAAGTAACATCATTTAAGTTACATCATGTAACTAAGAAAATGGAGACTGCACATGAACCAGACCCCAAACCCCTTTGGTCTTCGTCTGCCGCCCAAGATGCGCCAGTGGATCACCGAAAGGGCTAAGCGGAACCGACGCAGCATCAACGGTGAGATCGTCCATCTGCTCGGGCGCGTCCTCGAAAACGACGAACGGGGAGGCGTTGACCATGGGCAAAGCTAAGCTGCCACCTCTGACCGAAGGCAAGACCAGCGGGTTCCACTGGGCCAAGAAGGCGGCGGCCCGTGCGATGCCTGCCAAGAAGTTCTCTGTCATTGAGGGCAAGCGCGTTCTCAAGATGCTTGAGGAGAAGGGCCTCAAGCCTCTGGCATTGGAGGTGGCCCCCGATGGTGGTTTTCGCTTTGAAGTAGCGCCCCTGTCAGGCCCCATTTCTGAGCCCACCGAAAACCCTTGGGACGCGGTGCTTTGATATGGGCAAGCGTGAAGTCTCATTCGTGCATTTGCACGTCTACAATGATCGGCACGGCAAGACCCGCGCCTATTACAAGCCGCAGGGCGGCAAGGGCATTGCTCTGCCTTTGCCGGTCGGAAGCCCCGAGTTCCTGCTGGCCTATGCAAAGGCCGTGGAGGGGAAGAAGCTGGAGCGGGCCAAAGCCAAAGCGCCGACGGTCAAGGATACGTTCCGGGACTTGCTGCGGCTCTACCTCGGGTCGCCCCTCTACATGAAGCTCAGCCCAAGTTCGAAGCGCAACTACCGGCTCATTCTTGAAAAGTTCTGCGAAAAATACGGAGACTGGCCCGTGTCTCGGTTCTCACGGCAGCACGCCTCCGCCATTCTGACCAAGCTCAGCTACACGCCGGAAGCGGCCAACACGTTGATGAAGCGGCTGCGCCTGCTTCTGAATTTCGCCGTGGATATCGGCATGATCCCTTCGAACCCGATGGCGGGGATGAAGGGCTACAAGTCCGATAGTGAGGGCTATCACGACTGGACCGAGGAAGAGATCGCGCAGTTCATGGCTCGTCACCCGCTGGGAACCAAGGCGCATTTGGCCCTGATGCTGATGCTATGCACCGGGCAGCGCAAGTCTGATGCTGTCAGGATGGGGTGGGGCGATGTTGCCAACGGGATGATCCGGGTTCGTCAGCAAAAAACCGGAACCCCCTTGATGATCCCCATCCTCCCGGCGCTGCAGGCGGCATTGGCCGACTTGCCCAAGGACGCACCTGCCTTCTTGCTGACGGAGTATGGTCGCCCTTACTCAGCGGCTGGCTTCGGAAACTGGATGCGGGATCGGTGCGACGAGGCGGGGCTGCCCAACTGCGCATCGCATGGTTTGCGCAAGGCTTGTGCCCGGCGCTTGGCCGAGGCGGGATGCACCCATCACGAAATCAAGGCGATCACCGGCCACAAGACAGACGCAGAGGTGCGCCGCTACACGGCGAAAGCCGACCAAGTTCTGCTCGCTCACAGCGCTTTCGAGAAACTGCAAGACACCGCCAACAACCCGAAACCTGCTAACCCCCTCTAAGAGGTTAGCAAACACGAGGAAAAACCCCATGCATTCCAATATCTTAGCGGAGGAAGTGGCAGCCCGTAGGGGAGTCGAACCCCTCTTCCCAGGTTGAAAACCTGGTGTCCTAACCGATAGACGAACGGGCCACTGTCGGTCTGGCGGCTGTCTAGTGCAGCCGCCAGACTGCTGCAAGCGGAAAATGTGGGGTCAGCGGTCGATTTTCGCGCCCATGATGGCGATGGCCTGCTGGTAGACCGTGGCCGCGTTCCATTCCTTGATCACGGCGAAATTCGGCTCGCCTTCCTGATAGCCCGCACCGGGGCGCCAGCCCTTCTGTGCCAGGAAATTCGCAGTCGAGGCCAATGCATCGGCCTGTTTGGTCAGGTCAATTCGGCCATCCCCATCGCCATCGACGCCATAGCGCAGCGCATTGCCGGGCAGGAACTGGGTGTGACCCAACTCGCCATGTTTGGCCCCCACGGTCTTGGTCGTGATGGCACCCTGATCCACCAGCATCAGGGCGGCAATCAGATGGGGGGTGAAGAAATCGCTGCGGCGGCAATCATAGGCCAGCGTCGCGATGGCCGAGACGACATTGCTGTCGCCCATGAAGCCGCCAAAGGCGGTTTCCATCCCGTGAATGGCAAGGATCACCCCGGCCGGCACACCGAAACGCGCCTCAAGGTTCTGATACAGGCCCGGATTGCCCGCCTTGCGCTTGCGCCCCTGGGCCACGATCGTATCGGCACCGCGCACCTTGAGGAATTTCTCAAGACTGTACTTGAAGCTTTTCTGGTTGCGGTCGGCGGCGATGGTCTTGGTGGCATAGCTGCTGCCCATCAGCGCAGCGATACCCCGTTCGCCAACCCCGGCGGCGGCAGCTTCCTGCGCCATGACCGGTTTCCAGTTTTCGTAATCGGCGCCCGTGTTGCTGCAAGGGGCTGCCAGCGCGGTGCCGGACAGCAGCGCCGCAGTGGCAAGGCTGATGAAGAATGACTTGAGCGGAAACACCTGAAACTCCCGTAGCGTGTCTGCCGGGCAGTTTAGGGGCTTCGCGTTTGCACGCAAGCGATCTGCAGGGGGAAAAGCCCCGCAAACCCATCACATCCTTGCAGAACGCCCGCTTACCCTGCCTTGGCCGTGATCCGCCAGCGATGCAGCAGCGGTTCGGTATATCCAGAGGGCTGTTCGCGCCCCCGCAGGATCAGATCGCGGGCTGCCGCGAAGGCCGGGCCATCAAACCCGGGGGCCATCGGGCGATAGGCGGGGGCGTCGGCATTCTGACGGTCCACCACCACGGCCATCTTGCGCAGGGCGGCCATGACCTGATCTTCGCTGATCACGCCGTGATGCAGCCAGTTCGCCAGGGCCTGCGCCGAAATGCGGCAGGTCGCGCGATCTTCCATCAGGCCGATATCGTGAATATCGGGCACTTTGGAACAGCCGATCCCCTGGTCCACCCAGCGGACGACATAACCCAGTATCCCTTGGGCGTTGTTCTCCACCTCGTTGCGAATTTCGTCATCCGACCAGCTCTGCCCCTGTGCCAACGGTACGGTCAGCAGATCGCGCAGGGTGCCCCGCGGGCCAGCGGCCCGGATTGCGGTTTGCCGCGCCAGCACATCGACCCGGTGGTAATGCGTCGCATGCAGCGTGGCGGCTGTGGGCGAGGGCACCCAGGCGCAATTGGCCCCGGCCATCGGATGGGCAATCTTTTGGTCCAGCATCGCGCCCATCAGATCGGGCGCTGCCCACATGCCCTTGCCGATCTGCGCCCGACCCTGCAGGCCGCAGGCCAGACCGATATCGACATTGCGGTCCTCATAGCTCTTGATCCAGGCGGCGGATTTCATCTCGCCCTTGCGGATCATCGGGCCTGCCTCCATTGCCGTATGGATTTCATCGCCGGTGCGATCCAGAAAGCCGGTATTGATGAAAGCGACGCGGGATTTCGCCGCACGGATACATTCCTTCAGGTTCACACTGGTGCGGCGTTCTTCGTCCATGATCCCCAGTTTGACCGTATGGCGGGGCAGGCCCAGGGTTTCTTCGACCCGGTCAAAGATGGTGCAGGCGAAGGCCACTTCGGCGGGCCCGTGCATCTTTGGCTTCACCACATAGACCGAGCCATGCAGCGAATTGCGCGCGCCTTCGGTCTTTTTCAGGTCATGGGTCGCACAGAGCGTGGTGACAAAGGCATCGAGCAGGCCCTCGCCCACCTCGCGGCCTTCGGCATCCAGAATGGCGGGCGTGGTCATCAGATGGCCGACATTGCGCACCAGCATCAGAGCGCGGCCCTTCAGCCGGGCAGGCCGGCCAGCCGGGGCGTTGAAGGCCAGGTCATCGGCAAGGCGACGCGTGAAGAAACCGCCTGCCTTGGCGACCTGTTCGGTCAGATCCCCCTTCATCAGCCCCAGCCAATTGCCATAGGCCACCACCTTGTCGGCGGCATCGACGGCGGCAATGCTGTCTTCACAATCCATGATGGCCGACAGCGCGCTTTCCAGCCGGATATCTGCGATATGGGCCGCATCGGATGTGCCGATCCGGCTGCTGGCATCGATCATGATCTGGATGTGCAAGCCATTGTTGCGCAGCAGGATTGCCGTGGGCGCATCTGCCGGACCCTGATAGCCCGCAAATTGCAAAGGATTGGCCAGTTGCGTCTTGCCCTGATCGCATTCGACAATCAGTTGGCCATCTTGCACGGCAAACCCCTTGGCTGTTTGCCATTCGGCCCCCTGTAGTGGCGCAGCGGCGTTGAGGAAATCTCGCGCCCAGGCGATGACACGGGCACCCTGCGCGGGATCATAGGCCCCCGGCGCGGCTTTGCGACCCAAGGCATCCGTCCCATAAAGCGCATCATACAAGCTGCCCCAGCGGGCATTGGCTGCGTTCAGCGCATAGCGCGCATTCATCACCGGCACCACCAGTTGCGGGCCGGGAACCTGCGCGATTTCAGGGTCTACCCCTTCGGTTTCCACTGAAAAATCAGCACCTTCCGGTTCGATATAGCCGATTTCGCGCAAAAATACCTCATGCGCGGCGGGATCGAAGGCCTGGCCCTTGAGGCTGCGAAACCAGTCATCAATGGCCGTTTGCAGCGCCGCGCGACGGGCGAGCAGATCGCGGTTTTGCGGCCCAAGTTCGGCCACGGCAGCGGCGAGCCCGGCCCAGAAGCGATCTGCCGTCACATCGCTGCCGGGCAGGGCGCTGGCTTCGATGAACTCCACAAGCTGTGCATCCACCTGCAGGCCATGTCTGTCGATCCGGGCGTTCATCGCTGTCTCCGCGCAGTGCAATTCCGGGGCCAGCATGCAAGGGAATACCAGCGCAAGCAACCGATGCCATCGGCCTGTTTTCAAGCCGGGACTGAAAACACCTGTAGCGAATTCATGCAGATCCAGCCTTGCCCCTGCGGCTGGCGCGGCAGCGGTCAGAGCAGTATTTCACCTCGTCCCAGACTTTGGCCCAGGCCTTGCGCCAGGTGAACGGGCGGCCGCAGGCGGCACAGGTCTTGACCGGCAGGTCGGCCTTGCGGCGCATTTTGGGCATGTCACAGGTCCAGCATCAACTGCGCGCCCGGGCGCGGTTCGATCAGATGCGGCACCATGCGGCGCGGCGCGCGGCTGGCGTGACGGGCCACGATGGCCGCCTGATCGGCCTTGAAACCGGCGGTCTTGCGCAGGGAAAAGATCGCATCGCGGGCGGCGCGGGCGGCTGTGGCCAGATCGACCACGGGTTCCGGGTAGCGGCTGCCAAGCAGGCTGCCCGCGCCCGACCATTTCCAAGGCTCTTGCAAATAAGCATCGGGGACGGCGGCCAGTTCGGGCACCCAGCGGCGGGTGAAGGCGCCGGTCGGGTCTTGATCCTGCCCCTGTTTCACCGGGTTGTAGATGCGCGGCGTGTTGATACCGGTCACGCCCGATTGCATCTGCACCTGCGGCCAATGGATGCCGGGTTCATAATCTGTAAAGCGGCGGGCCAGAATCTGCCCGGTATCGCGCCAGTCCAGCCAAAGGTGATAGGAGGCGCAGGCCATTACCATGGCGCGCGCACGAAAGTTCAGCCAGCCGGTCGCGCGCAGATAACGCAGACAGGCATCCAGAAAGGGAAAGCCGGTTTCGCCCATCTCCCAGGCCCGCAACCGTGCAGCATCGCTGTGGCGCAAAGCATCAGCATCGCGGTGCAAGGCTCTGATTTCGATGGAAGGCTGGTCTTCCAGCTTTTGCATGAAATGGTCGCGCCAGGCCAGCCTGCTCTGGAAACTGCGCAGACTGCCGGACCAGTCGCCGCCCGGGCGTTCGGCCTGACGGGCGGTAGTGGCCTGCACCACTTCGCGCAGCGACAGGGTGCCAAAGGCGATATGGGGCGACAGGCGCGAACAGGCGCGTTCTCCGGCCAGAGGGCTGGCCATGGCGGCGCGGTAGGGGCGGCCCCGCTGGGTCAGGAAACTGTCCAGCGCCGCAAGCCCCGCGCTGCGCCCGCCTGCCTGACGATGGGGGCAGGGGTCTTCGGCCAGACGCAGCGCGCGGGCCGAGGGCGGCGCACCGGATTCCACGCCCGCAGGGCCGCGCAGGCCGGTGACCGTCACCTGCGGCGCGGCCATGAAACTGTCGCGCGCCGCCTGCCAGCCATCGCGGCTGGCCAGACGCCGCACCACCCCACATTGCGGCACTTCATGCCAGCGGATGCCACTGGCCCGCGCCCATGCCGCCACCCTGCGGTCGCGCCCATAGGTCCAGAGATTGCCGGTTTCCTCATGGCTGACGATTTCGGTCACCCCATGGGTGCGGCACAGCCGGTCCAGCACTGTGACCGCCTCGCCCAGCCGGATGACCAAGGGCAGGCCCAGTTCGGCCAGTTGGTCGCGCAAATCGGTCAGGGACTCCGTGAGAAAGGCATAGTGGCGGGCCGAGGCATCGGGTTCGGCCCAGAGATCGGGCTCCACGATATAGACCGGCAACACCGCCCCCCGCATGGCGGCGAAGGCCAGTGCCGGGTGATCCTGCACCCGAAGATCGCGCTTGAACCACATGAGAACATTCATTGAACATCTATGTAGCCGCCGCCACGGATTCGGCAAGGGGGTTTGCGCGCTGCAGCGCAAGCGGGCGGATGTTTCGAAGTCCATTCTGGAAGTGACGCCGATCGGGACCGGGACGCACGCGGTCTGACGCGCCCATGCACGGAACTGACATCCGGGTGCGCGCCGTGGGATTGTTAACTTTTGGCTGCTATCGATTCCGGCAAAGCGGAGCGCGCGATGACGACCGGCTGAAACTTGGAACGCAAAGGCTTGTGTGCGCCCATGTCATCCATCGCTGAAGAGAACGGGATGAACATGCGATTAATTTGGGACCTGCGAGTTCGTACACAGATAGCCCTGATGCTGGTGCTGCCCGCAGTTGCGTTGGTTTTCTTTGCAACCCTCTCAAGCAAGGAAAGTTTGCAGACAGCGAATAACATGGAAAAGCTGCAGGTCCTTGCGGCCTATGTCGGCAATGTCGGGGATGCAGTACATGCGCTCCAGATCGAGCGCGTGCGCTCGTCGCTATTCATCAACAGCAGCGGAAAGGACGGCAAGCAGGAGCTGCTCGGCGCACGCAAAGCCACGGATGTTGCGCTTGATGCAAAAAAACGTAAGGCCGTTGAGGCTGGTGTCGATGCCATGGGCGGCGAGTTGCAGTCCCTGTACGAAGAGAACTTGCGGATTTTGGGCCAATTGGCTGAGACGCGCGAAGCCATATCGACACTGCGTTTCACGGCCTCCGAGAGTTTTCACTATTACTCCGGCGCCATCGACGCTCTGATGAGCAATCCATATCACGTAGCCCGCTCCACCGACGACGCGCAGCTTGCGCTAAAGTTCGATGCATTTACGATCTATCTGAACGCGAAAGAAAATGCCGATCAGGAGCGCTCCGTCGCCTCATCCTCGCTGAACCTTGGTCATTTCAGACCTGCGGCCTATCAGCTGTTCCTGCAGGTTGTGGCGGCACAGGAAACCTATCTTCAGCTCTTTAAAAGAAAGGCATCGCCAGAACTGGTTGGCATGCATGACAGCACCGTCGCCGGAGAGGCTGTCAATGAAGTTGCCATGATGCGCGGCGAAATTGTCGATAATGCCCTTGGCGGGGAGTTGACGGGGGTCACAGCCGAGACCTGGTTTCAGGCCACGACCGAACGTATCAACCAGATGAGATTGGTTGAGGATGGCCTGACTGCCGATATCGTGGCGTATGCTGCGGCATTGGGTGCGGAAAGCCGGCGGGCATTCGTAAAATCTGCGGCGATGGCGGCCCTTGCTTTGGGCGCTACGGTTCTGATTGCCCTGGTCCTGGGCCTGAAGATCACGGCTGGTCTCAAACGTACAGTTGAACAGACGCGCCGTCTGGCTGATGGTGATCTGGATATCCAAATCACAGGGGTCGGGCGACGCAATGAACTGGGCGATCTGGCGAATGCGCTGGAGGTGTTCAGGAAAAACGCACATGAAGCGCGCCGCCTGCAGGCGGAAGCCGAAGCAATGCGCCATGAAGATGCTGCCCGACAGCAAAGTGAAATGGCCAAACAGGAGCGCGTCGTCGGCGATATCAGCGCCGGGTTGGAACGCCTGGCGGCGGGCGATCTGTCAAGGCCGATCGACAGCCCGCCGAACAACCCGTTTCCGCCTGAATACGATGCGCTGCGCAACACCTATAACAGTGTTATCCAACAGCTCTCCAGAACCGTGTCGCGGATCGGGTCGGTTGCCGCTTCGGTGCGTGGCGGCTCGGACGAGATCGCCTCGGTCGCGCAGAACCTGTCTTCGCGCGCGCAAACCCAGGCCGCTACCCTGGAGCAATCGGCAGCCGCGCTGAACGAATTGACGGAGAGCGTGCGCTCGACTGCACAGCACGCAAAGGCAGCGAGGAAAGCCAGCCAGGAAAACCACGCCCATGCCGAGACCGGTGCCCAGATCGTGGTGGAGGCGATGGATGCCATGCGCGGTATTGAGCAGAGTTCTGAGCAAATCACCCGCATCATCGGCGTAATCGACGAAATTGCCTTCCAGACCAACCTGCTGGCGCTGAACACAGGCGTCGAGGCAGCCCGCGCCGGCGAGGCAGGACGCGGCTTTGCGGTCGTGGCCTCCGAAGTGCGCGCGTTGGCCCAGCGTGCCTCGGAATCGGCGCATGAGATCAAGGCACTGATCCGGCAAAGCACTGAGCAGGTCGAGGTCGGCTCGACCCTTGTCGGTCGTACGGGCGACAGCCTTTCAGAGATACTCAAGCGCGCCTCGGATGTGTCTGCGCTGATTGCCGAGATTGCCGCTGCCGTATCCGAACAGGCTTCGGGCCTTGATGAAATCAACACGGGTGTTCATCAACTGGATCAGGTGACGCAGCAAAACGCTGCGGTGGCCGAGGAAACTACAGCCGTCGCCGCGACGCTGTTGCATAAGGCCGACGAACTGACAGCGGAACTGTCAGGATTTCAGACAGCTGGTGGCAGCAGCGTTCAGGCGTCAGTCAGCAGCTTGCACAGTGACCGGAAGCCCCGGTTCCACTTTCCAGACGCCCGCACGGCCTGATCCACCGGCAGGAATGCGTCGCGGGGCATGGGCCTCAGGCTGATCGTGCGGGTTTGAAGGCGCATTTTTCGGGGCGCTTGCGCGAAACTTGCCCCCTTGCGCCGAAGCGGCTAGGAACGCTCAAACGGTTACAAGAGGCCCTGCCATGCGTCTGTCGCGCTATTTCCTTCCCGTGCTGAAAGAGAACCCCGCCGAGGCGCAGATCGTCTCGCATCGCTACATGCTGCGCGCCGGCATGATCAAGCAGCAGGCGGCGGGCATCTATTCGTGGTTGCCGCTGGGCTACAAGGTGCTGAAACGCATCGAGCAGATCGTGCATGAGGAGCAGATCCGCGTGGGCCATATTCCGCTTCTGATGCCCACGCTGCAACCGGCCGATCTGTGGCGCGAAAGCGGCCGCTATGACGATTACGGCCAGGAGATGCTGCGCATCAAGGACCGGCACGAGCGCGACATGCTGTTCGGGCCGACCAATGAGGAGATGATCACCGACATCTTCCGGGCCCATGTGAACAGCTACAAGGAATTGCCGCTGACGCTTTACCACATCCAGTGGAAGTTCCGCGACGAGGTGCGCCCGCGCTTTGGCGTGATGCGGGGCCGCGAATTCCTGATGAAGGACGGCTATAACTTCGACCTGACGAAGGAAGACGCGCTGCATGCCTATAACCGCCATATGGTCAGCTATCTGCGGACCTATGAGCGCATGGGGCTGACGGCCATTCCGATGCGCGCGGCCTCGGGCCCGATTGGCGGCGACAATACCCATGAATTCCTCGTGCTGGCCTCCACCGGCGAGAGCGAGGTGTTCTATGATGCCAAGGTGCCGGAGCTGAAGCTGGGCGACCGCGCGGTGGATTATGACAATCGCGCCGAAGTGGCGGCGATCTGCGAGGAATTCACCACGCTTTATGCCCGCACCGACGAGACCCATGACGAGGCGCTGTTCAACGCCATTCCCGAGGAGCGCCGCAAGGTGGGCCGTGGCATCGAGGTGGGGCAGATCTTCTATTTCGGCACCAAATATTCGGAAAGCATGGGCGCCACGGTGGTGACCGCCGAGGGCAACCGAGTGCCGGTGGAGATGGGCAGCCATGGCATTGGCGTGAGCCGCTTGCTGGGCGCGCTGATCGAGGCGAACCATGATGACAAGGGCATCATCTGGCCCGAGGGTGTGACCCCCTTCCATTGCGGCATCGTGAACCTCAAGCAAGGCGATGCGGCCACCGACGCGGCCTGTGAGGCGCTGTACAAGGCGCTGGTCGCGGCGGGGCTTGACCCGCTTTATGATGACCGCGACGAGCGCGCGGGCGCCAAGTTCGCCACCATGGACCTGATCGGCCTGCCCTGGCGGATCACGGTCGGGCCGAAGGGCCTGGGCAAGGGCGTGGTGGAGCTGACCTCGCGCCGTACGGGTGAGAGCGAGGAGCTGAGCGCCGAGGCGGCAGTGGCGCGGATCGTGGAAATCTACGCCGCGCATCGCTGATCTGTTGCGCAGGTGTTACGCCAGCGGGCCGCCTTCGGGCGGCCTCGCCATTTTTGTGCCGAACTTCTTGACCAATTGGTCGCTCAACCTGATCTTGGTTTCCAATAAGTTAACAAAAAACAAGGTCGAGGCAGATGAGAGCAGATCACGCCGCGCTGATCGAGCGCGAGGCGAAATTCCCGACTGGCCATCGCGAAGGCTATGCCGGGTTTGAGCGCACCATGCAGATCATGCGCGATACGTTTTATGAGGAATTCCTGCGCAACAGCAGCCAGAAATACCCCAACACCAACGAGGTTCTGGCCGCGATCGGTGATTACCCACCAGAGGAATTTTCAAACCCCTATCCGATGACGCCGGAACAGATCGCCTCGCTCACCCGCGCTGTACAACGCAAATATGTGTTGCGGTTCAAGAACATCCGTCGCAGCTGGGCGCATCTGGTACAATACATGCCCGAACTGATGCGCAAGGGCGCCCCGCCGCGCGATGTGCTGGAACTGTCATCGGCGCATGGGGCGACGCTGGAAATCCTGCGTCACAAGGGCCACCGCGTTGTGGGCAATGATTTCCCGAATTTCCTGTCGCGGCGCAACGGGTTGAAAAGCCATTTGCGCCGGGTCAATGAATTTGACCCCGAACAGCACCGCGACGATGCCGGATATCTGGATGAAAACGGTGTGGCGCAGGGCTGGGCCTATCAGCCGCTGATCGAAAGCATCGGGCTGGATGTACGGCTGTTCGATGCCGGGATCGTGCCCTATCCGTTCGAGGATGGCAGTTTCGACACGCTTCTGACCTTCGATGCCATTGAACATTACTGCAACCCGCTGGACTGGATTGTGCTGGCGGATGAATTCACCCGTGTGGCCCGGCGGTCGGTGCTGATCGTGGCAAACCCCGTGCAGGAACATATGGTTGCTGACAAGGACTATATGGCCGCCTTCCATGAAGCGCAGAACGCCCTGCGCAATTATGGCCGCGATGGCTGGGAATGTGTGCATGCCGGGGTCTATCGCCACCAGTTGACCGTGTTCAAACTGGCGCGCTATGCCTGATCCATGCTGTCTGCCCGAACCGCTGTGCCAGGTTCGGGCGGGCAGTCCATTGCCAATGTCCCGGAAAGAGTGATCCCAGATGCTGCGCCTGACCCATGCCGAATTGATCGAGCAGGAACGCCTCCGCCCCGCGGATCATCGCAATGGTCATGCGGGCTATGTCCGCAAGATCCGTGCGCTGCGGGAGAGCTTTTTCCAGAAGTTCCTGAAACGGGAATCCAAGGCCCAGCCCAGCTATGACGAGGTGATTGCTGCCTTTGACGATATTCCGCCCGCCGATCTGACGGTGCCCTATGATCTGACGCCCGAAGGGCTCGATCATGTCAGCCGCTGTATTCAGCGCAAATACGTGATCCATTTCAAGAACATCCGCCGCAGCTGGGCGATCTTGCTGCAACATATGCCCGAACTGATGGCCGAAGACTGCCCGCCGCGCGTGGTGCTGGAAATGTCCACGGCGCATGGGGCCACGCTGGAGATTTTGCGCCGCAAGGGCCATCAGGTCATCGGCAATGATTTCGCCAATTTCGTGGGCGGGGCCGAGCTGGACAGCCGGTTCCGCGATTTCGGCGGGGCAGACCTGACCACGGCCCGCGACGATCATGGCCTGCACGATGGTTCGGGGCAGGTGCGCGATTGGCCCTATCGGCCTATCACCGAAAGCCTTGGGCTGGACGTGCGGCTTTTCGATGCCGGCACGCCACCCTATCCGTTCGAGGACAAATCGGTCGATACCGTGATCTGTCTGGATGCCATCGAACATTACTGCCATCCGCGCGACTGGATGAAGGTCGTGGCCGAATTCCGCCGCATCGCGCGCCGGTCGATCCTGCTGATCCCGAATGCGATGCCCCCCTATGCCTACAAGGATCTGGACTATCGCGAAACGGTCTATGCCTTTCAGCGTGAAATCCGCCAGTTCCAACAGGATGGCTGGCACTGCGTCCATGCCGGGATCAATCGCAACCAGCTTTCGGTATTCAAGCTGATGCAGATCGGCTGAACCGGACTAAGCGCCGTCAGCTTCGGCTGTACAGAAGGAGGAACGCGATGTTGCGCATACTGGCTTTGGCGGGGGCAATCGCTGGCGGGGCGGGCCTGTCGCAATTCCCGGAATTCAGCCAGCAATATCTGCAACGGCTGGCCGGGCAGGTAGATGCCCTGCAGGCGGTGGTGGCCGACTTTGATCGCACAGCCTCGCGCAACCAGCTGACCCGCGACGAGGCGCTGGCGCAGATGACCGGCACGACATTTCTGGATGATCGCCGCGCCGATATGGGCCTGACCTTTGACCGTGCGGCCCGGCTGGAGCAGAACCTTGCGGCATTGCGGGGCGCCTCGCCCCTGCAGCGCCTGACCATGCCGCAGCGGCTGGGCGATGCTGAAACGCTGGCCGCCACCTGGGCCGATTTCCGTCCCGCCGTGCCGGTCACGGTCGATGGGCTCTTGCTGGGTGGCATCGGGTTTCTGGGCGGCTGGATGGCGACGATGGGCCTTCTGTCACTGCTGGCATGGCCGTTCCGGCGGCTCTTCGCCTGACAGAGGCCCGCATCGCTTGACCTTTTCCCGCCCCTTGGTCAGGGTGCGCGCGCAACTGAAAGGGTCTGATCTTGGCCGCAACTGCCCCGTTTTCCCGCTTTGAATGGATGATCGCCTGGCGCTATCTGCGCGCCAAAAGGGCCGAGGGCGGGGTCAGCGTGATGACATGGATAAGCCTGATCGGCATCACGCTGGCGGTGTTTGCGCTGATTGCCACGCTGTCGGTGCGGGCCGGGTTTCGGGCCGAGTTCGTTGATACGATTCTAGGGGCCAATGCCCATGTCACGGTCTATGCCATGGCCGAAACCGATGAATTCGGGCGCAGTCTGCGCGGCTTTGCCGATTATGACGATGTGGCCGCCCGGATCGCTGCCCTGCCGGGGGTGACGCGCGCCGCCCCCTTGGTGAAGGGGCAGGTGATGGCGACGGCCAATGGTGTCAACATGGGGGTCGAGGTCTTTGGCATTCGCGCCGCCGATCTGGCCACGCTGCCGCGCATCGGCAGCGGCGCGGGGCATCAAGGTGATATCGGCCGCTTCGATCAGGGGATCGCGCTTGGGTCTGCGCTGGCGCGTGAATTGAATCTGGGCGTAGGGGATCGGGTGCGGCTCATCAGCCCCGACGGGGTGAAAACCGCCTTCGGCACCAGCCCGCGGGTGAATGCCTACGAGGTGGTCTATATCTTCACCGCCGGGCGTTATGACATCGATCGCACCCGCGCTTATCTGCCCTTTGCCGAGGCGCAGGATTATTTCAACCGTGAAGGCCGCGCCGACGAGATCGAGGTGATGGTGCAAGACCCAGAAGCGGTGGACAGCCATACCGCAGCCCTGATGCAGGCCGGAGGAGAGCGCGCGCTGCTGTGGAGCTGGCGCGACGCTTCGGGCGCATTTCTGCGCGCGCTGGATATCGAGGACAACATCATGTTCATCATCCTGTCGATCCTTGTGCTGATCGCCACGATGAACATCGTGTCTGGCCTGATCATGCTGGTGAAGAACAAAGGCCGCGACATCGGCATCCTGCGCACCATGGGATTGACCGAGGGGGCGATCCTGCGGGTGTTCTTTCTGTGTGGCGCTTCGACCGGGATCATCGGCACCGCTTTGGGCGTGCTGCTGGGCTGCCTGTTCGCGATCTATATCGATCCGATCTTTTCCTTTGTGAACTATGTCGCGGGCGGCGGGATCTGGGATCCGTCGGTGCGGGGCATCTATAACCTGCCCGCCAAGCTGCAATTGGCGGATGTCCTATCGGCGGTGGCGCTTTCGCTGGGGCTTTCCTTCATCGTGACGATTTTCCCTGCGCGACGTGCCGCGCGGATGAACCCGGTAGAGGCGCTGCGCTATGAATGACACGCTGGTTCTGGACGGGCTGACCAAGGCCTATAACCGGGGCAAGCCCGCCGAAGTTACCGTTCTGCGCGGGGCCAGCCTGGCTGTGGCGCGGGGCGAGGTGGTGGCGCTGGTCGCGCCCTCGGGGGCAGGGAAATCCACGCTGCTGCATATTGCCGGGCTGCTCGACACGCCCGATGCGGGCCGGGTGCTGTTGGCGGGGCGCGACATGGCCCGGTCGGGCGACGGCGCACGCACGCGGGCGCGGCGGGAAGAGGTAGGCTTCATCTATCAGTTCCACCACCTTCTGCCGGAATTCACCGCGCTGGAGAACATCATGCTGCCGCAACTGGCAAATGGGACCAGCGCGCCCGCCGCACAGGCGCGGGCGATGGATTTGCTGGCGCGTGTGGGGGTGTCGACCCGCGCCCATCACCGCCCGGCGGCGCTGTCGGGGGGCGAACAGCAACGCGTGGCCTTTTGCCGGGCCCTGGCCAATGCGCCCAGGCTGTTGCTGGCCGACGAACCCACCGGCAACCTTGATCCCGGCACCTCAGATCAGGTGTTTGCGGCGCTGATGGATCTGGTGCGCGAAACCGGCCTGTCGGCCCTGATTGCCACGCATAATCTTGATCTTGCCGCCCGGATGGACCGGATTGTCCGGCTGGATCAGGGGCGCGTCGTCTGATCGGATCGGGGGCTTGCGGGGTGGGAATGGGCGTGCTTCCATGGCCCGACCCCAAGGAGACAAGCCCATGCGCAAGCTGTTGATTCTATTCCCCGCTCTGGTGCTGGCGGCCTGTCTGCCGCAGAAAAAGGTGCCGACGGGTGCCGAGGATTTCGCCACCTATTGCGCGGCTTGCCATGGCGAGGACGGTCGCGGCACTGGCCCGGTGGCAAGCACGCTGGAGGGCCGCCCGGCCGATCTGACGCGTCTTTCCGGCAAGGATGGTTTCCCCATGACCCGGGTGATGAGCAAGATCTGGGGCTATACCCGCGACAAGGACGGCGCGATGATGCCGCAATTCGCGCCTTTGCTGGATGGGGAACAAATGGTGCTGTTCGACAGCGGCGATGATATCGACACGCCCACCCCGCTGCGTCTGGTGCAACTGGCGGAATATGTGAAATCGCTTCAGGTCAAATAGCACTGTCCTGTGACGGCGCGCGCGCGCCTGACAGCAGGTCGATGAACAGCGAAATCGCCGCCTCGATCGCGATCGGTGCGGGTTTTTCCACCTTCCATTCCGGCAGATGCCCATCCGTGGCCATGCGCGCCAGCCCATAAGCGGTGCCGCGCGCCAGCAGCATCAGATCCTCCAGCGCCCAGCCCGCCGAAATGCTGCCTTCAGCCTGCGCCTGACGGAACAGCGTTTCCAGATTCTGCCGCAGGGTCTCGTTCTGCGTGACCAGCAGGTCCGATCCAGCGAAATCGATCAGGCTGCGCGAACTGACCACCAGGAAATGCGTGGGGTTTTCCAGTGCCCAACGAACATAGCCCTGCGCCATGGTTCTGATCCCGGTCATGGCCGTGTGGTTTGCCCTATCCTCCATCGCAAGGCGGACAGACTCTACCAGCCGCGCCATGCTTTGTTCGGCCACGGCGGTCAGCAAGGCGGCCTTGGTGGGAAAGTGCCGGAATGGCGCCGCCGGGGAAACGCCCAGCCTTTTGGCCAGATCGCGCAGTGACAGCCCGTCGGCCCCGTCACGGGCAATCACTGCCACGGCCTCGGTGATCAGGGCCTCTTTCAATTCGCCATGATGGTAGGATCGTTCTTCGGACATGGGATCAGGGATCACCCGAATGTGAGCGTGCTGCAAGCGGGAATCAATGTATGCGGTGATTACATTTATTGCGGGAGTATCATCGTGACCGAATCCAGACTGCTCCGTTCCCCTTCAGCCGGGTTGCTTGCGCTGATGATGCCAGTGGTCGTTCTGGCGCTTCTGGCCATATGGTTGGCCACGGATGTTGACCTGCTGCGCCAGATCAACCGGGTGACCGTGCGGCTGTCTTTCCTGTTCTTTCTGGCCATGGTTCTGGTTCCGCTGGTGCCTGCGCTGCAGAGCGTGGCCCCCCGGGCGGCGTTTGGGCTTGGGCTGGCTTTTGTGCTGTGCCATGGCGTTCATGTCGTTTCCGTTCTGACCTTTGCCCTTCGTGCCCCGGCTGAATTTGCTGCCGTCAGCCCGCCCGCGATCCTGGTGCCCAGGGTTCTCGGCCTGCTGTTTCTGGGGATCATCGTAGCCGATTTGGTTCTGGGCCGCGACAGGCGGGGCTGGCGCATCGCCCGCACAGTCGCGGTGGTTTATCTGTGGGCGGCCTTCCTGATCGGCTTTGGCAAGCGTGCCGGGTTGGGGGTGGACTATGCCATCTTTGCCGGGCTGGGGGGCTTGCCGGCCTTGGTGCATTGGCGATTGTGCTGTTTGCCTGGCGGAAAACTTCCTGAAGCAGGCCAAATCCGCGCGAGCTACCCCGGTTGCGAGGAATTTTGCCCGAAGTTTACGCGATGTTTCCTATTTGTGACGAATCTGGCTCGACATCGGTCAGTCGGAGAAAGGTATGACGGTTCATCAACATGTACTGGATGGCTCGCACAAGGCGTTCATGCTGGGCTATCTGGAAAACCTTTCGCTGGTTGAACGGCTGCACCGGTTGCTGCTGGATGTCGTGAAGGACGAGTTCGAGCGACTGGGCATCCTGGAGATCAATCCGGTCCAGGCACTGTTGCTGTTCAACATTGGCGAGAATGAGGTGACTGCGGGGGAGCTGAAATCCCGCGGCTATTATCAGGGCAGCAATGTCAGCTATAACCTGAAAAAGCTGGTGGAGCTGGGCTATATGCATCACCAGCGGTCAGAGATTGACAGGCGGTCGGTGCGGGTCCGGCTGACGGAAAAGGGCCGTCGGGTGCGGGTCGTGCTGGCAGACCTGTTTTCGCGGCATGCCGAAGGGCTGGAAAAACGCGGGCTGATCAGCGCGGCGGTGATGGAAGACATCAATCAGGCCCTGAAGCGGATGGAACGCTACTGGACGGAACAGATCCGCTATATCTACTGACGCCAGAGCCAGGCCTGCCCGGCCAGCGCGCCTTGTAGCTTGGCCAGAACACGCAGCGCGATGGAAGGGGCGGGGATCGCGCCATGTGCCAGCCGATCCACCGCCACTTCGGGCGGGCAGGGGCGGCGGGTGACCGGGTCAAGATAGCGCGGGTAGGCGATCAGCGCCGCATGGACCAGTTGGTCCAGGGTCGGGCGCGGCAAGGGATGGCCGTCTTGCGCCCGTTTGCGCCGGTCGGGGACCGGGCCCAGATCGCGGGTCAACCCCCAGCCGGCATAGAAAGGGGCCCCCAGGCAGGTGACGGCTTTGCCCCGGATCAGCGCCTCGAACCCCAGAAGCGAGGTCATGGTCCAGACTTCGCTGCAGGCCTCGATCAGGGCGACCGGATCGGACCTGCTGGCCACGGCGTCGGCCAGGGCGCTGATCTGGTCGTGGGCAAGCGCGCCGGGGCGCAAGCCAGCCTCTACATCCGGGTGCGGTTTGTAAACGATCACCGCTTCGGGATTGGCCGCGCGCACCGACTGGAGCAGGGCAAGATTGGTGCACACTGCGCCCGCTCCCAGCCGGATGGAGGCATCGTCCTCCACCTGCCCGGGCACAAGGATGAAGCCACCCTCCGGCAGATCGGGCAGCGCGCCGGGCAGGTTGTACTTGCTGACACCCGCCGCGATGATCTGGCGGCGCAGGGCTTCTGCCCGCGTCGCACCACCCGGTGGCAACCGGGACAGGATCAGTCGTTCCAACCGGCTTTCGCGGGTCGGATCATAATAGATGCCCAGATCATCAGTCACGAGTGACAGGGGCGGCACAAGTGCCGCGCCAAGCCCGCGGGACCGCAGAAAGCCATCCTCCACCCGCCGCACTGGCGCATCGGGGGCAAAGCCGGACGCTTCCTTCCCGGCCCAGATCAGCAATCCGCGCCCCAAGCGGCGGGCGATGCGATCGGCCCTTTCGGGCGGATCGGCAAAGCGCAGCGCCTTTTCCCTGCCGAAGAACCCCTGCAGCGCCCCGCGTTTCCACAGCCGCATACCCGTGGCGACATGCCCCCCCCGATCATCACGGAAGGCGCGCACCTCGGCCTCCAGCTGGTCAAGCGCCTGTTCAAGGCTGCACAGACGGTCGCGGCAGGGGTCATACCACACTGGCGCAAGGATCATGGCTGCCGCAAACAGCTGGGCGGGGGTCAGACGGCGGCCACGACGTGCCGGAGGATGGCGGTCAGTCGTGAGCCCCCAGCCCGCAAAAAAGGGTTGGCCAAAGACCTGCGGGCGATGCCCGGCCAGCACGGCCTCGAACCCAAGTTGCGACGACACGGTATAGACCGCGATGGCCCCATCCAGCAGATCATGCGGCGAGGCCAGCCCGTCGTAAAGCGTGGTGCGCGCATCGCAGTCAGCAGGGCCATAATGCCCCGGTCGCAGCCCGGCGCGGGTTTCGGGATGGGTCTTGATCAGGATACGCGCGCCGGGGTGATCTTCACGCGCCTGCATCAGCATGTCGGCAAAGGTCTGCGCCGAGGCCCCGCCATACTGGATCGCCGCATCGCCCCGTGTCTGATCCACCACCAGAACATAACCCGGGGCAGGGGGCGGCAGGGCCGGATCGAAATTATTGTATTTTGACAGGTGCGCAGCCCGTATGCGGCCAATTCCATCTCTTGCTCGTTGCAGAAGGTTCGAATCGTCCAAGGGGTGCCGCGCAAGAAGCCGTTCCAGCGTTGACGGGGCACTGCTGTCGAAATGCACGCCCAGCTCGTCAATCATCAGCCCCATGGGCGGCGTGCCACTGCGCCCGGGATGGATCGACCGCAGGAAGGCATCTTCCACCCGGATCAGGGGCAGATTGCGGGCATTGGCCACCGCCTCGCCCCGTGCGGCATGCGGCGACCGGCCCCAGACCACCACCCCGTCACCGGGGCCCGGTCGGCCCAGCCGCAAGTCGTGCCCGGCCAGCATCAGGATACGGCGCAGGCGCGATTGCCAGAGAAAGCCACCGTTGAAATAGCAAAGCCGCCGGGGAAGATCCCCGACGGCCCCATCGTGGTTCAGGTCTGACGCCACATCAGCTGCCCGATGACGAGCCGACATTGGCAAGCGAATTGGCAGCCCCGGCCGTGCCGGTGATCGCGCTGATTGTCTTGCTCCACTGGGTGAACGGCGCTTCGGTCACATAAAGCGTGTCGCCATCGCGCACCAGGAAATCGCGCGCCTCGAACATGCCGGTCGGCGCGGTAAGGTCGAGCACATAGACCATGCGCTGATCGCCCTTCAGATCCTTGCGGCCCAGGACCGCATTGGCCACCGCTGCAGGTTCGTTGCGCAAGACGAATACGCCCGTGGGATCGGCCAGCTGAGTGGACAGGCCGCCGACCTGTGCGATGGCCTCGATGGCCGACAGGGTCTGGCTTTCAAAGGGCACAAGGCTTTGCGCCCCGGTTGCACCAAGCGCGGTAAAGGCCCGTTGGTCGCGTTCCACCACGATCTGGTCACCGCCGCGCAGCGCGATGTCGAGTGCGGGGTTTTCAAACAGATCCTGCAGCCACACCTTGCCGGTCTGGTTCCCGCGCGTGACACGAACAATGGCGACTGCGGGTTCAATGGCAATGCCACCAGCCTTGGCGATCATGGTCGAAAGCGTGCGGGTGGACCGCTCGATCGGATAGACGCCCTGGCCACCCACGGCACCTGCCAGCGACACGGTCTGCCCGTCACCAGCCAGCCGGTTCACGGTGATCTGCGGATCGGGGGTCTGGGTGTCCAGCTTCTTGGTGATGATCTGGCGCAGGCCATCGGGCGATTGGCCTGCCGCCTTGATCTTGCCGGCATAGGGCACGAAAATGTAGCCCTGCCCATCGACCTGAAGTTCGGCCAGCTGCGAGACGCGCTGCCCGGTATTGCCCAGCAGCGGGTCATCCTTGACGTTTTCGAAGATGGTCAGCGTCAGCACATCCCCGGGGACGATGGTATCGGGGCCAACCTTGCCTGCGTTACGGAAGGCATCGGAAAAGCCGTAGGCTGGCATGACAGATGTTGCGCGGGTCACGCGCGGATTCACGGTGACCACAAAGGCATCGCCGCCATTGAGCACCGAGCCGGCAAAGATTTCGCGTTTGTTGGGGCCGGACCTAGGCAGGCCGCAGGCTGCGACCACCGCAACAAGCGTGAAAAGGGCCAGTGTCTTGGCCCCTTTTGAAGATGACAATTTCACTGCTCGGGCTCCTTTATTGGAACTGCCTCAAGTTTTTTGTGGTTCAGGCTACCCAAAGGCGGCCCGAAATACCAGTCTGACGTGCAGCCGTCAGTTCACAAGCCGCAACTGTTGCCTTGGTGCCGCGTTGCCGGAAACCAGCGCATCATAAGGATCTTCGGCGGCCAGCATCATGTCCACCACTTGCCGCAGCAGGGTGCGCTGCCCGCGCGCCGAATAGAAGCCACCGGGGATCTGGCTGGTTTCCAGCAGGTAGTGCCGATAATCACGATAGGCCCGGCTGTCGGGGCGGGTTGGTTGACGGAAGAATTCCGGCAACGGTTGTGACGACACGAATTCAGGTTTGGCATAGACGGCCGCGCCAAAGGTTTTCAGCGGCAGCCCGCGCCACAAGACCTGCTGGGCGGCTGTGGAATTCACCGTGACCGCGCTGCGGGCATGGTTGAGAAGCGGTGCCAGTTTGCCCCCGCGCACGAAATGCACCCGGCCTTGCACCCCGTGCTGACGGGCAAGCCTGCGGATCTCGCCCGCCACTGCCACGCGCCCGTCCTCGAGCGGGTGGGCCTTGAAGACCAGATGGTGATGCGGTGCTGCGCCCTTGGCAAAGCCGTCGATCACCAGTTCAAGGAATTCCGTCATGGTGGAAAACGGCGAATGCATCTGAAAGCTGCTGTCATGTTCCAGCTGCAACAGCACCAGATGATAGGGAAAGCCGCCATGCTGGATACGGAAGGTGGCAAGGCCGCGTTCAATGGCATGAAAGGGGAGCAGCGCCAGACGCTTGCAATACAGCCAGAATTCCTGTGGCACCGTCAGGGCGCGGTGCGGGCGATAGGCGCGGTAATCCCAGAACCCGGCCATGACGAAGAAATGATACAGCGCGCCATAGAACATATGCTGGCGCATGTCGCCCCAGCGGGCGGGGGCATCGGGCAGATCCATGTCCAGTTGGGCCAGTGCCGCCTGCATCTGCGCCAGATCCAGCCCCATCAGCCGCGAATTGCCGTTCGATCCGCCGCGTTCATAGGTCACCCAATGCGGGCGCAGATAGCCTTCTTCAAAGACATGCACCGTCAGGCCCGCCGCGCGGGCCAGTTCCACTGCACGGGCATGAACCGGACGGGTATCGCCATAAAGCACGATATCGGTGACGGATTTTTCGGCGATCATCCGGGAAAGGGTTTCGGGCCAATCGGCCAGCGAACCGCGATAAGGCAGGTAGCTTTTCTTGTCAGGCCAGAATGCCTGATCGCCCCGATTGAACCCCACACGCCAGACCTGCGCCCCAGATGCGCCTAGCATGCGGCCCAGTTTTTGAAACCATGGCCCATGCGGCCCCTGCAAGAACAGGAATACTCGTCCGGCCCCCGAGATGGCCGGCCCTGAAACACTACCACTTGTCACACTGTCACCCGCGTTGCGCATGGTCTGCCCGTTTTTTGTTCTGTATCATAATCCGGTCGAGCCTGCAGGGAAAATCTTGCCAATTCATGACCGGTTAACCGAAAAAACGGGCCGCAATATGGCAGGTCTTGCCCTTGGTCGGGGCGGCGGCTAGGTCTTGGGGCAGCAAAGTTGGGGGCGCGCATGTTCACCGGGATCGTGACGGATATTGGCAAGGTGCTGGAGCTGGAGCAGCAGGGCGACCTGCGGGCGCGCATCGGCACCGCCTATGATGTGGCGGGCATCGACATTGGCGCCTCCATCGCCTGTGACGGGGTCTGCCTGACGGTGATCGCCCTGGGTCGCGCGCCACAGAACTGGTTCGATGTGCAGATCAGTGCCGAAAGCGTGTCGAAAACCAATATCGGCGCTTGGTCGCCGGGCAAGCGGCTGAATCTGGAGCGCGCGCTCAAGGTCGGCGACGAGTTGGGCGGGCATATCGTTTCGGGTCATGTGGATGGCGTGGCCGAGGTGGTGGGCATTGCCCCGGAAGGTGACAGTCTGCGGGTGACCTTTCGCGCGCCCGAGCCGCTGGCCCGTTTCATCGCGCCGAAAGGGTCGGTAGCCCTGAACGGCACCAGCCTGACGGTGAACGAAGTGAATGGCTGCGATTTCGGGATCAATTTCATCCCGCATACGCAGGCGGTCACCACCTGGAACGAGGTAGCGGTCGGCCAGAAGATCAATCTGGAGGTTGATACCATGGCGCGCTATGTGGCGCGGCTGCGGGAATGGGAATGACCGGCCCGCGCGTCGGCATTGGCCATAACGGCGGCCCAGATATGGCGGGGCGGGGCTGGCGGGCGCATTGCTGGCGGCAGGCGCGGGCCGATCTCTTGCCACATCTGCCGATCGAGGTGGTGCGCACAAGGGTGCGGCGCGCACAGGCCCTGGGGCTGGACTACAAGACCTATGCCGGGGTGCGCGCGACCACCGGGCGCGACATCGTGGCTTTCCTGTTTTCATCGAATGCGCTGCGGGTTCTGCCTGGGCGCGCGGTGCCGCAGACGGTCGCGCAGCGGCTGGACGGTCTGGCGGCGGATCGGATCGGGCTGGCTCTGGCACCGCTTGCGCCCGAGGTGCTGATGACGCTGCCGCTGCATGAGGCGCATGCCGCGCCGCGCCCCTTCGCCCCCTGGCCCGAGATGCGCGCCGCGCTGGATGCGGCGCGCGGCCATCGGCCGGGCGGGGCCTGCGTTCTGGTGACCGAAGCCCCGTTCGAGATGGATTGGCTGGTGGCAGGCAGGCTGGGTGCCTGTCTGCCATCCTCTGCGATCTTCGGTTAACGCGCTTCGGCGCGCAGGTTGCGGACCGCGGCACGCACATGGGCATGACGCCAGGCCATGGTGACGAACACCACGCTGTAAAGCCCGATGACCACCAGCCCGACCCATTCGATCTTGAACGGGGTGAACTGATAGGCCAGCACCAGCGCGAATTGCAGCCCGAAATGCAGCGGGAAATAGCGCGGCCAGCCCAGTTCGCCCACACCCCAGCCCAGATTGGCGCTGTAAAGCCGGATCAGGCTGTCCAGCGAATTGACGACAAACACGATGCCCACCGTGATCATCGCCCAGTTCAGCCAGCCCGGAATGGTCAGTTGATGTTCAAAGTACAGGAACAGCACGGCAAACCACAGGCCCAGAGGCAGCGCAGGCAGGGCCACCATGGCAATCGCCAGTTTCCAGCTTTTGAGCCCGCCGACGAAATTTGCGACGAATTGCCCGATCATGATCGACCAGCTGAACCACCAGAACAGGTAGAATTCGTGGTAATCGGTGATCGGCGTGGCAAAGCGGTGCAGATTGGCGAAATAGCCGCCCAGCTTGCCGATGGAGGCCAGAAGCCCGCTGACCCCGATGCCGCTGACCACAAAGGCGACAATGACCAGTGCGGTGAACACCAGGATGCCAAAGCCCCAAGTGGACAAGATGGCCAGCCATTTCATGAAATGCAGGTTGCCGCTGGAATAGACCGAAACCGCCAGCGCCCCGATGACCAGTGCCCAGACGGCCCAATTGGGCAGGCCCGGTGCATAGGCGGGCAGGGCAGTCAGGAACAGATAGCCGGTAAAGGCACAGGTGGCGATGATGGTCAGATTGTAGACCCATTTCACAGCCGGATGGTCAAAGACCTTCAGCCGGGGTTCCAGCACCACGAAATAGAAGGTGGCAAGGAAATACATCAGCCAGACCATTGGGCCCCACATGCCGAACTCTACCGCCAGCGGGTTGGTGAACCCATAGGCCGCATCCCCTGCATAGACCGGGAATTCGGTCAGCGGCAGCATGACCAGCCCCATGTCGAGCCCCGCGGTAAACAGCAATGCCACCAGGGTGAAGGTATTCACGGGTGTTGGCCCCGTGCAGGGCACATCGGCCCATCGCAGCACCACGAACAGGGCTGCTACGAGCACGGTCACATAGGCCGCGCTGATGATGAAGGTCATGTCTCTGGCTCCCTTGTTATCTGTTGTGACAAGAACCCCGTTCCACCCGTGGCCGGGTGCGGGGCCGTGCGGTTCTGATGCCGCAAGGGAAGGATAACACGTCAGGTGTACGGTTTTTGTTGATTCACCGATCAATCAATAACCAAAAGCGACCCTTTCGGCCTGCTGAAACCCGGTGGAACGCGCGATGGATCACGCCGTTTTCGGATCATGTCGCAGGCCGTATCGGGGCAATGGCGAAGAGGCGCGCCGACGCGCGCCGCCTGGTTCTTTGCTGCCCCAGCCTGTCCGTCAGGCACGCGGCGTGGCAGGTGCAGACGGGCTACCTCTGCGGCTCAGGGGTAGGGCTGCGCCGAGAGGGTGCCTTCCAGCATCGAGGGCAGCAGCAGGCTGTCGCCCATGGTTGCGATGTCCGCGAGGCCGGGGGCATGCTTTGCGACGGTGCGGGCCGTGCCGTCTGCGTCGATTTTCATCAGATGCCCGGTGATCCAGTCATTCACCAGAAGATGCGTGCCCAGCTTCACCACCCCGTCGATATTGCCAATGCGCGCGGCAACGACGCTGATCGTCTTGTCGGCAAGGTTGATGGACAGCAGCGATCCGGGCTCTTCAGTCGAAAAGTCATCTCGCATCCCGGCCCCCCATGAACCGACAAGCAGGCGGTCACTCTCCAGCAACAGGCCATTCGGATGGTTCAGGTTGGCATCATCCATCCAGAGTGACAATTGCCCCGCCTCATAGCGCCAGATGCGATTGGTCATGAAATCGCTGACAAAGGCCTGCTGCCCGTCGGACGTGAGGTCGTTCAGGAAGACCGCGCCATCCACATCAAGGCTGCGGATCAGCGTACCGGTGGACAGGTCGATTTCATGCAGGCGGGTCAGGTCTGCGACCAGCAGGGTCGATCCGACGATCGCCATGCCTTTCGGGGCATCCAGCCCGGTGACCCATGCCGGATCGAGAATGTCGCCCTCGGGTGACAGCAGGGCCAACGCACCATTGCCATCGGCTGCCCCCGGGTGACCGCCGATCAGGCTCAGCACGATGCGATCCCGCGCCGCATCATGGATGGCACTTTCAGGCATATCGAAGGGGCCGGTGGTCCAGGTCTCGGGGCCCGCCTGGGCGATGGTGGCCAAGCCAGACAGGGCCAGAACGGCCGAAGTGATGAGATAACGCATGGTTTGCTCCTGTAGTGGATGGTGCAAGCCATAGATTTTTGATACGATTATTTCAAAATGTCGAATTCTGGTATCACTATTAGATACCGGATGGACGATCTGGTATCAGGGCAGGGTATGCAATCCGAACTCTTCGATCTTCTCAAGGCGGTTCTGAAGGCGCGCGGATTGACCTATGGCGCATTGGCCGAGCGGCTGAACCTGTCCGAACCCACGATCAAGCGGATCTTTGCAGAGCGCGATTGCAAGCTCAGCCGCATGACCGAGATTTGCGGCGCGCTGGATCTGACGCTTGAAGATCTGGTGGCCGAGGCCAACCGGATCGAGGTGCGCCCGGTGCCACTGGGCGACAGGCTGGAGGCGCAGCTTGCCGAGGATCGCTCCGCGTTCCACGTTTTCCTGCTGATGCTGTTCGGCATGTCTTCGCGCTGCATCCAGCAGGAATATGCGCTGGATGATGGTGCCATGTTCGCGCTGGGCCGCAGGTTGGAAAGGATGGGTCTGGTCGAGGTAATGCCTCATAACCAGTTGCGCCTGTTGATCCAGGGCCCGGTCCGGTTCCGCCGCGATGGGCCGCTGCATCAAAGATTGCTCAGATTGAACATGGATTTTCTGCGCGCGGCCTTTCTGGCACAGGATACCGATCATTCGGCCTATTTCACCCAGACCCGCCGGATCACGCAAAAGACCGCGCGCCATATCCTCAGGCGCCTGCGCGATGTGCAGATCGAACTGTCGGACCTTGCGCGCAGGGATCAGCTGACCCAACCTGAAACCGCCCTGCAAAGCTACAAGCTTGCCGTTGCATTGGGGCCAGTGACCTTTTCAGAGTTGTTGTCGCTGGATACGGATTGAATGGGCCGGGGAAGGAGGGCGCTGACTGCCCTTTCAGATGGCTAAACATGTGGTGTCTGCCGGGCCCAGAACTGAAGGAACCGAGGGGTTGCGTTGGTTGGCATTGCGCACCTTGGGGCTGAGCGACATTGGCGAAGAGGTGATCCGCTGGGTATTCTCCCTTGGTCTGTCCCGGCGTTTCCGCCCTTGCATGCTCTGGCCTTTGGCGGCGGGGCGGGGTAAGGCTGGCGCAAAGCTGTCAGGATTTGCGCCGGGGAACCTGCGATGAGCGAGATGAAGACCGACTATGCCGATGCCATTTCCTCGGTCGAGGAGATCATCGAAGATGCCCGCAACGGGCGGATGTTCATTCTGGTGGACCACGAGGACCGCGAGAATGAAGGCGATCTGGTGATCCCGGCCGAGAAATGCGATGCGGCGGCGGTGAACTTCATGGCCACCCATGGCCGGGGGCTGATCTGCCTGACGTTGACCGGCGAACGGATCGACAAGCTGGGCCTGCCGCTGATGGCCTCCAAGAACTCCTCGCGCCATGAAACCGCCTTTACCGTGTCGATCGAGGCGCGCGAAGGTGTGGAAACCGGGATTTCCGCCCATGACCGCGCGCTGACCATCGCCGTGGCCATTGACGAGGCCAAGGGGCCGCAGGATCTGGCGACGCCGGGTCATATCTTCCCTCTGCGCGCCCGCGATGGCGGCGTGCTGGTGCGCGCAGGCCATACCGAGGCCGCGACCGACGTGGCGCGTCTGGCCGGGCTGAAGCCTGCGGGGGTGATCTGCGAGATCATGAAGGATGACGGGACCATGGCCCGTTTGCCCGATCTGGTGCAATTCGCCCAGAAGCACGGGCTCAAGATCGGCACGATTTCCGACCTGATCGCCTATCGCCGCCGCCATGACAATCTGGTCAAGGAACGCAGCGTGAAGCGCGTCACCTCCATCCATGGCGGCGACTGGGTCATGCGGGTCTTTGCCGATCAGGCGCAAGGGGTGGAACATGTCGTGCTGACCAAGGGCGACATCACCAGCCCCGCGCCGGTTCTGGTGCGGATGCATGCGCTGAACCCGCTGGAAGATGTGCTGGGCATCAACCCCGGCAATGCCAATGATCTGCCGGGCGCGATGCGGCTGATTGCGGCCGAAGGGCGCGGCGTGATCGTGCTGCTGCGCGACACGTCGATGAAGCTGGTAGAAGAAGGCGAAGCCTCACCCCAGACGCTGCGGCAATATGGTCTGGGCGCGCAGATCCTCTCGGCGCTCGGCCTGCATGAAATCACGCTGGTGAGCAATTCCAGAACGCCGAAGGTCGTGGGGCTGGATGCCTATGGCCTGTCGATCACCGGCACCCGCCCGATTACGGAGTAAGACATGGCTGCGACCGAACAGCATTACACCCTGCCGCTGCCGCAGTTCGACAAGCCTGTCAAACTGCTGATCGTGGTGGCGCCCTATTACAAGGATATCACCGATCAGCTGGTGGCCGGGGCCGAAGGCGTGGCGACGGCCTGCGGGGCCGAGACCGAGGTGATCGAAGTGCCCGGCGCGCTCGAGGTGCCCACCGCCATCGCAATGGCCGAACGCATGGCGAATTACGATGGCTATGTGGCCTTGGGCTGTGTGATCCGGGGGGAAACCACGCATTACGAAACGGTCTGCAATGACAGCAGCCGTGCCATCACCCTTTTGGGTCTGCAGGGGGCCTGCATTGGCAATGGCATCCTGACGGTGGAAAACCGCCCGCAGGCACTGGCCCGGGCCGAAGTGGCAGGGCAGAACAAGGGCGGCGGGGCTGCGGCTGCGGCGCTGCATCTGATCGCCCATGCCCGGCGCTGGTCGGGTGCGCGCAAGGGGATCGGCTTTCGCAGCGACGCGGGGCATCAGGCATGACCGACAAGAAACAGATGCGATCCGCCGCGCGGTTCTTTGCCGTGCAGGCGCTGTTCCAGATGGAAGGCGCGGGCCAGACGGTGGAACGCGTGGTGCGCGAATTTGAAGACCATCGCTTTGGCGAGGTGTTTGATGATTATGAAATGGCCGAAGGTGACAGCAAGCACTTCCGCGCGCTGATCGACCATGCGGTGAACTGGCAGGCGCGCATCGACCAGATGACCGACCGGGCGTTGGTCGCGAAATGGCCGATCGACCGGATCGATCCGGTGCTTCGGGCGCTGTTCCGCGCAGCCGGGGCCGAAATCGTGGCGATGGACACGCCGCCCAAGGTGGTGATCACCGAATTCGTCGATGTGGCCAAGGCCTTCTTCCCCGATGGCAAAGAACCGAAATTCGTCAATGCGGTGCTGGATCACATGGCCCGGGAAGCAAAGCCCGAAGCTTTTTCGGCCTGATTGTCACCATGCGCCAAGGATCGGCAGATGCGCTGCGTCATGGTATCGTGTGACCCTGTGACCGGAGATTTGCCATGAAAGCCCCCCTTATCGCTGCTGCTGCCCTAACCCTGCTGACCGCCTGCCAACCCGAGGCAGCGCCGCTGACCGACGCTGATCTGGCAAAGGAATGGCGGGTGGTGCAGCTGGATGGCAAGGAGTTTGCCGCCCGCGCCACCCTCGATCTGACCGAACCGGGCAAGGCCTTCGGGCAGGCGCCCTGCAATCGGTGGTTTGCCGGTCGTGAAGGCAGCTTGCCCGAACTGCGCTTTGGTGCAGCGGGGGCAACGCGCATGGCTTGCCCGGATCTGGACGCCGAGGCGGCTTTCCTTGAAGCGCTGTCGCGCGTCCGGCAAGCCGCACTGGAAGGCGACCGGCTGGTGCTGACCGGCGAGGCCGGATTGCGGATGGAGCTGCAGCCCGCCACCCCCTGATCCGGGCTGCGGCACCTTGGCACTGGCCGCGCTTCGGCGACGTGCTAGGTTGAGCAGGAACCGAAAAGGGGAATCGTCATGCCAAAGCTCGTGCGCCTGTATATCGTCAATGTCGCCATCGGCTATGGCCTGGCGGCGCTGTTCGTGGCGCTCTTGGTCTGGTTCGACATTGCCAATATCGGGCGGTTGGTGCTGCACAGCGACATGGGCTGGCTTGCCGCGCTGATGCTGGTGATGTTCCATGGCGTTGTCTTTGGCGGGGCACAATTCGCCATTGCGGTGATGCGGCTGGCCGATCCCGATGATGGCCCGCGCGGCGGGTTGAAAGACCCGGTCTGGCAGGCTGAACCTGCACCGATCCGCGTGACGGCAGGGCCGGGGCCGCGCTGATTACCCCCTGAATTCTGGCAATGGCCCGGCTTTTGCCGGGCTTTTTCTTGCCAGTTCAATTCGTTGCGCATGGCCCACAAGTTTTGGCTGTCGTGGCGTAACCCTTTTGAACCCTGCCTTTTCCGGCAAGTTCCCGCCCGGTGAACACCTGCGTTTCGGCAGGATCGCGCATCCTTTCGGCCCGATCCTGGGCCGGGTCTTGTTCCCGGCGCGGGGATGGCCAAGTCCCTTGCAGACCACGGGGCGTGTTCCTGTGGCGTGTGTGCAAGTGAAAGGAAACGACATGCGCAAGACCGTTCGTATCGCCGGGGCTTCGGCCCTTGCCACCCTTCTGGCGCTGCCCGCCATTGCCCAGACCGATCTGACCGGGGTGAAGGACGTGAATGATCGTCTGGACGACATCGAGGAAACGGTGACCGAAGATATGGCCCGCGCCCAGGATGCCGCGCGTTTCGGGAACCCCGAATTCAAGCAGGGCTTGTCTGGTTCGGCCTCGCTGGGGTATTCCGGCAAGACCGGCAACAATGAAAGCCAGGAATTCAGCGCCGGTGCCCGGTTGCGCTATGCCTCTGGCCCCTGGGTGCAGACGGTCGGCATCGCGCTCGATTTCTCCGAAGCCTCGGGTGTGAAGAACAAGGAAGACGTGCTGGGCGTCTATGACGCGAATTACTACTTCAACGACAGCTTCTATGCCTTCGTGCTGGGCCGGGTGGAAAGCAATGGTCTGGCCACAGCGGCCGGTGACAAGAAGACCGATGCCTTCCTGGGCTTTGGTCCGGGCTATCGCATCGTGAACACCCCCGACATGGCCTGGCGCGTGCAGGCCGGCCCGGGTGTGCGCTACACCAAGGATGGCGCGGGCAACAGCGAAACCGAAGGCGCGATCATCGCATCGTCGCGGTTCTTCTATCAGTTCACGCCCACGGTCTTTGCGACCAATGACACCGACATCCTGAAATCGGATGCCTCGCTGGCGATCAACAACGATCTGGGCGTGAATTTCAAGGTGACCGACGCAGTGTCCACCCGTGTCAGCTATCTGACCGAATATGATGACAGCCGCCCGATCCGCACCGACAACAAGCTGGGCGTGTCGGTGGTCTTCGGCTTCTGATCGAACCACAAATGCGAAAAGGGGCAGGAATTTCCTGCCCCTTTTTCACATTCAGGGTGGCGGGCCCGCAGCGGCCGTGGGTGACGTGTTTTCCCGAGAGCCAGAGGTCTCAGGTGGGCGCCAGGTAGCAGGACCAGGATCCTGCCAGAGCCAGCCCCCGTTCGGTTGCTTATCGGCCACTGGAAAAGTGTCCCGCACGCGAAGAGCAGCACCCGCCACACCCAGAGCTAGGGCGGATGAGGGCCGGATGCAAGGGGCAGCGGGGCGCGCTGCCCTTTGGGCTTACAGCTTCAGTGACGGGATGATCTGCTTCTTGCGGCTCATCACCCCGGGCAGGACCACGGTATCGCCGGTCACGGCGCAGCCAAAGCTTGCCTCGGCAATCGATTTCACCAGATCGTTCGGGATCAGCAGTGTGGCCTCTTCCTTCAGGATGTCGATGATGAACAGCAGCACCTGATCGGCGCCGTCTTCCTTGGCCACATCGACCATGGAGGCCATCAGGCTGTCCTTGCGATCCAGCAGCACCTTGGGGGCCGTGGTTTCCAGCACCGAGATGCGGAGTTCCTTGCCCGCGACCGTGTATTCCTTGCTGTCCATCCGCAGCAGCGCGGCATCGGAATAGGCAGAAACATCGGATTTCGCCTCGAACATGGCGGCGGCCAGGTCGGGGATGGCCACGCCCAGATCTGCAGCAAGGCTTTCGGCCACGGCACGATCATGCGCGGTGGTGGTGGGGCTGCGGAATTCCAGCGTATCGGACAGGATGCAGGACAGCATCGCCCCCTTGATGCCGCGCGGGGCGCGGGCGATATCGGCGCCCATCAGATCATGCATCAGGGTGGCAGTGCAGGCCAGCGGGCGGATGGTGATGTCGATCGGGGTATTGGTCTTCAGCCCGCCCACCAGCATGTGATGGTCGATGATCGCCTGAATCTTCGCATCATTGATCGAAGGCGGCAATTCGGCGGGGTTGTTGGTGTCCACGATCACCACCGCATCGCCCGCTGCGACATCGGCGATGATTTCGGGCTTGTCCAGACCCCAATGGCGCAGCACGAAGGCCGCCTCGGTATTGGGTTCACCCAGCAGAACCGGCGTGGCGGGGGTGCCCTTCACCTCGGTCAGATACCAGGCCCAGGCGATGGGCGAGCCGGTCGAGTCGGTGTCGGGGGATTTGTGGCCGAAAACCTTGATCATTTTCTGTATCCGTGGGCTTGGAAAGATTGGCTGCCTTATAGGCAAGCCCGGGCGCATTGTCACGCTTGTGGCGCAGGCCCGCGCTGCGGCTGCATTGCATCTGTTGCATGGCGGCTATGGGCAATGCTGCATTGCGGCGGGGCCTGTGACCCCCCATCTGTCGGGTATCTGAAACGCCGGAAAGAGAGTTCCGCCATGATGTCCCTGTTCGCCCGTGCCGCCCGCGCTGTGATGGCCTTCTTCGGGGCGATCCTTGCTGCCCGCGCCGTGGTTGCGGCTGTTGAAACCCATCGCACCCCGCGCGCCAGCGACCTGCAACACCTGGGCATTCGCCCGCAGCATTTCACCCTGCGCGCCTGATGGGCGGTTGTCGGCCGGTCGGTGCTTGCGCCAGCCGGTCGCACAGTTCAGAACGGCAGGGCCGATCCCTTGAGCCATGTCGAGGCCGCCGATGCTGAACCCTGCCGATGCCGATTTTCTGACCGCGCTGCCGCAGGCGCTGCTGCGCCCGGTACGTCCTTCGGATGTTGAAGAGCCGCGGGGGCGCTGGCAAGGGCAGGGCAGGGCGGTAGCCTGCCCGCAATCGGCAGAAGATGTGGCGGCGCTGATCCGTGCTGCCCGCGCCGCACGGGTGGGACTTGTGCCCCTGGGCGGTGGCACCGGGCTTGTGGGCGGGCAGATCCTGACGGATGGCCCCGCGCCGCTGATCCTGTCACTGGAACGCATGACGGCACTGCGCGCGGTCTATCCGCAGGAAAACGCGCTTGTGGCCGATGCCGGGGCTGTGCTGGCCGATGTGCAGGCCGCCGCCGAAACGGTGGATCGACTGTTTCCCCTGACGCTTGCGTCGCAGGGATCGGCGCGGATCGGCGGATTGCTGGCCACCAATGCGGGTGGGGTCAATGTGCTGCGCTATGGCAATGCCCGCGATCTGGTGCTGGGGATCGAGGCGGTTCTGGCCGATGGCAGCATCCTGCGCGGGCTGAAACGGCTGCGCAAGGACAATGCCGGGTATGATCTGCGCCATCTGCTGATCGGGTCCGAGGGCACGCTGGGCGTGATTACCGCCGCCAGCCTGAAGCTGTTTCCGCGCCCCGCCGCCGAAGGCGCGGCCTTTCTGGTCGTTGAAAGCCCTGAGGCCGCATTGGCCTTGCTCGCGCTGGCGCAAGACCGTTTGCCGGGCATGATTTCGGCCTTTGAACTGATCCATCGGCAGGGGCTGGAGTTTCTGGCCGAGACGATGCCGCAGGTGCGCCAGCCCTTTGCCACGCGGCCCGAATGGATGGTTCTGGTCGATCTGGGGCTGCCGCTGGGGATTGACCCCGAAGCGGCGCTGTCAGGGCTATATGAGGCGGCAGGCAATCTGGTGCAGGATGGGGTGATAGCTGCATCGGCAGCCCAACGGGCCGAATTCTGGGCCCTGCGCGAGGCGATCCCGGCAGCCAACCGCAAGATCGGCGCGGTTTCAAGCCATGACATTTCCCTGCCGCTGTCGGAAATCCCGGTCTTCCTGCAGCAGGCCGGGCCATTGCTGGCACGGATCGGCCAGTTCCGGGTGAATTGCTTTGGCCATCTGGGCGATGGCAACCTGCATTACAATGTTTTCCCGATGCCGGGCCGGACGCGCGCCGATCACGAAAACCAGCGCGAGGCGGTCAAGACCTGCGTGCATGATCTGGTGCATGGGCTGGGCGGATCGGTCAGTGCCGAACATGGCGTGGGGCGGCTGAAGGTTGGTGATCTGGAACGCTATGGCGATCCGGTCAAGCTGGCCACGATGCGGGCGATCAAGCAGGCGCTGGACCCCGATGGCATCCTGAACCCCGGCGCGGTCTTGCGCGGCTGATGGCCCCCAAGGGAAAACCCTGCCGGGCAAGCCCGACAGGGTTTGGGGGTGTGTGGTTGGGTACACGTGTTTGCAAGCAGCGCGTCCCCCGGGAGGGTGAGGCCCGGTGCAACCTTGGTAGGGGATAAAGGTTAACGGATCGTTACCAAATCCAGTATCACAGCCCTTCGAATGCACAAAGTGCGTGCACCTCCATGCCCATGGTCTCCAGCCGTTTGCGCCCGCCCAGATCGGGCAGATCCACCACGAAGGCGCAGCCGATCAGAACGCCGCCCAGCCGTTCCACCAACCTGATGCCCGCCTCGGCGGTGCCGCCAGTCGCCAGAAGGTCATCGACCAGCAAAACCCTTTCGCCCGGCTGGATGGCATCTTCATGCAGTTCCACCACGGCCTCGCCATATTCCAGACTATAGGCCTGACTGATTGTCTGCCCCGGCAGCTTGCCCTTCTTGCGGATCGGCACAAAGCCGGTGGTCAGCTGATGGGCCACCGCACCGCCCAGAATGAAGCCGCGCGCCTCCAGACCCACAACCTTGTCGATGCGGGTGCCCGCATAGGGATGCAGCAACTGGTCGATCGCCATGCGAAAGCCGCGCGGATCGGCGAAGAGTGTCGTCACATCGCGAAACAGGATCCCTTCATGCGGGAAATCGACGATGGTGCGGATATAGTCCTTGACGGTTTTCGACATGGGCCCTCTCAGAACAGGTCGGGTTTCACTATCATCAGCCAGAACACCCCGACAAGCGCGCCGAAGGCAGGCCAGCCCAAGGCAAACCACCAGCGGAAGGCCCGGCTTGCGGCAAAGGGCAGCGGACCCGGGGCGGCGGCGCGGGCCAGATCGCGGATGCGGTATTGCAGTCTGACAACCGGCAGCCAGCAGGCCAGTGCCAGCATGTAACTGGCATAGGTCAACAAAAGCCAGCCCTCGTTCCAGTCACGCCCGGTTTCGCGCACCAGCCAAAGCCCGGTCAGAGGCTGCACGATGCCGGAGGGCAGGGTGAACAGCCAGTCGGCCACGACAACCCCGGCCGCCACATGTGCCACCACCTCGGCCCGGTTCGATCGAATGGCCCAGACCATCGCAAAGGCGGTGCCGATTCCGGTGCCGAACAGCACGGTCGAGGACAGCACATGCAACCATTTTGCCAGCAGGTAGGGTTCCATCACCGCTCCTCCACCAGCGCCAGATGCACAAGGATCAGCGCCAGCACCGGCAGGTTTTTCAACAGCCCGCCGAACGGATCGAACCAGAGGTCGGGGGCAAGCAGGGTCAGACCAGCCGTATAGGCCAGGACCAGAGCGATCTGCGCCCGCGCCACCAGCCCCGGTCGCCAGTCGCGCAACAGGGCCAGTCCCAAGGCCAGATCGGCCAGTCCGCCCGCACGGGCCATGATCAGTGCCAGCCCCTCAGGCACGGCTTCCAGATGCTGCAGGAAGGCGCGGCCCGGCAGGAACAGGCCCAAAGCGGCAGAGGCCAACCACATCACTGCCAGCGTCAGCCGGATCAGCGGTTTCAGCAGGTAAAGCCGCGCCTGCCAAAGGTCTTGCGTGCCTGCCGGGCGGTCAAATTGAAAGGCGCTGAACCCGCGCGGTCTGGTGCGCAGCCGCGCCAGCAGTGGCGCCGGATCGGTCTGAACGCCCTGTTCAAGTTGCCGCAGTGCAGTGCTGGAAATCGGGCCGAGCCGCAGCACATCGCCAACCCGCCCGGCCAGCCGCGCCAGCCTGTCCGGCACCCGCCAGACAGGCACAAGGCGCAGACCCAGCCAGCGTCGCAGGCTGGTTGCAAGATCGGCTTGTGTCAGAACCTCCGGTCCGCCCACCTCCCAGACGCCCGGCTGGGGCTCGGCCAGCATCTCGGCAATCACGGCGGCCAGGTCGGCGGCATGGATCGGATTGAAGGGCTGCGTGCCTGTCCCTGCCACCGGCGTGACGAAGGGCAGGGCGGCAAAGCCGCGCAGCGCCGATGTGCCGCCATAGCTGGTATCGGCCATCACCAGACCTGGGCGCAGCACCATGGCCCCGGCATCCAGCGCCACCTGTTCCGACACCCGACGCCAGCGCGCGAATGGCGTATCCGCCTCGATCCCCACTGCCGAGACATGCAGCGAAGGCCCCGTCACCGCCGCCAGAACGGCGCGCAGCGCATGGTCATACACGGCGGCAAAGGCGGCCTCGGTGCCCGCCAGCAGGCCTGCGGCATTCACCACGGTGCAATCGCGCACATCAGCCCAGAAACCGGGGGCATGGCTTGCCGGATCGGTCAGATCGGTGCGGAGTGTGCGGAACCCCATGGCCTGCAAGCGATCCACTCGCCGGGCGGAGGCGATGACCTCATGCCCCGCGTCACGCAGGGCAAAGGCAATATGCCGTCCGATGAAGCCGTCCGCCCCCAGAACCAGAACCTTCACACCTGTCCCCTTGCCGTGATCGCAGCCCAGACTATCGGTGCGTCGCCGCGATACCAAGCGATGCGCCGTCGCAGGCAATTGCGTCTTTTCCCTGTTGCGCTCGCGTGTTACGCGCGGTTTCGCAAGATTCCCTGGGGGCACAGCCGATGTATCAGCTGGAGGAAGAGACCGAGGCCGATTGGTGGGAGGTGGAGGCGCTCTATGACCTCTGCTTTGCGCCGGGGCGTACGGCGCTGTCCTCCTATCGGTTGCGCGACGGGGTTCCGACCGTGGCCCCGCTCTGCCTTGTGCTGCGCGATGACGAAGGCATTCTGGCGGCGGTCATCCGCTATTGGCCGGTCGAGGTCGGCGGGCAGGATGCGCTTTTGCTGGGTCCGGTCGCGGTTCACCCGACCCGGCAGGGCGAAGGTCTGGGCGGTCTGCTGATCAACGAAAGCCTGGCCGAAGCGCGGCGTCTGGGTTGGGAACGGGTCATGCTGGTGGGGGATGCGCCCTATTACAGCCGGTTTGGCTTTCGCAAGCTGGAGGGCGTGGTGATGCCGCCGCCCACCAACCCCGACAGGGTGCTGGGGCTGGATCTGGTGCGCGGGGCCTGGGAAGGTGTGCGCGGCGCGGTGACCAAGGCGCAGGCCTGACGGAAATTCCCCCCTGAAATCCCGCTTTGCAGGCCATTGCGCAGGGCCGGGCGCGCGCCTACCTTTCTGGCATGGACACAGATGCCCCCCTGCCGGCCCTGCCGGACGAGCCCTTTCCGGAATATGAAATCGCGGCGCTGGCGCGGCGCGCAAGGCGGGCGGGCGGCCCCTTGATGGCGCTGCTGACCAAGCTGGGCGGCACGCTGGAAAATCGTCTGGCCCTGCTGCCCGATCCTGTGCGCGCGCAGATCGACAAGGCCACCCTTGTCGCGCTGGAACGGGCCTTTGCGGTGGCAAAGCTGGGCCGGCATGCGCCCGATCTGGGCGCGGCGGCGGCACCTGTCACGGCGGCGCTGGCCGGGGCTGCGGGCGGGGCAGGGGGGCTGGCCACCTCGGTTGCGGAATTGCCGGTGACCATCACGCTGATCCTGCATGCAATCCGCGGGGCCGCCGAAGAGGCGGGCTTTGACCCCGACGAGGAATGGGTCCGCGCCGAGATCCTGCGCATCTTCGCCTCGGGCTCGCCCATGGCGGCGGATGATGGCGTCAACACCGCCTTCATCGGGGCAAGGCTGACGCTGACCGGCCCGGCCCTGCAGCGGCTGATCGCCACGCTTGCCCCGAAGATCGCGGTGGCGATGGGGCAGAAGCTGGCCGCCCAGGCGGTGCCGGTTCTGGGCGCATTGTCCGGTGCGGCCCTGAACGCCACGTTCCTGAGCCACTACCGCGAATTGGCGCGCATCCGCTTTGCCCTGTTGAAACTGGCCGCCAGCCATGACCCGGACAAGGTGATGCAGCGTTTTGCCGAGGCCGCGCATGTGCGGCCGCTGCTGACCTCGGGGTGATGCGCTGCGCGCACCCGGTTATTCGGGCAGCGTGGCCAGCCAGCCCATGATCGCCGGGCGGACGGATTCCGCCCCCGCCGCACGGGCATGCGCCATCACTGACCGCACCTCGGCCAGATCGACCTGCCGCAACAGCGCCTTCACCGGCCCGATGGAGGCCGGGCGCATCGACAGGCTGCCAATGCCAAGGGCGGCCAGGCACATCGCCTCGACCGGCCGGCCGGCATCTTCGCCACAGAAGGACAGAGGCGTGTCGCTTTCGGCGCAGCGGGTGACGATCTTGCCAAGGAAGGTCAGGAAACTGACATTCAGCATGTCATAGCGGCGGCGGACCCGTTCGTTTTCGCGGTCGGCAGCAAAGAAGAACTGCTTCAGATCATTGCCGCCGATTGAGATGAAATCGGCCAGATCGAAGAACTCCTTCGGCGCAAAGGCAAGGCTGGGGGTTTCCAGCATGGCACCGATCTTCAGATCGGCGGGCACGGGATGGCCCATGGCTGCCTCGCGGTCGAACTGGTGCAGCAGTTCGTCGCGGGCATCGCGAAACTCGCTCAACTCGCTGACAAAGGGGAACATCACGGTCAGCGGTCGGCCGGCGGCGGCGCGGATCAGCGCCTGCACCTGCATGCGCAGCACGCCGCGCTTGTCCAGCCCGACCCGGATCGCCCGCCAGCCCATTGCCGGGTTGGGTTCATCCTGCGGCTTCATATAGGGCAGAACCTTGTCCGACCCGATATCCAGCGTGCGGAATGCGACGGGGCGGCCCTTTGCCGCCTCCATAACCCGGGCATAAAGCCGGGCAAGTTCGTCGCGTTTGGGCATCTGGTTGCGGATCAGGAACTGCAATTCGGTGCGGAACAGGCCCACCCCTTCGGCCCCCGATCCTTCGATGGAGGGCAGATCGGCCATCAGGCCTGCATTCATCATCAACCGCGTGACCGTGCCGCATTTCGATTGCGCAGGCAGGTTGCGCAGGCTGGCATAGCGTTCCTGCGCCTTGGCCTGCATGGCCATCTTGTCGCGCAGCGACCGGGCCACCGTGTCATCGGGGCGCAGATGCACCACGCCCGTATCGCCATCCACAAGGATATGGTCGCCGTTCAACGCCTCGGTGATGATGCGTTCGGCATGAATGACCAGCGGAATGGCCAGCGCGCGGGCCACGATGGCCGCATGGCTGCCGACCGAGCCTTCCTCCAACACCACCCCGCGCAGCTTGCGCCCATAGTCGAGCAGTTCCGCAGGGCCGATATTGCGCGCCACCAGGATCGGGTCTTCGGGCATCTGGGCGCCGGTATCGGTGCCCTGGCCGGTCAGGATGCGCAGCAAGCGGTTGGACAGATCATCCAGGTCGTGCAGCCTTTCGCGCAGATAGGCATCTTCGACCTGTTCAAGCCGTGCCCGGGCGGCGGATTGTTCCTTTTCCACCGCCGCCTCGGCCGACAGGCCGCGCGCGATGTCTTCCTCCATCCGCTTCAGCCAGCCCCGGCTGTTGGCGAACATGCGATAGGCCTCCAGCACCTGCCGCTGATCCTTGTCGAGCGCCGCAGCGCTGAGCAGATCGTCGATCGACACACGCAGCTTGCCCACTGCCTCACGGATGCGGTCGATTTCGGTCAGCGGATCATCGGCCACCGGATTGGTGACCACCACCCGGGGTTCGTGTAGCCAGACATGGCCCTCGGCGGTGCCTTCCTGTCCGGTGCCGCCTCGAAACATGACCGGGCGCTTGTGCAGCGCGGCCATCCCATCCCCGTCACTCGCGAAGGCGCCCAGTTCGGTCATCTCGGCCAGCACCATGGCCACGACTTCAAGCGCATAGACCTCGTCGTCGGAAAACTGCCGGGCGGTCTTGGACTGCACGACCAGCACGCCCAGCTTTTCGCCCACCCGCTGAATCGGCACGCCAAGGAAGCTGGAATAGATTTCCTCGCCGGTTTCGGGCATGTAGCGAAAGCCCTTTTCCGAAGGGGCATCGGCGGTGTTCACCGGCGCTGCCGTGCGCGCCACCCGCCCCACCAGCCCTTCGCCCAGTTTCAGCCGGGTCTTGTGAACCGAATCCTTCCGAAGCCCCTCGGTCGCGCAAAGTTCCAGCGTATCCTCGTCACGGAACAGGTAGATCGAGCAGACTTCGGTGCCCATGGAATCCGCGATCAGATGGGTGATGCGGTCCAGCCTGTCCTGACCCTTGCCGGGCAGGGCAAGGCTGTCGCGCAGGCGGCGAAGAAGTTTGCGGCTGTCGCTCTCGCTGCGTTCGGGCATGATCGGCGCTGCGGTCCTTCTGGATCTTGTCTGCCCCTTTAAGCACAGCCTGCCACAAAACGGAACGCCTTGCGGTGCGCGACCTTTGGCGCAGTGGGTGCCGCCCAAAAAATACGCGCCTGTGCCGCCAAGACAGGCAGGGGCAAAACTTCTATCCATCAAGCAACCTTGGCGTGCAATCCCTTCCGGCGCGACAGGGGCCAGGTGGGGCCAAATGCTGCCCCGGTCATCCCCACCATCCTCTTGCATCCCCCCCCGCTTCTGCTAGGAAGCCCACGGTTTGAAATGCGGATCGGGGGTCGGCCATGCCTCTTCTGGTGATGAAATTCGGCGGCACCTCGGTCGCCAATCTGGAGCGGATCGAGAATGCCGCCCTGAAGGTCCAGCGCGAGGTGGAGCGGGGCTATGACGTGATCGTCATCGTCAGCGCCATGTCGGGCAAGACCAACGAGCTGGTGGGCTGGGTCGAAGGCACCTCGAAGCTTTACGACGCGCGCGAATATGATGCCGTTGTGGCAAGTGGCGAGAATGTCACCGCCGGGCTGATGGCGTTGCGCCTGCAGGAAATGGGCGTTCCGGCGCGCAGCTGGCAGGGCTGGCAGGTGCCGATCAACACCACTGCCGCCCATTCGGCGGCGCGGTTCGTGTCGATCCCGCGCGACAATATCGACGCCAAGTTCAAGGAAGGCTTCAAGGTTGCCGTCGTGGCGGGCTTCCAGGGCGTCAGCCCGGAAGGCCGGATCACCACGCTGGGCCGGGGCGGCAGTGACACCACTGCCGTGGCCTTTGCCGCCGCCTTCGGGGCCGAACGCTGTGACATCTATACCGATGTGGACGGGGTCTATACCACCGATCCCCGCGTATCCGACAAGGCGCGCAAGCTGAACAAGATCGCGTTTGAGGAAATGCTGGAACTCGCCTCGCTGGGCGCCAAGGTCTTGCAGACCCGGTCGGTCGAACTGGCGATGCGCTACAAGGTGCGGCTGCGCGTGCTGTCCTCGTTCGAGGAAACCGACGAAAACTCAGGAACCCTGGTCTGCGACGAGGAGGAAATCATGGAATCGAAAGTCGTCTCGGGCGTCGCCTTCTCGCGCGAGGAAGCGAAGATCACGCTCTTCACCATCGAAGACCGCCCCGGCGTGGCGCAGGCCATCTTCGGCCCCTTGGCCGATGCGGGCGTGAATGTGGACATGATCGTCCAGAACATCAGCGAAAAGGATTATGACGACAGCCATCCCGGCGCTGTCACCGACATGACCTTTTCCTGCCCGATCAATCAGGTCGAACGCGCCAAGAAGGCGATGGAAGATGCCCGCAATGCCGGGCTCATCAAGTATGACGAACTGATCATCGATACCGATGTGGCCAAGGTGTCTGTGGTCGGGATCGGCATGCGCAGCCATGCGGGCGTTGCCGCCACCATGTTCAAGGCGCTGGCCAATGAAGGCGTGAACATCAAGGTGATTTCGACCTCGGAAATCAAGATCTCGGTGCTGATCGACCGCAAGTATATGGAACTGGCGGTGCAGGCGCTGCACGATGCTTTCGGGCTGGACAAGGCCTGATCTCCCCCAGGCTACGAAATGTAAAAACGCCCTGCCCCATTGGCAGGGCGTTTTTCTTTGTCACCTGTCAGACAAAGATCGCATCGGTGATCTGATCCGCTGTCAGCCCATCCAGCCGCAGATAGAAGCCATAGGTTTCATTCTGCGCGTCTGGATGACGCAGGAAAATGACCAACGTTTCACCGTCCTGCCTGATGCTTGTAAAGTCTGACAAGGCATCTACTCCGGCTATTTCAATCTGGTCCTGCGCGACATTGAAATCCTGCAGGGTGATGGTTGCCTCTTTGACACCCTTATTATGGACAAACAGGTCGCTTCCGCCGCCAAGGATGATCTGACCCGAAACACCTTCATAGGTCTCGATCATGTCATTCCCTGTTCCCAGATCGATCAGCGTGAAATCGCTGAAAGCGGAAACCGTATCATGGCCACGCCCCATCGCGGCGGTCAGCCTTTCGGCGAAGCATTCTTCAAGATACAGTCCATCATCACCCTCTTCTGCCTGAATGTCGATGTTATCCACATCAACCAAGTGTATCCGATCATTCCCACCGCCGGCCTGAACCTTTGTCGCCTGACCCCCATTATAAGCAATGCCGATCAGATCTGCTCCGGCACCCGTCTCGACATTGCCCGAACCTTTCAGATAGACCTTGTGGCCGTCATCTCGGGGAACATCGTCAAAGGGGCGGAATTCGATGTCGATGCCATGGCCCTCCAACGAAAGTTCATACAGTCCGGTTGAACCATGAATGGTGATGGGGCCTGTTTTTCCATCGATCACATGGCTGGCACCCCGAAGGTAGATGTCGTCGAAACCGGTAACGCCTTTGTCGGGCAAACCCTGCCGTTCGCTGAGGCCAAGCGTAATGCCGACGGTGCCGTTCAGGATCAGGTCATCCGACCCGCCATTTCCGGCCAACCGCCCGGAAAACTCGCCATCTCCGTTGATTTCGACCGTGTCGCTGCCAGGGCCCATGAAGGCAGTCAGAAAGAAATCTGCCGCGTTTAGCACCAACCGATCAGCGCCGAATCCTGCCCTGACCAGTTCTGCAAATCGCTCCACGATGATGGTGTCGTCGCCGTAACCCGCGATATAGGTTCCTCCGTTGCCGGTGATCGTGTCATTCCCCGAACCGGCGTCGATGGTCCCACCGATCCCGGAAATATTGTCCGCCCCGGCCCCGGTGAAGATCCGGCTTTGCGGGCCAACATCGGCCACCGTGTCATTGCCAGCGCCGCCCCAGAACTGTTCACCACTGAAATTGCCGATGAAGGTGATGCCTAGGTAGCCATAGGCCCGGAACACTTCGAAACCGGTCACGTCCGCGCGCCGCCCATCCCAGGTGATGCTGTCGTCTGAAAGGTTGATCTCGATCTTTGTTGCGGCCCCGGATCGCAGTTCCAGAACATCACGTCCGTCGCCGCCGTGCAGGCCACGCGTAAAGCCATTCAACTGGACCAGATCGGAACCGCCCCCCAGCATGACTTCCATCCTGCCATGGCCAATGACCGTATCGTGCCCGTCAGAGAGCCACAGTTCCTCGATGCGCGACAGCTGATCCGTACCTGTCGCAGTGCTGACCCAGCCCCGGGTCATGTCCACCCGCAGCCCTTCGGCCACGCCCTTGTAGCTGACGATGTCATGGCCCGCCCCGCCATCGATCGTGTCGCTGCCACGCCCGAACAGGTGAAGGCTGCCCAGCTGCAGATAGATTTCGCCATCCCTCATCACGCTTGGCTCGGTCCAGCGTGCCCAGCCTTCCAGAAAGAAATCATCGCCAGTGCCGCCGGACAGGCGGTCATTGCCGTCAAGACCGGCCAGTCTGTCTGCGAGCGGGGAACCGGCAAGCTGTTCGCTCAGCGGGCTGGGAACGTAGGTCAATCGGCGCATGCAACTACTCCATACGGGTGAATGTGGAAAAATTTGCACGGTTTGGTTGTTTCGTCCATGGGCTATTGTCTCTGCTGCTCGTTGCGGCTTGGGTGCCATGTCTTGCACTGGCAACCTTCGCGGCCAGGATGAAACGCCGCGTCACTTTCGATGTCAGGCCTGGTCTTTTCCGCAGATAGATGCCCGGTCAGAGTGAGGGCCCCACTTTGCTCGACGCAGGTAAACGGTCAGGTTTCGTGACAATCCTGATGACAAGCTGCCTTCAGTCACTCTGTCGGCTTCACTCCAACCGAAACCCGACCGGGATCAGCGGTTGCGGCGCGGGTTCGCCCAGATGGGGGGCCAGACTGATTTCCACCGCGCGGCAAATTGCGTCCAGCGGCAGGGCGTTGCCGGATTGCCCAAAGGGATGGGCCAGATCTTCGGTCACTTCGGCCAAGCCAAAGAAGGTATAGCCGACGATGCCTGCAAAAACCGGGGTCAGCCAGCCAGCCGGGCCCAGCAGTGCAAGGGGCAGCAGCAGGCAGTAAAGCCAGGTCGTGCGATAGACCAGCAGCGAATAGACATAGGGCAGCGGGGTTGCCCTGATCCTTTCGCACCCCGCCTGTGCCAGCGCGACGGACCCCAGCCGGGCCGACAAGGCCCGGGCCCCAAAGCCGTCCAGCCGCCCGGCGCGATGCGCGGTCGCCAGCCCGGAATTCAGCGCATCCAGCAGGGCATCGGGCGTAGCGGCGACCCCGGGCGGCAGGTCGCGACACGCGGCGGCATCGGGGGCAAGGCCGCGCAGCGCGCAACGGTGCAGATGGACAAAGCCACGCATCCCGCGCAGCAGGATATGCCGGTCGCTCGGGTCGGGCAGGAACATCTCTGCCTCGCGCGCCAGGCTGCGGGCATCGGCCAGAACCCCGCCCCAGAGCTTGCGCGCCTCCCACCAGCGATCATAGGCGGCATTGTTGCGAAAGCCGAGAAACAGCGACAGCGCCACCCCGAACAGCGCAAAGGGCGTGGCATTCACCTGTGGCAGCGGCAGCAAGTGCCGGTGGATCACCACCAGCGCGGCGGAAAGGCCGATCACCACAGCCAGATGGCCGATGATCTGTGGCAGCACCGATCCGCGCACGGCGAACAGAAGTTCTTTTGCGCCGGGCTTGTCTCTGACGATCATGCGCGCCTCCCTGCCACTTTGCCGCAACCCTGCCACGCGCGCATTGCGACCGGCAGGGCAATCCCGACCGGCAGGGCCGGTGTTGCGACGATTACAGCGCCCGCCAGCCGATATCGCGGCGGCAGAAGCCGCCCGGCCAGTCAATCGCATCGACCATGGCATAGGCCCGCGCCTGCGCCTCGGCCAGCGTCTCGCCGCGCGCGGTCACGTTTAGCACCCGCCCGCCGGTGGCGAGGATCGCGCCCTCCTTGGCCGCCGTGCCCGCATGGAACACCATGTTGCGGCTGTCCTCGGGCAGGGCATCAAGCCCCTTGATCTCGCTGCCCTTTTCGTAAGCGCCGGGATAGCCCTTGGCGGCCATCACCACGGTGATCGCGTGATCCTCGGCCCAATGCGCCTGGATCTGATCCAGCCGCCCCTCGGCGCAGGCTTGCAGCAGGTCCAGCGCCTGCGCGCCCAAACGCATCATCAGCACCTGGCATTCCGGGTCGCCAAAGCGGCAGTTATATTCCACCAGCCGCGCCTTGCCGTTTTCGATCATCAGGCCCGCATAAAGCACACCCTGATAGGGCGTGCCGCGCCGTGCCATCTCGCGGATGGTGGGCAGCACGATTTCATCCATCGCCGCCTGCGCAATCGCATCGGTCAGCACCGGGGCGGGGGAATAGGCGCCCATGCCGCCGGTATTCGGCCCGGTATCGCCGTCACCCACCCGCTTGTGATCCTGCGCCGTGCCGATGGGCAGCGCATTCACGCCGTCGGTGAGGATGAAGAAGCTCGCTTCCTCACCCGCCATGAATTCCTCGATCACCACCTCGGCCCCGGCAGCACCAAAGGCCCCGCCAAAGATCTCGTCAATCCCGGCCAGCGCCTCGGCCTCGGTCATGCCCATGATGACACCCTTGCCCGCGGCCAGACCATCGGCCTTCACCACCAAGGGCGCGCCCATGCGGCGGATATAGGCCTTGGCGGCCTGCGCCTCCGCGAACCGCGCATAACCGGCGGTCGGCGCGTTGCAGGCATCGCAGATTTCCTTGGTGAAACCCTTCGATGCCTCCAGCCGTGCGGCCTCGGCGCTCGGGCCAAAGGTCAGGATGCCCGCCGCCCGGGTGGCATCTGCCACCCCCGCCGCCAAAGGCGCCTCGGGGCCGACAATCACGAAGTCAATCGCGTTTTCTTCGCAGAAGCGCACCACCTGCGCCCCCGACAGGATGTCAAGGCTCGCACATTCCGCGATCGCCGCGATCCCGGCATTGCCCGGCGCCACAATCAGCCTGTCGCATTTCGGGTTCTGCTTCACCGCCCATGCGAGGGCATGTTCGCGCCCGCCGCTGCCGAGAATGAGGATATTCATGCGCGCCCCCGCTTGGCATTTCCGTTGCCGGGGTCTTACTGTCGGGGGGCGGACATGGCAACGAGGAAAGGGCAAATGTGTCTGGGGGAGTCCTGACTGATCCGCTGTGGCAGCGACTTGGGGGTCATGAGTTCCCACTCAGCACCGGGGTTTTGCTGCGCGATCAGGTGGCAAAGGAAACCGAGTTGACGGTGGAACGGGCAAGCGCCGCGGTTCAGGCCTATCGGCAATTCCTCTGGCTCTGCGCGACGCAAGGGCAGATCATGGCCCCATCGGCTGCGGTTGATGCCGTCTGGCATCTGCATCTGATGGATACCCGGGCCTATGCCACCTTTTGCGATCAGGTCATCGGTCGCATGATCCATCACATCCCGGACCGCCCGCCCGTGGCCGAAGACCCGGCCTATGCCGCCACGCGGGCCGCATTGACGCAGCATTTCGGTCCGCCATCGCCAAACCTGTGGCCCGACCCTGTGGTCGCGCAGGCGGCCGAGCGCGTGAGGGATGTCTTCGTTTGTCTCCTGCTGGTTTCCGTTGCTATTGCATGGACTGTGCTTTCCGCTGGATGGGGGAAGCTTTCTGTTGGCTGGGTGTTGGTAATTCTTCTGTCGGGCGGAACCGGCGTTCTGGTGGGCATTGTCGGCTTGGCGTATTTCGGCAGGAAAGTAGGCTGGCCTGTGAAGCGATCCGATGGCGGTTGTGGCGGCGGTTTTGCCGGCGGCGATGATGGCGGTTGTGGCGGCGATTGAAACCATGGGCCTTGGCTGCCGCATCGATCCGCGATGCGAAGAGGCCCGCATGATCCCCACCGACGCGCTGCAAAGCCCGCGAACCTGGCGCCTTCCGCATCTATGGCCCGGCCCCAGCCATTGGCCGCAGCCAGCCCGGCGCAGCCGGTCACTTCGGATCATTGCGCTGGATGATCCCGGTGACCGCCGCCGCGCCCAAGGCGGTAACGATCCAGCCAAGCGCCGAGAACAGCCACCGCCCCCACCAGAGGTGATAGCCCCACCGGCCCCGGCCTTTCGACGGGGCCCAGGCACTTTCCTGCCCCAGATCAAGGATCGGGATCACCAGATCGGCGGCATAGCCTGCGGCATTGAAACTGTCCCAATCCATGCCATGCGCCGGATCATTGGCCCAGGTTTCGGCGGGGTTGGGCAGGCAGTCGGGCGGCGCGGCGATTGGCTTGCCTGTCACTGGATCGGCTGCGAAGCAATCCCTCGCCAGCATGTCCTGCCACCCTTGCGACACAAGGATCACGTCGGAATTGGGGGCGAAAGAGCCTTCTTCCCATGCAGCATAGGCAACGATCCACGAGGCAAGGAACAACATCAACAATGCCCGCACACTGCGCGCGGGAGCATATCCATACCCCACGACATGGCGGAGAGAGAAATCAAGCGCCCAGTTCCACCCGATGGCCAACCGTGCCTTCATCGCGCCGCCGAACATCTCGTTGCGGAAATGCCGTCTTGCCATCTCCATCGTATAGGGGGGAGGGCTTGCGGGGGCACCTGGCGGCGTGGGCCAAGGACGATGGATCATCTGGAAGCGTTGCAGGATCGTCGTGCAGGCCATGGCTTGCGCACCTTTGACTTCCTTGACCGCATCCATGACCGCCTCGGCCCTTTCGGCTGACCACTTCGCACTCAACTGCCGCATGGCCCGAAAGAACCGTCGCATGACCCGAACCTGCTGGCGAAACCGAACTGCGGCAGCCTCTTTTCCCCCCATCAAGGCCTTGCGCGCCTCGGCGTCATGGCCCGCCGCGCGCATGGCGCGGGCGAATTGGGTATAGGGTTGCGGGTGGAACTCGCCTTTGAAGAACGCCCCTTTCTCCAGCCAGTCCTTGCGGCCAGCAAAATTTTTGGGGCTTTCCGGCCCGCCGGACAGGCGTTCATAGGTAAAACCGTCAAGGGTCAATGTCCCGCATTTGGCCCAACTGGCAGCATCATCCGCCAGATCGCCGACATGGGCAGAGGTCAGATCAACCCAGCCGGTGACCGCTTTGACCTCACGGAAAAAGAAACCCTGTTCCACGCGCAGCGATTGTCCGTTCAGCGCTTCGCCCCCGCCGCCGTTCAGCGTCGCGCCGGTGCAGGCCAATTGCCCACCAATCTGCGCGGCCCCCACATCCACCGTTCCCGTCGCTGTCACGTCACCTAGGAAGACACTCTGCGTCACCTGCGCTCCTTGGGCATTCAGCGCCTTGCCCCCGCCGCCGTTCAGTGTCGCGCCTTCGCAGGCCAATTGCCCACCGATCTGCGCGCTGGCCACATCCACCGTTCCCGTCGCCGTCACGCCACGCAGAAAGACCCCCCCATTCACCCGCGCCCCTTGGGCGAACAGTCCGGGCAGGTGGCTGCCTTGCAAAGACAATTGCGCCAGTTCGGTCTGCGCAAACTGCGGCTTTTCTTCAAACCGGCAGGCATGCAGCACCAGCCTGCCCCGGCATTTGGCAAAGCGCAGGTCCAGTTCACCGCTGATCACCGCGCCTTCCAGCCAGATACCTTTCTGATGCAGGCTGGTCGCCTCCAGCGCCAGGGCACGGATCAGCGCGGCGCGGATGGTGGGGGTCTTGGCCCCTTCGGGCGGCAGCGGGCCGAGTTCGCACTCCCACCCCGCGCGGCAGGCCGCGATCAGGGCCTTTTCGGCCGCGTTCCCACTTTTCTCGAACTCTTCAATCGTCATGACCATCGCGGCACCTCTGCCCCCACTCTGCCCGCAGTTGCGCGGGCTGCGCAAGGAGGGGCCTTTTCCCCGCTGCCCGATCCGTGGCAGGATCGCAGCCATGATGGACCTGTTCGAAGACCCCGCCCCGCAGCCCTCCAACCAACCCGAATATACCGTGTCGGAGCTTTCCGGCGCGGTGAAGCGGGTGATCGAGGGCGAATTCGGCCTTGTGCGCGTGCGGGGCGAGGTGGGGCGGGTCAGCCGTCCGGCCTCGGGCCATCTGTATTTCGACCTGAAGGATGACCGCAGCGTGATCGCCGCGATCAGCTGGAAAGGGCAGGTGGCGCGGATGCAGGTGCGCCCCGAAGAGGGGATGGAGGTCGTGGCCACCGGGCGGATGACCACCTTTCCAGGCCAGTCGAAATATCAGCTGATCGTCGAGGATGTGGCCCCCGCCGGGGCAGGGGCCCTGATGGCCATGCTGGAAAAGCGCCGCGCGGCGCTGCAGGCCGAAGGGCTGTTCGATCCGGCGCGCAAGCAGCCGATCCCGTTTCTGCCGGGGGTGATCGGGGTCATCACCTCGCCTTCGGGGGCGGTGATCCGCGATATCCTGCACCGGTTGCGCGACCGCTTTCCCCGCCCGGTGCTGATCTGGCCGGTGGCGGTGCAGGGGCAGGATTGTGCGGCGCAGGTGGCGGCGGCGATCCGGGGCTTCAACGCGATTGCGCCGGGCGGGCCGATCCCGCGGCCCGATCTTCTGATCGTGGCGCGGGGGGGCGGATCGCTGGAGGATCTGTGGGGCTTCAACGAGGAAATCGTGGTGCGGGCGGCGGCGGACAGCCGGATCCCGCTGATTTCGGCGGTGGGGCATGAAACCGATACGACGCTGATCGATTTTGCCGCCGACCGCCGCGCGCCCACCCCCACCGCGGCAGCGGAAATGGCCGTGCCGGTGCGGCTGGACCTGCTGGCGGCGCTGGATGGGCTGGCGGCGCGGCAAAGCCGGGCGCTGGCGCTTGGCTTTGACCGGCGCGGCCAGCGGCTGCGCGATCTGGCCCGCGCCCTGCCGCGCCCCGAGGCGCTGACCGGGGCGGCGGCGCAGCGGCTGGATGCGGCCACGGGGCGCCTGGGCGGCGCGCTTGGTCTGGCGGTGGCGCAAAAGCGCGGGGTCTTTGCGGCGCAGGCCGCGCGGGTGCAGCCGCAGGCGCTGCTGGCCTTGCTGGGTCGGGCGCGGCTGGGGTTGAACGGGCAATCCGGGCGGCTCGACACCGCGCTGGCGCGGCGGCAGGAACGGGCCGCCGACCGGCTGGCCGGTCTGGCCGCGCGGCTTGATCCGGCCTTGGGGCGGTTGCTGGCAGGCGCCGCGCGCGACATTGCCCGCCAGCGCGACGGGCTGGCCGGTCTGGCCGCGCGGCTGGAGGCCGCGGGCGGGCGCGCGTTGGCCACGCGGGCGGAACGGCTGGAGGCGCTTGACCGTATCCGCCTGACGCTGGGCTATACCGCAACGCTGCGGCGGGGCTATGCGGTGGTGCGTGCCGGGGCCGGCATCGTGACCACGGCGGCCGAGGCCGCAAGGGCGGCGGCGCTGGAGATCGAATTCAGCGATGGCCGTCTGGCGGTGCAGGCCGGGCAGGCGACGGCCAGTGCCACAAAGCCCGCACGTCCCCGCAAACCGGGCGGCGGCGATCCGGGGCCGGACGAACAGGGCCGCCTGCTCTGACGGGGTCAGCTCAGCGGGGCAAGCTCCGGGCAGCGGATGGGGTCGGCCTGTTCGCGCAGCATGATCGGGTTGCCCGTCATGTCGCCTTCGAACCAGGCGCTCAGCGTGCCGTCGGGTTCGGCCAGATAGACCCAGCAGCGATCGGGCAATCCGTCCTCATATATGAAACAGATCTGATCGCCGCGCTGCTCCCAGGTGCCGGCCATGCAGCCATCGGCATCCTGCCAGATCACGTGGCGGCCAGAGAAATACTCTTCGGCCCCATACCAGGGCCCATCATAATGCCCCATGATCCGGCCCCGGGTCAGCCGGTCGAAGGTTTCGGCATCCAGCGCGGCAAGGGGGCTGCCCGGTTCGGTCTGCGCGGCGACAGGCAGGGCCATCATCAGCACCAGGCCAAGGCTCAGCCGCATCGTCATACCCCGACATCCGGCCCGGTGCAGGACAGCGGGCCATCGGTCTGGCGCACCTCTGACAGGGCCGTGCCCGCCGGATCGCCTTCGAACTGTGCCATCAGACCGGTTTCGCCCTTCCAGAATTTCCAGCATTGCGGGGCATCGCCCGCCTCATATTCGAAACAGATCAACTCGCCCATCGGATACCAATGGCCGATCTGGCACTGATCGCCGGTAAAGGCCCAGCGGACCCGCCGACCCGGCAGATATTGTTCCGTGCCGAAGATCACCCCGTCCTGCGCATAGGTCAGGGTCTTGCCGGTGGCATAGTGATCGAATTCTTCCGCCGTCATGGCGGGTGCGGCTGCCATGGCCGAGGCCGACAGGAAGCCGGTGGCGCAAAGGCCAAGGATCATCGCTTTGGGTTGGGACAAGACGCGAAACATGGCACCTCCGGACAACTTTGCCGCAAGACTGCCAGAGCGTCCGGTCATTGACCAGAGGGCGGCGCCCAGTGCCGTAGCCGGGGCCGCATCATCCGCCGCCAGCGCCGGGGAAACAGCGCAATCACCGAACACAGAGGCAGCGAATAGGGCAGGCGCGGTGCCGCGTCCCGCTCCGGCAGGCGCAGGGCGGGATAGGGCCGGGTGGGATGGGCATGATGGTCGGAATGGCGCGGTGCATTCAGCATGACCGCGCTGGTAAACCAATGCTGCGCGTTCCAGCTGTGGCGGTCGCTGACAGGTTCCAGCCGTCCATCAGGAAGCGTGCGGCGTGTCAGGCCATAATGCTGCACATAATCCGACAGCATCAGCTGCGCTGTGGCATAAAGCCCCAAGGCCGCCCAGACGGCCACACCCGCCACTCCGGCCAGCACGAAGCCAAGGCCAAGGCAAAGCGCCTGCCCAGCCAGGTAAATGGCATAGGGGTGCAAACCCTGCGCTGCACCCCGGGCGCGCAGCGCATCTTCGGCCCGTCTGCCTGCCCGGAAACTGCCGAAATAGGCCCGCGGCAGAAAGGCATAGAAACTTTCCTCGCCCCGGGCCGAATTGGGATCCTCGGGCGTTGCCACATGCCGGTGATGCACCAGACGATGCGCCGAGGCGTGATGGCCATTCAGCAGCGTCACATAGATTGCGACGCCCAAACGAAACAGCCCGCGCGCCCCGCGATGGATCAATTCATGCGCGGCGGGGTTCGACACCTGCCCGAAGAACTGGCCAAAGCCCAGGAACAGCACGATCCTGGCCCCCGCCGACAGGCCACTGTCGCCCGCAATCGCCCAGACGGCCAGCGGGAAGGCCAGCAGATGCCCGGTGGCTATGGCAACCAGCAGCGCATCTGCGGCGGGAAACTCTGATCCCTCAGGCGCATCAGGGGCGACCAGCGGGATCAGATGATCCAGCATCACCGTCAGCCCGGCCATATAGATCAGCCCGGGCAGCACCCAAAGCCCGCCCATCCCTACGCCCCAGACCAGAAGCGCCAGCGGCGCAAGGGCGGCGGCGGCAAAAAGCGGCATCGCAGGAAGGCGCAGGGCGAGGGGCTTCATGGCTTGCAGCATAGCACGCCCATCGGCTACGACCAGACACGACACGGCCTTGCCGCAACGTCGCCTTTGCAGGGCAGGGGGCAGCCGGGCTAGCCTGCGCCATGACCTTGCCCTGGCTCATCTCTGCTGCCCTTGCGGCCCTGTACGGGATCGCCTTCGCCGCCGATACCGGCCACAGTTGGCTGCGCACGGCCATCAAGACCGGATCAGTGGCGGGCCTTGCCGGTATCGCCGCAGGGGCCGGTGCGCCGCCAGTGATCATTGCAGGGCTGGCCCTGGGTGCCTTGGGCGATCTGCTTCTGTCGCGCCCGGGCGAGCGGGCCTTTCTGGCCGGAATGGCGGCTTTTGCCGCCGGACATATCGCCTATGCGCTGGCCTTCGGCCCCGGTCTTGCGCCGCTCTGGCTGCTGGCTGGCCTTGTGCTGCTGGCGGCATCGACCGAGATCTGGCTTGCCCCCCATACCGGGCCCTTGCGCTGGCCGGTGCGGGCCTATGTGCTGGTGATCTGCCTGATGGCCGCCCTTGCCGCCGCCCGGCCTGAACCGCTGCTGCGTGTCGGGGCTGCGCTGTTCGTCACCTCTGACCTGCTGCTGGCGCTGGCCTTGTTCGTCACGCAGGAGCCCGCCCGCCGCCGGTTGCTGTCATGGCTGCTGTGGCCCGCCTATTGGGGCGGGCAGGCGCTGATCCTTCTGGCCTTCCTCCCCTTCCCTTGACGCGCCGAAACGACTAGGTGAGGACAAAGCCATCACCAATGTCGGAGCGGCCATGTCATTCTTCAAGAAGCTGAAGGACCGGATGTTCCGATCCTCCGACAAGATCGGCGGATCGTTGGAGGCCCTGGTCGATGACACGGCGGTTCCCGCAGCCCCCGCCGATCCCAAACCCGGCCTGATCGGGCGCATCTTCGGCACCAGCAGTGACGAGCCGCGCCGGATCATGGATGACGCCATGCTCGAAAGTCTCGAGGAACTGCTGATCGAGGCCGATATGGGTGTCGATACGGCAACCCGCGTCGCCGCCAATATCGCCGAAAGCCGGATGGGCAAACGCATCGGCGCGACCGAGTTGAAACAGGCGCTTGCGTCCGAAGTTGCGCGGATCATGGACCCGGTCGCCCGTCCGATGCCGCTTTACCCCCGCCGCCCGCAGGTGGTGCTGGTGGTGGGCGTCAATGGATCGGGCAAGACCACAACCATCGGCAAGCTGGCCTCGCAGTTCAAGGCGGCCGGCAAATCGGTGGTGATCGCGGCGGGTGATACCTTCCGCGCGGCTGCGGTCGAACAGTTGCAGATATGGGGCACCCGCGCGGGTGTGCCGGTGCTGACCGCCCCCGAAGGATCAGACCCCGCCAGCCTGGCCTTCGATGCCATGACCCGCGCGCAGGAAACCGGGGCCGATCTGCTGTTGATCGATACCGCAGGCCGTCTGCAGAACCGCGCCGATCTGATGGAAGAACTGGCCAAGATCGTCCGTGTCATCCGCAAGAAGGATGAAACCGCCCCGCACAATACCCTGCTGGTTCTGGATGCGACCACCGGGCAGAATGCGGTCGCGCAGGTCGAAATCTTTCGCAAGATCGCCGATGTCTCCGGCCTTGTGATGACCAAGCTTGACGGCACGGCCAAGGGGGGCGTTCTGGTCAGTCTTGCCGACCGGTTCGGCTTACCGATCCATGCGATCGGGGTGGGCGAACAGATCGACGACCTGTCGCCTTTCGACCCCGAAGATTTCGCCCGCGCGCTGGTCGGGCTGCCTGATTGATCTGACATGCCTTTATCCCGGTCCAAATATCCTCGGGGGGCACGGGGGGCAGACAGCCCCGCGCTCTTCATGGCCACCCCGCGATGAGCGATTGGCTGCGCACGCTGGAAGGCACCCCCGCCGGGCATGATCTTGCGCTGGCACTGGCCCTTGGGGCTGCCGTGCTGCATGCGCTGTTCGGCGCGTTGCAGAAGGGCCGCCATGATCCCTGGCTCAGCCGGGCGGCGATCGATGCCAGCTATGGGTTGATGGCGCTGCCTTTCGCAGTGTTCGTCGTGCCCTGGCCCGAGCCGCATATGTGGCCGATCTTTGCGGGCGTCTTCGTGATCCATGCCGGATACAAGCTGTTGCAGGCCGCAACCTATGACCGGGCGGCCTTTACGGTGGTCTATCCGGTGGTGCGGGGCACCGGGCCGCTGGTGACCGTGGCGCTGGCCGGGCTGGTCTTTGGCGAAAGGTTCAGCCCGGGGCAATGGCTGGGCGTGGCCTGCCTGTCGGGCGGAATTCTGGCGCTGGCCGGGTGGAACCTGCGCACTGTCACGGCGGGGCGGGCCACCATGGTGCCGGCCCTCTGGCTGGCGGCGGGAACCGGGGTCTTTGTCGCTGCCTATACCACCTTCGATGCCTATGGCATCCGCGCCACCGCCAACCCGTTCACCTTTCTGGCCTGGTTTTTCGTGATCGACAGCCTGCTCATGCCCGCGCTGACCTTTCGGCGCTGGTCGGGGCTTGGGCTTTCGGGCATTCTGCCCCTGCTGCGACGCGGGGTGTTCGGCGCGCTGGTGGCATTTGCCAGTTTCGGGTCGATCATGCTGGCCACGCGGCTAGACAAAGTGGGCGAGGCGGCGGTGCTGCGCGAAACCTCGACCGTCTTTGCCGCGCTGATCGGCTGGCTGGTGCTGGGGGAACGAACCGGGCGGGTGCAGATCGCCCTGATGGCAGTGATCGCGGCTGGCGCCGTGATGGTGGAGATGCTGGGATGACCGACGAGACACGCAAACTGCCGGGCTGGCTGAAATTCCTGCTGGAATTCGGGCCGGTGCTGGCCTTCTTCATTGGCTATGTAAAGCTGAAGGACATGACCTTCACGCTGGCTGGGCAGGATTATTCCGGCTTTCTTGTGGTCACGGCGGCCTTCATCCCGCTGATGGTGATCTGCACCGGTCTGCTCTGGTTGCTCACGGGCAAACTGTCGCAGATGCAGGTGATGACGGTTGTTCTTGTCGTGGTCTTTGGCGGGCTGTCGGTCTGGCTGCAGGACGAACGCTTTTTCAAGATGAAACCCTCGATCATCTACATGCTTTTCGCGGCCATCCTGGGGTTCGGCCTGATGCGCGGGCAAAGCTATCTCAGCGGGGTCATGGGCGATGCACTGCCGATGCGCCCCGAAGGCTGGATGATCCTGACGCGCCGCATGGCGCTGTTCTTCGTCGCGCTGGCCCTGGCGAATGAAGCCATCTGGCGGCTGACCGACACCGACACCTGGGTCAATTTCAAGACCTTTGGCCTGCCGCTGGCCATGATGGGGTTCTTCCTTGCGCAAGGCGGCTTGCTCAAGGCGCATGGGATCGACCGCGATGAAGGCTGACGCGCTGCTGGACGCGGTTCTGGCGCAGGAGCACGCCGTCTGGGCAGCGCTGCAAGCCGGGGATGCGGCGGCAGATGCGGCCTTGCTGTCTCCCGGGTTTCTGGGGCTTTATCCCAGCGGCTATGCCGGGCGCGACGATCATGCCGGGCAATTGGCTGATGGCCCGACCGTGGCGGACTATGCGATCACCGAGGCACGGGTCATGGCGCTTGGCGCCGACATGGCCCTGCTGACCTATCTGGCCGAATATTCCCGCCCCGCCGGGGGACCGGCGGAACGGATGTGGGTCTCATCGCTCTGGCGACGGGCGGGCGCGGGATGGGAGAACCTGTTTTCTCAGGATACCCCCTGCGACAGCCCTTTTGCGCCGGTCTGACCTCGGCAGTTCACGCGGCCTGACGCTGACCCCAGAGCGGGAAGGGGTCGGGCAGATCGGCCCAGGCCGCGGGGGTAAAGCAGTTGACTGGCAGCAGGGCGGCATCCAGGGCCGCGCAGATCGCGTCGCGATCATGGCCTGCACCGATGAACACGATTTCCTGCCGACGGTCGCCCCAGGGGTCTTGCCACTTTGCGGCGATTTCGGCCTGCGCATCGGGATGTTTCGGCAACCTGTCGGCTGGCACGCTGGCCCACCACCGCCCCAGCGGCGTGACCGATGACATCGCCCCGGCCAGGCTGAATTCGGCGGCCCAATCCGGGCGGGTGGCGATCCAGAAATGCCCCTTGGCCCGGATGATCCCCGGCAGATCGCCATTCAGCACCCGGTGCAGGCGGGCCGGATCAAAGGGCGCGCGGGCGCGATAGACAAAGCTGGAAATCCCGTATTCTTCGGTTTCGGGCGCATGATCGGCAAAGCCATACAGTTCCTTGGCCCACATGGGATGCAGATGCGCCTTGTCAAAATCGAACAGGCCTGTGTCAAAAATCGCCTCGGGCGCGACCTTGGACCTGCTGGTTTCGATCAATCTGGCATCCGGGTTCAACGCCTTCACGATCTTGCGCGCGGCATCGATCTGGGCGGGTGTCGCATCCGAGACCTTGTTCAGCACAACCACATCGGCAAATTCCATCTGGTCGGTCAGCAGGTTCACAAGGCTGCGATTGTCCTGATCGCCCAGCGACTCCCCCCGGTCTGCCAGAAAGTCATGGCTGGCGAAATCCTTCAGCAGATTGACGGCATCGACCACGGTCACCATGCAATCCAGCCGCGCCACATCGGACAGGCTGTTGCCAGCCTCGTCGCGAAAATCGAAGGTCGCGGCCACCGGCAGCGGTTCGGCAATGCCGGTGCTTTCGATCAGCAGATGATCGAACCGCCCGGCTTCGGCCAGACGGCGCACTTCGGTCAGCAGATCATCGCGCAGGGTGCAGCAGATGCAGCCATTGGTCATTTCGACCAGCTTTTCCTCGGCCCGGTTCAGCGTGGTGCCTTCGCGGATCAGATCGGCATCGATGTTCACTTCCGACATGTCATTCACGATGACGGCCACGCGGCGCCCGTCGCGATTGTTCAGGATGTGGTTCAGCAAGGTGGTCTTGCCCGCGCCCAGAAAGCCCGAAAGCACGGTGACGGGCAGGCGGTGATCGGTCATGGCTGGCCTCATTTTTGGTTATACTATAACATTACATGAGGTGCGGATGGATGCAAGCGGGTGGACGAAGTCGGGCGGACGCCCTAGGTTGGCCCCAACAGAATCCGGGACCGCCATGTCAGAGACCGAACCGCAGGGCTATCAGGTCCTTGCCCGCAAATACCGCCCGCAAACCTTTGCCGATCTGATCGGGCAAGAAGCCATGGTGCGGACGCTGAAGAACGCCTTCGCCGCCGACCGGATCGCCCATGCCTTCGTGATGACCGGGGTGCGCGGGGTGGGCAAGACCACCACGGCGCGGATCATTGCCAAGGGACTGAACTGCGTGGGCCCCGATGGCGTGGGCGGAGCGACGACCGAACCCTGCCTCGTTTGCGACCAGTGCAAGGCGATCGCCGAAGGCCGCCATGTCGATGTGATGGAAATGGATGCGGCGTCGCGCACTGGTGTGAACGACATCCGCGAAATCATTGATTCCGTTCACTATCGGGCAGCGTCAGCCCGCTACAAGATCTATATCATCGACGAAGTTCACATGCTGTCGAACAATGCCTTCAACGCGTTGTTGAAGACGCTCGAAGAGCCACCGGCCCATGTGAAATTTATCTTTGCCACCACCGAAATCCGCAAGGTGCCGGTCACAGTGCTGTCACGCTGCCAACGGTTCGACCTGAAGCGGATCGAACCCGAGGTGATGATGGCCCATCTGGCCCGCGTGGCCGGGCTTGAGGGCGCAAGGCTGGCCCCCGATGCGCTGGCGTTGATCACCCGCGCGGCCGAAGGGTCGGTGCGCGATGCCATGAGCCTGATGGATCAGGCCATCGCCCATGGCGCGGGCGAAACCACCGGGGATCAGGTCCGGGCCATGCTGGGGCTGGCCGACCGTGGCCGCACGCTGGATCTGTTTGACATGATCATGCGGGGCGATGCACCTGCGGCGCTGGCAGAGCTTGCAGCGCAATATTCCGATGGTGCCGATCCTATGGCGGTGCTGCGCGATCTGGCCGAAATCAGCCATTGGATCAGTGTCATCAAGATCACCCCGGAGGCGGCGGAAGACCCGACAATCCCGCCCGATGAACGCGCGCGCGGGCTGGATCTGGCGCAGCGGCTGGCGATGCGGGTGCTGACGCGGATGTGGCAGATGCTCCTGAAGGCCATCGAAGAGGTGACGCTGGCCCCCAATGCGATGATGGCCGCCGAAATGGCGGTGATCCGGCTGACGCATGTGGCCGATCTGCCAGACCCCGAAGCCTTGCTGCGTCGTCTGCAATCCGGCCCGCCGCCGGTGCAGCCGGGCGGCGGCGCGCCTGCGGGCGGTGGGGGCGGCGGCATGGTGCATGCACCCCCCCGGATGATGGCCCCTGCGCGCGGCCCGGCCATGGGGCCGACGATGCAGGGCGGCGCAGCGGTCGCGCTGGCTGAAGACCGGCTGCGGGTCTATGCCACCTTTGACCATGTGATCGACCTGATCCGCGAAAAGCGCGACATGAAGCTGCTTCTGGATGTCGAAACCCATGTGCGGCTTGCGAAATACGCGCCGGGGCGGATCGAGTTCGAACCCGGTCCCGGGGCGCCCCGCGATCTGGCGGCCACATTGGCCGCGCGGCTGCAGGGCTGGACCGGCGGGCGGTGGGGCGTGTCGGTCGTGGGATCGGGCGGGGCGCCGTCGGTCACCGAATTGCGCGATGCCGAACGCCTGCAGGCCGAGGCCGAGGCACTGCAAAACCCGCTGGTGCAGGCAGTGCTGACGGCCTTTCCGGGGGCGAAGATCAGCGATATCCGCACGCCCGAGGCGCTGGCACAGGCCGCTGCGGTCCAGGCCTTGCCCGAGGTCGAAGATGAATGGGACCCTTTCGAGGAAGACTGAGGAGAGCGGGATGCTGAAAGGACTTGGCGGGTTTGGCGATATGGCCAAGATGATGAAAGCCGCACAGGACATGCAGGCCAAATTGGCCGAGATGCAGGAGGCATTGGCCAATACCGTCGTGATCGGCGAATCCGGGGCCGGGCTGGTCAAGGCACGCTGCACGGCCAAGGGGGTGATCACCGGGCTGGATATCGACCCGTCGATCCTTGTCCCGTCCGAAAAGGAAGTGGTCGAGGATCTGATCATCGCCGCGATCAAGGATGCACAGGCCCGCGCCGCCGAGCGCGAAAAGCAGGAAACCCGGAAACTGGCCGAAACGCTGGGCCTGCCTGCCGATTTCAAGCTGCCCTTCTGATGGCGGCACCGGGCGATATCGAGGATCTGATCGGGCTCATGGCGCGGTTGCCGGGGCTTGGGCCTCGTTCTGCCCGCCGTGCGGTGTTGCATCTGCTGAAGAAACGCGGGCCACTGATGGCCCCGCTGGCGCAGGCCATGGCGCATGTGGCGCTGAGCGCGCGGGATTGCGTGACCTGCGGCAATATCGGCACGGATGATCAGTGCCCGATCTGCGCCGATCCGGCGCGGGCCAACGGGGAAATCTGCGTGGTGGCCGATGTGTCGGACCTCTGGGCGATGGAGCGGGGCGGGGCGTTCCGGGGGCGCTATCACGTTCTGGGCGGCACCTTGTCGGCACTGGACGGGCTGGGCCCGGAGGAATTGCGCATTCCCCGGCTGGTCGCGCGCGTCTCCGAGGAAGGCACGCGTGAGGTGATCCTTGCGCTGGCGGCCACGGTCGATGGCCAGACCACGGCCCATTACATCGCCGATGCGCTGGCGGGCAGCGGGGCGCAGATCAGCACGCTGGCCCAGGGGGTGCCGGTGGGGGGCGAGCTGGATTATCTGGACGATGGCACGATCGGCGCGGCGCTGCGGGCGCGGCGTCAGGTCTGACCACAGCAAGTTCTGGGGGACACATGGATATTCAGGCGATTGCCGCGACTCTGCGGGGGGCAGACGATCTTTATGCCGTGCTGCGCCGTGCCGGGGCGGGGCTGACGGCGGAGGCAGCAGACGCGCTGTTGCCCGCGCTTTACGCGGCGCTTGGTGATGCGCCCGAGGCTGCACGGCTGCAATCGGTGGATCAGAGCCTGTTGCGGGCGGTGATCCGGGCCGGTGCTGGACTGCCTGCCGCCCCGTCATTGGCGGGGCATCTGCAGGCCTGCGCCGTTGCCCCCTTGTTTCAGCCCGACATCGCCAGCCGGTCGCATATGGTGCTGCGCTGTGACGAAACCCCTGGAATGCCCGCCTATTCCGACCCGAGCTTTGACGCATGGTTCGCCGGGCAGGGTGTGGACTATGGGCTTGGCCCCTATGGCGAAAAGCGCAGCGTCTACAGGGCCGCGCAATTCGCCGATGCCGCAAGCCCGGAACGGCGGATGATCCATATGGGGATTGATGTCTTTGCCCCGGCGGGCACGGCAGTCCATGCGCCGCTGCCTGCTGTGGTGCAATCGGTGGTCTATAATGCCGATCCGCTGGATTACGGCCATACGCTGATCCTGCGCCATGACAGCGCGGCGGGGCCGTTCCATACGCTTTATGGCCATCTGGGGGGCAGCTTGCCGGGCCTGTGCCAGCCGGGGCAGCTGGTCGCGGCAGGGCAGGTGGTTGCGCATCTTGGGGATTGGCCGGAAAATGGCGGTTGGGCCCCGCATCTGCATTTCCAGATGATGGCCGACATGCTGGATCAGAAGGGTGGCAACTTCTTTGGCGTGGGGCATGAAAGCTTGTGGGACATCTGGCAGCAGATCTGCCCCGACCCGAACCTGATCCTGCGTCTGCCGGAGCGCGTTTTCGGCTAGGGCGCCTCTGGCGCAAGCCCGGGGGGGTTACCCCCGGACCTCCAGGATGTTTGCGCCACGATGAAGGTTCAGGCGTGGCGGGCGCGGTGGCCGATATTGTAGAAATTGCCGGTGCGGGTCGCCAGATAGGGGCCAAGCGGGATGTCTTCCTGCTTCAGGAACCCCTGCTGGGGCAGGGTGCCCGCGCGGGTCATTTCGATGACCGCAACCACCGATGCCGATGTGGTCCAGGCGATGGCGGTGCGGGATTTGCCGCCGATTTCAATCGGGTAATAGCTGCGGACGAATTCCTTGCGGCGCAGCTGGCCATTCACCCGGCCTTCGGCGGCAACATGGACATAGACCACGTCTTCATCCACCGGGGGTTTGGCATTGGTCAGGATGCGCCCCGCTTCGGCCCGGTTTTCGCGCATCAGCAGTTCGTGGAAGAAGAAGTTCATCAGCTGCACATGGCCTGGATAGCGCATGGTCTTGTAATCAAGGTTCTCGATCCGGCCCAGATAGGTTTCACACATGGTGCCAAGCCCACCTGACGTGGTGAAGGCTTCCAGCTGCATGCCGTCGATATAGATCGCTTCGGTCCATTCCATCGCCGAGACGGTCTTCAGAACGCCTTCCTCGATCACCTCGCAATCATTGAGGTATTCGTTCACCACACCTTCGGGCGACCAGTTGAAGGCATAGCCCAGAAGGCCGGTCGGGTTTTGCGGCAGGGCACCCACGCGCAGCTTGATCGAGCGGACGGTTTCGAACTGATTGGCCAGATCGGCTGCGACGATACCAACAAAGCCCGGCGCAAGGCCGCATTGCGGGGCCATCAGGCCCTTAGCTGTCTTGGCCAGATCGCGGATATGCTTGGTGGTGGGCACATCTTCGGTCAGATCGAAGTAATGCAGGCCAAGCCCATGGGCGACGGTGGAAACGCCAATGTTCAGGTGATAGGGCAGGCAGGACAGCACGGCCTCTTGCCCGTCCAGCGCAGCCTTCAACGCAGCGGTATCCGACAGGTCCACCGTTCTGGTGGCAAAGGGGGCCTGCGTGTCGCGGGCATCGATCCCGGTGACCGTGAAGCCGCTTTCCACCAGCAGCTCGGCGGCGAGATGACCCACCTTGCCGAGGCCCAGAACGGCGATCTTGTTGAATGACATGGCTGTTTCCTTCTGTCTTGTCCGCCTGCGCGGCGGTGTTCATCATGCGTCAGTCTGACGGTTGGACCTGCCGATTGCGCGCGTCAGAATGCCGGAATGTGTGATCTGACGGGCAATATGACGACAAGTCTGGCAATGTGCCGATCCGGCTTGCGTGGCCCGTCGGTTCTTCGCGTCAGCCCGTGCCAGATGGTTGCGCAAACAGCCGCGGCTGAGTGCAAGGCCATGCCTGACAGATTCTGTTGGTTCCCAAGGTCGCACTTGCCACGCCACCGGATCGGACCATCCTTTCCGGCAGGAATGCTGCAATGGCGAAGAAAAGCCGGTCCATTACGGTGTGCCATTGTATACAGTTGTCGAAATCCCTGCGATTCCCGCCGTTTTTAGCGAGGCCTTTGGTTGACCGCGGCGGGGGGGCAGAGTAAACGGAAGCCAGCAACGATCCGCCGCGCGGGGCACACCATGCCCTTTGCCGCCAGCCGAAGGAGCCACTCGTGGACGATCTTCTCCGAGAATACCTTCCCATTCTCATCTTTCTGGCACTTGCGGTCGGCCTCGGCCTTGTGCTGATCCTCGCGGCCCTTGTGCTGGCCGTGCGCAGCCCGGACCCGGAAAAGGTGTCGGCCTATGAATGCGGGTTCAACGCCTTTGACGATGCCCGGATGAAGTTCGACGTGCGCTTCTACCTAGTGTCGATCCTGTTCATCATCTTTGACCTTGAGGTTGCTTTCCTCTTTCCTTGGGCGGTTGCCTTTGGCGAAATGTCGATGATGGGCTTCTGGTCGATGATGGTGTTCCTGGGGGTGCTGACCGTCGGCTTTGCCTATGAATGGAAGAAAGGGGCGCTGGAATGGGCGTGAGCACCAGTGCGAACCATGCGGCCAATGACCTTGATGCAGGCATGGCGGCTATGAACCGCGATCTGCAGGACAAGGGGTTCCTGCTGACCTCGACCGAGGACATCATCAACTGGGCGCGCACCGGCAGCCTGCACTGGATGACCTTCGGTCTGGCCTGCTGTGCGGTGGAAATGATGCATACCGCCATGCCGCGCTATGATGTGGAACGGTACGGTTTCGCCCCCCGCGCCAGCCCGCGCCAATCGGACGTGATGATCGTGGCGGGCACGCTGACCAACAAGATGGCCCCGGCGCTGCGCAAGGTCTATGACCAGATGCCCGAGCCGCGCTATGTGATCTCGATGGGGTCCTGCGCGAATGGCGGCGGATATTACCATTACAGCTATTCGGTCGTGCGGGGCTGTGACCGCGTGGTTCCGGTGGACATCTATGTGCCCGGCTGCCCGCCCACGGCCGAGGCGCTGATGTATGGCATTCTGGCGCTGCAGCGGAAGATCCGCCGCACCGGCACGCTGGTCCGGTAAGGGAGATTTCGCATGTCCGACGCTCTTGAACAGCTTGGCGCCCATCTGTCGCTGAAATGCCCCGATGCGGTGATTACCGCGACCGTGTCCTTTGGTGAACTGACGGTGGAGGTGGCGTTGCCGCATCTGCTGTCTTTCGTCGATTTCCTGAAGGCCGACAGCGCCTGCCGCTTTTCCACGCTGGTGGACATCACGGCGGTCGATCACCCGGAACGCCCGGCGCGGTTCGATGTGGTCTATCACTTCCTGTCGATGTACCAGAACCACCGCATCCGCGTGAAAGCGGCAGTGCGGGAAGAGGATATGGTGCCGTCGATCATCCCGGTGCACCCTTCGGCCAACTGGTTCGAACGTGAAGTGTTTGACATGTTCGGCATCCTGTTCTCGGGCCATCCCGACCTGCGTCGCCTGCTGACGGATTATGGCTTCCGCGGCCATCCGCTGCGCAAGGATTTCCCGACCACGGGCTATACCGAAGTGCGCTATGACGAAGCGCAGAAGCGTGTGGTCTATGAACCGGTAAAGCTGGTGCAGGAATACCGGCAGTTCGATTTCCTGAGCCCGTGGGAAGGTGCGCATTACGTGCTTCCCGGCGACGAAAAGAAAGCCTGAGCGCGCGGGGGGCCAATGCGGCCCCCGGTGTCCAGATGAGGTGAGACGATGGACGGAAAATTCGACGACGCGCAGACCGGCGAACAGAAGATCCGCAACTTCAACATCAACTTCGGGCCACAGCACCCCGCAGCGCATGGTGTGCTGCGTCTGGTGCTGGAGCTGGACGGCGAGATCGTGGAACGCTGCGATCCGCATGTCGGGCTGCTGCATCGCGGCACCGAAAAGCTGATGGAAAGCCGCACCTATCTGCAGAACCTGCCCTATCTGGACCGGCTGGATTATGTGGCCCCGATGAACCAGGAACATGCCTGGTGTCTGGCCATCGAAAAGCTGACCGGAACCAAGGTGCCGCGCCGCGCCAGCCTGATCCGGGTGCTCTATTCGGAAATTGGCCGCATCCTGAACCACCTGCTGAACGTGACCACGCAGGCCATGGACGTGGGCGCGCTGACGCCGCCGCTCTGGGGCTTTGAGGAACGCGAAAAGCTGATGGTGTTCTATGAGCGTGCCTGTGGCGCGCGACTGCACGCCGCCTATTTCCGCCCCGGCGGGGTTCACCAGGATCTGCCGCCCGCGCTGATCGACGATATCGAACAATGGGCGCATGAATTCCCGCGCGTGCTGGATGACATTGACGGGCTCTTGACCGAAAACCGCATCTTCAAGCAACGCAATGCCGACATCGGCATCGTGACCGAAGAAGAAATCCTGCAATGGGCCTATTCGGGGGTCATGGTGCGCGGGTCGGGGTTGGCATGGGATTTGCGCCGCGCGCAGCCCTATGAATGCTATGACGAATTCGACTTCATGATCCCGGTCGGCAAGAATGGCGATTGCTATGACCGCTATCTGTGCCGCATGGCCGAGATGCGCGAAAGCGTGAAGATCATCCATCAGGCCATTGCCAAGCTGCGTGCTCCGGAAGGCCGTACCGACGTGTTGGCGCGCGGCAAGCTCACCCCGCCCAAGCGCGGCGAGATGAAGACCTCGATGGAAGCGCTGATCCATCACTTCAAGCTTTACACCGAAGGCTTCCACGTCCCTGCGGGCGAGGTTTACGCCGCGGTCGAAGCGCCGAAGGGGGAATTTGGCGTCTATCTGGTGGCCGATGGCACCAACAAGCCCTATCGCGCCAAGCTGCGCGCGCCGGGTTTCCCGCATCTGCAATCCATGGATCACATCGCCAAGGGGCATCAGCTTGCCGATGTGGCCGCCATCATCGGCACGATGGATATCGTGTTCGGGGAGATCGACCGCTAATGCTGCGCCGCCTGCACAAAGACCAACCCGCCGCCTTCGCCTTCACGCCGAAGAATCTTGAATGGGCGCAGGGCCAGATTTCCAAATACCCCGAGGGCCGTCAGGCCAGCGCCATCATCCCGCTGCTGTTCCGCGCGCAGGAGCAGGAGGGTTGGCTAACCCGTCCGGCCATCGAATATGTGGCCGATATGCTGGGTCTGGCGCATATCCGGGCGCTGGAAGTGGCAACATTCTACTTCATGTTCCAGCTGCAACCCGTTGGAACTGTTGCCCATATCCAGATTTGCGGCACCACCAGCTGCATGATCTGCGGGGCCGAGGATCTGATCGCCGTCTGCAAGGAACTGATTTCGGCCCATCCGCACACGCCATCGGCGGATGGCAAGTTCAGCTGGGAAGAGGTCGAATGTCTGGGCGCCTGTGCCAATGCGCCCATGGCCCAGATCGGCAAGGATTATTACGAAGACCTGAGCCCCGAGCGTCTGCGCGAGATGATCGCGAAGTTCCGCGCGGGCGAGGTGCCGACACCGGGATCGCAGACGGGACGGTTCTCGTCGGAACCGAAAACCGGGCTGACTTCGTTGAAAGACCATGAATCGGGCCGGACCCAGTATAATGCCTCGGTGCAGCGTGCCGTGGATATCGGCGATACGGTCAAGCGCATCGACGGGACTGAAGTGCCGATCCTGACGCCATGGCGGCAGACTGCTGCCCCGGCGGCGGCTGTTCCCGCGCCTGCAGCGCCCGTCGCCCCGCAAAAGGAAGAAACTGAAGCGCCGGTCGCTGTTGCTGTAGTCTCTGAAGGCACAAAGCCGCAGGCCCTGACGGCGGCGCGCGATGGCAAGGCCGATGATCTGCAAAAGATCGAAGGCATCGGGCCGAAGCTGGAACAGCTGTGTCATGATCTGGGTATCTTCCATTTCGATCAGATCGCCAATTGGGGCGCTGCGGAAATCGCCTGGATGGACAGCAACCTGAAGGGCTTCCGGGGCCGGGTCACCCGCGACAAGTGGGTGGCGCAGGCGAAGATCATTGTCGAGCAGGGCATGGAGGAATTCCTCCGCCGTGCAAAGACCAACGATTACTGAGGGCAGAAATGACCGCTCCCCACCCCGAGATCGAAGCCCTGAAGCGCGACGCGCGGATGGTGGCATTCGTGATCGCGGGCACCATGCTGGCATGGATTGGGGCACAATGGCTGGGCGGCAGGCTGGGCTGGGAAACCCGCTTTGCTTTCCTGTTCGACCTGGCCGCATTGGCCGCGTTCTTCTGGGCGCTGGTCGTCACGTTTCAGATCTGGCGGCGGCACAAGGCCGTGCACCGGGGCAATTGAGGGCAGAACATGCTGAAGGATCAGGACCGGATCTTTACCAACCTCTACGGGATGCATGACCGCAGCCTGAAAGGGGCCATGGCACGCGGCCATTGGGACAAGACCGCCGACCTGCTGGCGCTTGGCCGCGACGGCATCATCCAGATCATGAAAGACTCTGGCCTGCGCGGCCGGGGTGGTGCGGGCTTCCCGACCGGCATGAAATGGTCCTTCATGCCCAAGCAATCGGATGGCCGCCCCTCTTATCTGGTGGTGAATGCCGACGAATCCGAACCCGCGACCTGCAAGGACCGCGAGATCATGCGCCATGATCCGCATACGCTGATCGAAGGCTGCCTTGTGGCCGGTTTCGCGATGAATGCGGTGGCAGCCTATATCTACATTCGCGGCGAATATGTCCGCGAGAAAGAGGCCCTGCAGGCCGCCATCGACGAATGCTATGATGCCGGTCTGATCGGCAAGAATGCCTGCAAGTCGGGCTATGACTTCGACGTCTACCTGCATCACGGGGCAGGGGCCTATATTTGCGGCGAGGAAACCGCCCTGCTGGAAAGCCTTGAAGGCAAGAAGGGCATGCCGCGCATGAAGCCGCCGTTCCCGGCAGGCTCGGGCCTTTATGGCTGCCCGACCACGGTGAATAACGTGGAATCCATCGCAGTGGCGCCCACCATCCTGCGCCGGGGCGCGGCCTGGTTTGCCAGCTTTGGCCGCCCGAACAATGCGGGCGTGAAGCTGTTTGCCATGTCGGGCCATGTGAACACGCCCTGCGTGATCGAAGAATCCATGTCGATCCCGATGAAGGAGCTGATCGAGAAGCATGGCGGCGGTGTGCGCGGCGGCTGGAAGAACCTCAAGGCGGTGATCCCCGGCGGGGCGTCCTGCCCGGTGATCCCGGCGGACAAATGCGAAGACGCCATCATGGATTATGATGGCATGCGCGCGCTGCAATCCTCGTTCGGCACGGCCTGCATGATCGTGATGGATCAGCAGACCGACATCATCAAGGCGATCTGGCGGCTGTCGAAGTTCTTCAAGCATGAAAGCTGCGGTCAATGCACGCCCTGCCGCGAGGGCACCGGATGGATGTATCGCGTGATGGATCGTCTGGTGCGCGGCGAGGCGGAGGTCGAGGAAATCGACATGCTGCTGAGCGTGACGAAGCAGGTCGAAGGCCATACGATCTGTGCGCTCGGCGATGCGGCGGCATGGCCGATCCAGGGCCTGATCCGGCATTACCGCGAAGAGATCGAAGACCGCATCAAGGCCAAGAAGACGGGCCGCATGGGCGCGATGGCGGCGGAATAAGATGAACCTTGCCCCCCTCCTTTTCACGGGCGTTGCAGCAGGCCTTTCGGCCTGTGTCGCGACACCCGTGGCTGCCCCAAAAGGCCCTGCACAAGTCGGGTCTTTTGTTGTGGCGCAGGACGGGGCGAGTTTTTCGGCGCAGGTCGCGCCTGGCGCTCCAGGCCACGCGCTGACCCGTATGGGTGCCGTGCCGGTATCTGGCAACAGCATCATCGTATCGCCTTTCGGGTTCGATCAGGGCAGACGCGCCAAGGATCTGGCCCGGCAGGCCTGCGAACAGGCGCGCGGCCGGTTTCAGCCCCGGGCGGTGGGCCGCTTCGCCCAAGGCGCATGGATATTCGAGGGGGGCTGCGCATGATCCCCTTTCAACAGATGACGGCGCGGGGGTTCCCCCGCCATTCGGCGGAGTAAGCTGATGAGCAACCTCAAGAAAATCATCATCGACGGCATCGAGGTCGAGGTTGATGGCGCGATGACGATCATTCAGGCGGCCGAAGTCGCCGGGATCGAAATCCCGCGCTTTTGCTACCATGAACGCCTGTCGATCGCGGGCAACTGCCGGATGTGCCTTGTCGAAGTGGTCGGGGGCCCGCCGAAGCCTGCCGCAAGCTGCGCCATGCAGGTGCGCGATCTGCGCCCCGGCCCGAATGGCGAACCCCCGGTGGTCAAGACCAACAGCCCGATGGTCAAGAAGGCCCGCGAAGGGGTGATGGAATTTCTGCTCATCAACCACCCGCTGGATTGCCCGATCTGCGACCAGGGCGGCGAATGCGACCTGCAGGATCAGGCCATGGCCTATGGCGTGGATTTCAGCCGCTACCGCGAACCCAAGCGCGCGTCGGAAAATCTTGATCTCGGCCCGCTGGTCAAGACCGAGATGACCCGCTGCATCAGCTGCACCCGCTGCGTGCGCTTCACGACCGAGGTGGCGGGCATCCATCAGATGGGCCAGACCGGGCGCGGCGAAGATAGCGAGATCACCTCCTATCTGAACATGACGCTCGATTCGAACCTGCAGGGCAATATCATCGACCTGTGCCCGGTGGGGGCGCTGACCTCGAAGCCCTATGCCTTCACCGCCCGGCCCTGGGAACTGACCAAGACCGAGAGCATCGACGTGATGGATGCGCTTGGGTCGAACATCCGCATCGACACCAAGGGGCGCGAAGTCATGCGCATCGTGCCGCGCAACCATGACGGCGTGAACGAGGAATGGCTGAGCGACAAGTCGCGCTTTGTCTGGGATGGTCTGCGCCGTCAGCGGCTGGACACACCCTATATCCGCGAAAATGGCCGTCTGCGCAAAGCCGGCTGGTCCGAGGCGCTGGCCGCCGCCGCCGCCGCGATGCGGGGCAAGAAGGTCACCGGTCTGGTGGGCGATCTCGTGTCGGTCGAAGCGGCCTACAGCCTCAAGACCCTGATCGAAGCGCTTGGCGGTACGGTGGAATGCCGGGTCGATGGGGCCAGGCTGCCTGCGGGCAATCGTGCGGCCTATGTCGGCACGGCCACCATCGAGGATATCGACACCGCCAAGACCATCCTGCTGATCGGCACCGATCCGCGGAATGAAGCCCCGGTGCTGAACGCCCGCCTGCGCAAGGCCTGGTCGAAAGGCGCGCGGATCGGGCTGATCGGTCAGCCGGTCGATCTGACCTATGATTACCTGCACATGGGCAGCGACCGCGCGGCACTGGTCGATCTGGTGGATCGGGTCACGGAAAAGCCCGATACGCTGGTGATCGTGGGGCAGGGCGCGCTGACCGCTGCTGATGGTGAGGCTGTGCTGGGGCAGGCCATGGCCTATGCCGCAGGCGCGGGGGCCAAGCTGATGGTGCTGCACACCGCCGCCGCCCGCGTGGGCGCGATGGATGTGGGCTGCACCACCCCGGGCGGGCTGAAGGCCGCGACCGAGGGCGCAGAGGTGATCTATAACCTCGGTGCGGATGAGGTCGAAATCGACGCAGGCGCCTTTGTGATCTATCAGGGCAGCCATGGGGATCGTGGCGCGCATCGCGCCGACATCATCCTGCCGGGGGCCGCCTATACCGAGGAAAACGGCCTGTTCGTGAACACCGAAGGCCGCCCGCAACTGGCGTTGCGCGCCGGGTTCGCACCGGGGGAGGCCAAGGAAAACTGGGCCATCCTGCGCGCGCTGTCGGCCGAGATCGGCAGCACGCTGGCCTGGGACAGCCTGGGTGAATTGCGCGGCCGGATCGTGGCAGCGCATCCGCATCTGGGTGACATCGACGAAGTTCCGGCCAATGAAGGCCCGGCTTTGCCGCGTGTGACATTGGGCAATGCGCCCTTTGGCCTTGCGGTGAAGGATTTCTACCTGTCCAACCCGATTGCCCGCGCCTCGGCGCTGATGGGGCAATTGCAGGCAATGGCACGCGCACGGGCCGAAACCCCGCTGGCGGCGGAGTGATCTGATGCGCGCCCTTGGCCTCATCGCGATGCTGACAGCCGCCCCGGCGGCACTGTCGGCATGTGGCGTGGCCAAGGCGGTGACGACGGGCAGCCCGAAATATGACGGGATCGAAACCATCCTGCTGGATGGCGATCTGGTGAATTTCCGGGTGGCGATGCGCGGGGCGAACGGCAAGGCGGATGTGGAAAGCTATGCCCGCTGTGCTGCCGCGCAATATGCGCTGATCCGGGGCTGGGGCTTTGCGCGCCATGTGCGCACTACGGTTGCCCGGACCGGCACCGAATGGCGGGGCGATGCGGTCTATACGATCTCTGCCGCGCTGCCCGACGGATTGCGCACCATTGACGCCGAAGTCACGGTGCGCGATTGCGGCGAACGTGGAATACCGACGGTATGACAAGACGAAAAGAAGCTGAGGGACTGAAGGCAAATGGCTGAATTTCTGCAAACCGGATTGGGGATGGCGCTGCTGATCGCAGCCCAGAGCCTCATGGTCATCGCCTTCGTGATGATCTCGCTTCTCTTTCTCGTCTATGGCGACCGCAAGATCTGGGCGGCTGTCCAGATGCGGCGCGGGCCTAACGTGGTGGGGGCCTTCGGCCTGCTGCAATCCGTGGCCGACGCGCTGAAATATGTGGTGAAAGAGGTCGTGGTACCTGCCGGGGCCGACCGCCCGGTGTTCTTCCTGGCACCGATGCTGTCCTTCGTGCTGGCCATGATCGCCTGGGCGGTGATCCCGTTCAACGAAGGCTGGGTGCTGGCCGATATCAACGTCGCCATCCTTTATGTTTTCGCCATCTCCTCGCTGGAAGTTTATGGCGTGATCATGGGGGGATGGGCGTCGAACTCCAAATACCCGTTCCTCGGATCGTTGCGGTCTGCCGCGCAGATGATTTCCTATGAAGTGTCGCTGGGCCTGATCATCATCGGCATCATCATCTCCACGGGTTCGATGAACTTCTCGGCCATCGTGGCCGCGCAGGATACCGGCTGGGGCTTCTTCGGCTGGTACTGGCTGCCGCATCTGCCGATGGTGGCGCTGTTCTTCATTTCGGCCCTGGCCGAAACCAACCGCCCTCCGTTTGACCTGCCGGAAGCGGAATCGGAACTCGTGGCGGGCTATCAGGTGGAATACAGTTCCACCCCGTTCCTGCTGTTCATGGCGGGTGAATATATCGCCATCTTCCTGATGTGCGCGCTGATCTCGCTCTTGTTCTTCGGGGGCTGGCTGTCGCCGATCCCGGGTGTGCCGGATGGCGCGCTGTGGATGGTCGCGAAGATGGCCTTCTTCTTCTTCCTGTTCGCCATGGTGAAGGCGATCGTGCCACGCTACCGCTATGACCAGCTGATGCGGATTGGCTGGAAGGTGTTCCTGCCGTTGTCGCTGGCCTGGGTGGTGATCGTGGCGTTCCTTGCGAAATTCGAAGTGATGGGCGGCCTCTGGGCACGCTGGACCATTGGGGGCTGACATGGGCGAGACCCGCGCAATCGACTTCAACCGCGCCGCCAAGTATTTCCTGCTGGTGGATTTCATCAAAGGCTTCGGTCTGGGCCTGCGCTACTTCTTTGCACCCAAGGCCACGCTGAACTATCCGCATGAAAAGGGGCCGCTGTCGCCGCGCTTCCGCGGTGAACACGCGCTGCGCCGCTATCCCAATGGGGAAGAGCGCTGCATCGCCTGCAAGCTGTGCGAAGCTGTCTGCCCGGCGCAGGCCATCACCATTGATGCCGAACCGCGTGAAGATGGCAGCCGCCGCACCACGCGCTATGACATCGACATGACGAAGTGTATCTATTGCGGCTTTTGTCAGGAGGCCTGCCCGGTGGATGCCATTGTCGAAGGCCCGAATTTCGAATTCTCGACCGAGACGCGCGAAGAACTCTACTATGACAAGGCCCGCCTTCTGGCCAACGGTGCCCGCTGGGAAGCCGAGATCGCGCGGAACCTTGAACTTGACGCGCCTTACCGGTAACTGGCCATGACCGAAGATTTCACCAAGCTTTTCAAGACGATGATGGAGCAGGGACAGGAAATGGTCCGTGCCTTCAATCCGTCCTTGGAAACGATGCCGGTGAAGGGATTCGAGAACTTCTTCCCCACCATGACGAAAGACATGATGGAGATGTGGTTCGGCCGCACCTTCAACCGCGAGGGGCTGGATGCCAAGACCCGGCTTCTGGTCACCATTGCGGCGCTGACGGTGCTGGGGGCCCATGCCGAGGCGCAGCTGAAGCTGACCATCCGGCACGCGCTGGAGGCGGGCGCCACCCAACGCGAGATTGCGGAAGTGATCTGGCAGATGAGCATGTTCGGCGGCCTGCCCGCCATGCAGAAGGCGCTTGAACAAGCCCAAGCCGTCTTTGCCGAAACCGAGGAGAAAAACGCATGAGCGTTGCGGATTACGCCTTTTATTGCTTCGCCGTGGTGACGGTTTCGGCAGGCCTGATGGTCACCGTATCGCGCAACCCGGTGCATTCGGTGCTGTGGCTCATCCTGACTTTCCTGTCGGCGGCGGGGCTGTTCGTGCTTCTGGGCGCCGAATTCGTCGCCATGTTGCTGATCATCGTCTATGTCGGCGCCGTGGCGGTGCTGTTCCTGTTCGTCGTGATGATGCTTGATGTCGATTTCGCGGAATTGAAGGGCGAAATGGCGCGCACCATGCCGCTGGCGCTGCTGATCGGGGTGGTGATCCTGCTGCAATTCGGCATGGCCTATGCGGCCTGGACCCAGGCCGAAGGCGCGCAAGCGCTGCGTCAGGCCGTCACCCCCGCGATCAATGAGGTGGAGAACACCCGTGCGATCGGCCTGCTGATCTATGACAAGTATATCTACCTGTTCCAGACGGCGGGGCTGATCCTGCTGGTCGCGATGATCGGGGCCATCGTGCTGACCCTGCGCCACCGCAAGGACGTAAAGCGCCAGAACGTGCTGCATCAGATGTGGCGCGATCCGGCCAAGGCGATGGAACTGAAAGACGTCAAGCCGGGGCAGGGGCTGTAAGGAAAGCAGACCGGGCGGTGCATGCAAGCTGCTCGCCTACGAAAAATCCGAGGTCGGGTTTCCCTGGCTTCCACGCGGCAGGGCCGCAAACAGAACATACGGGCAAACACCCGGAGGGACGAGAATGGTAGGACTGGAACATTACCTGACGGTGGCGGCGGCCTTGTTCGTCATTGGCATCTTCGGCATCTTCCTCAACCGGAAGAACGTGATCGTCATCCTGATGTCGATCGAACTGATGCTGCTGGCCGTGAACATCAACCTTGTCGCCTTCTCCTCCTCGGTGGTGGGGATGGGCGATCTGGTGGGGCAGGTCTTCACCATGTTCGTGCTGACCGTGGCCGCAGCCGAGGCTGCCATCGGCCTTGCGATCCTGGTCAGCTTCTTCCGCAACCGCGGCACCATCGATGTCGAAGACGCCAACGTGATGAAAGGCTGACCGAATGGCCACGATCATTCTTCTCGCGCCGCTGGTCGGCGCCCTGATCTGCGGCTTCGGCTGGCGCTTTATTGGCGAACGGGCGGCCCAGATCCTTACCACCTCGATGATCTTTCTGGCGGCGCTGCTGTCCTGGATCATCTTCCTGACCTTTGATGGCGAAACCACCCGGATCGTTCTGCTGCGCTGGATCGAAAGCGGGTCGCTGGCGACTGAATGGGCGATCCGGCTGGACCGGCTGACGGCGATCATGCTGGTCGTCGTGAACTCGGTTTCGGCGCTCGTGCATCTGTACAGCTTTGGCTATATGGCGCATGACGACAACTGGCATGAAAGCGAGCATTACAAGGCGCGCTTCTTCGCCTATCTGTCCTTCTTCACCTTTGCCATGCTGACGCTGGTCACCAGCGACAACCTTGTGCAGATGTTCTTCGGCTGGGAAGGCGTGGGTGTGGCCTCCTACCTGCTGATCGGCTTCTACTATCGCAAGCCTTCGGCCAATGCGGCGGCGATGAAGGCCTTCATCGTGAACCGGGTCGGTGACTTCGGCTTTGCGCTTGGCATTTTCGGCCTGTTCTTCCTGACCGATAGCATCCGCTTTGACGATGTCTTTGCCGCTGGCCCGCAACTGGCCGAAACCACGATCACCTTCCTGTGGACGGAGTGGAACGCGGCAAACCTGATTGGTGTGCTGCTGTTCATCGGGGCCATGGGCAAATCGGCCCAGCTTGGCCTGCACACCTGGTTGCCCGATGCGATGGAAGGCCCGACCCCGGTGTCGGCGCTGATCCACGCGGCCACCATGGTGACGGCGGGGGTGTTCCTGGTCTGCCGCATGTCGCCGATCTATGAGTATGCACCCGATGCCCAGACCATGATCGTGGTTATCGGGGCCAGCAGCGCCTTTGTCGCCGCGACCATCGGCCTTGTGCAGAATGACATCAAGCGTGTGATCGCCTATTCGACCATGTCGCAGCTGGGCTACATGTTCGTGGCGGCGGGTGTGGGCGTCTATTCGGTGGCGATGTTCCACCTCTTCACCCATGCCTTCTTCAAGGCGATGCTGTTCCTTGGGGCTGGTTCGGTGATCCATGCCACCCATCACGAACAGGACATGCGCAACTATGGCGGTCTGCGGAAGAAGATCCCGGTGACCTTCTGGGCCATGATGATCGGCACGCTGGCCATTACCGGCGTGGGTATCCCGCTGACGCATTTCGGCTTTGCCGGCTTCCTGTCGAAGGACGCGGTGATCGAAAGCGCCTTTGTCGGGTCGCAATATGCCTTCTGGCTCCTGGTTGTGGCGGCCTGCTTCACCAGCTTCTACAGCTGGCGGCTGATGTTCCTGACCTTCTACGGCGAAAGCCGCGCGCATGGTCATGACCACGGCCACGGCCATGACCACGGTCACGGTCACCACGAGCCGCATGAAAGCCCGATGGTCATGCTGATCCCGCTGGGGGTTCTGGCGCTTGGCGCGATCTTCTCGGGGATGCTGTGGTACAACGTCTTCTTCGGCAAGGAAGAGGCAATGCGGGCCTGGTTCGGGATGGAACCTGCCGCCCATGCCACGGAACATGCCGCACCCGAGGGGCAAGCCGTCACAGCAGAGGCTGACGGTTCCGGCCACGCGGAAGCCGCCCCTGCAGAAGGCCACGGCACTGCGGCCGAAGGCCATGCGGATGCGGCGGTGGCCGCCGATGCAGGGCATACCGCAGCCGTGGCACCGAAAGGCGCGATCTTCCTTGGCCCGGACAACCACATGATCCACGCGGCGCATGAGGTGCCGAAATGGGTCAAGGTTTCGCCCTTCATCGCCATGCTGATCGGCCTGTTCACCGCCTGGCTGTTCTATATCAAGAACCCCAGCCTGCCGCGCCGTCTGGCCGAAGCGCAGCGCCCGCTCTACGAATTCCTGCTGAACAAGTGGTATTTCGACGAGCTGTACAACGCCATCTTCGTCGTTCCTGCCAAATGGCTGGGCAACTTCCTGTGGAAGAAAGGCGATGGTGCGGTGATTGACGGGGCGATCAACGGGGTTGCCATGGGTGTGATCCCGATGGTGACGCGCTTCGTGAACCGCCTGCAGTCGGGCTACATCTTCCACTACGCATTCGCCATGGTTCTGGGCATCGCCGCCCTGATCACTTGGATGTCGCTCTCGGGGGGCGCGCACTAATGGAAAACGTCCTTTCCATCATCACCTTCATCCCGGCTGTGGCTGCCGCCGTTCTGGCGCTGTTCCTGCGCGGCGATGATGCGGCGGCGCAGCGCAATGCCAAATGGGTTGCGCTGCTGGCCACCTCGGCCACCTTCCTGTTGTCGCTGACCATTCTGTCGGGCTTTGATCCGGCGAACACCGGCATGCAGTTCGTCGAGGAATATGACTGGATCCTTGGCCTGAAATACAAGATGGGCGTGGATGGCATTTCGGTGCTGTTCGTCATGCTGACCACCTTCCTGATGCCGATCACCATCGCTTCGTGCTGGAGCGTGGAAAATCGGGTGAAGGAATACATGATTGCCTTCCTGCTGCTGGAAACGCTGATGCTGGGCGTGTTCTGTGCGCTGGATCTGGTGCTGTTCTACCTGTTCTTCGAAGCCGGTCTGATCCCGATGTTCCTGATCATCGGCATCTGGGGCGGGAAAGAGCGGATCTATGCGGCCTTCAAGTTCTTCCTCTACACCTTCCTTGGGTCGGTGCTGATGCTGGTGGCGATGATCGCCATGTATGTCGATGCGGGCACCACTGATATTGTCGTGCTGCTGAAGCATGACTTTGCATCGGAAACGCTCGCACTTGGCGGGTTCCAGATCGTTGGCGGCTTGCAGACCATCCTGTTCCTGGCTTTCTTCGCCAGCTTTGCGGTGAAGATGCCGATGTGGCCGGTGCATACCTGGTTGCCGGACGCCCACGTTCAGGCCCCGACCGCTGGGTCGGTGGTGCTGGCGGCGATCCTGCTGAAGATGGGCGGCTATGGCTTCCTGCGCTTCAGCCTGCCGATGTTCCCGGTTGGCGCCGATGTGATGAGCGGTGTGGTCCTGTGGATGTCGGCCATTGCCATCGTCTATACCAGCCTTGTCGCGCTGGCCCAGAATGACATGAAGAAGCTGATCGCCTATTCGTCGGTCGCGCATATGGGCTATGTCACCATGGGGATCTTTGCGGCGAACCAGCAAGGCATTGACGGCGCGATCTTCCAGATGCTGTCGCACGGCTTCATCTCGGGCGCGCTGTTCCTGTGTGTGGGTGTGATCTATGACCGGATGCATACCCGCGAAATCGATGCCTATGGCGGGCTTGTCATCCGCATGCCGGCCTACGCGCTGATCTTCATGTTCTTCACCATGGCCAATGTGGGCCTTCCGGGCACCAGCGGCTTTGTCGGGGAATTCCTGACGCTGATGGGCATTTTCCAGGTGAATACCTGGGTGGCCGCTGTGGCGACTTCGGGCGTGATCCTGTCGGCGGCCTATGCGCTGTGGCTGTATCGCCGGGTCGTGTTCGGCGATCTGGTGAAAGAGGCGCTGAAGTCGATCACCGACATGGATGTCCGCGAACGGCTGATCTTCGCGCCGCTGGTGGTGATGACGCTGCTGCTGGGCATCTATCCGTCGGTCGTGACCGACATCATCGGGCCCTCGGTCGAGGCCCTGGTGACCGACTACCATGCTGCGATCCCGGCATCTGCGGATGTCGCGGAAGCGGCCACGCATTGAGGGCGAAGCGATGAACGCGTCTGATTTCAACACTGTCCTGCCCGAAGTCGTGCTGTCGGTCTATGCCATGGCGGCGCTGCTGTTCGGCGTCTATACCGGCAAGGACAAGCTGACCGGGGCAATCACCTGGTCCACGGCGGGGATGTTACTGATTCTGGCCTTCTGGATCGGGGTGAATGGCGAAGGGGCCCGCACCGCCTTTGGTGGCATGTTCAACGATGATCCCTTTGCACGCTTCGCCAAGGTGACCATCCTGCTGTCGGCCGCTGCCGTTCTGCTGATGAGCCAGGATTACATGCAGCGCCGGGGGCTGGCGCAGTTCGAATACCCGATTCTGGTCGCGCTTGCGACCGTCGGGATGATGATGATGGTATCGGCGGGCGATCTGATCGCGCTGTATATGGGCCTGGAGCTGCAATCCCTTGCGCTTTATGTCATCGCGGCGTTCCGGCGCGACAGCGTGAAATCCACCGAAGCCGGTCTGAAGTATTTCGTGCTTGGGTCGCTGTCTTCGGGCCTGCTGCTTTATGGCGCGTCGTTGACCTATGGCTATGCTGGCACGACGCTGTTCTCGGGCATCATCTCCACCCTGGGCCATGGTATTCCCGTCGGGCTGCTGTTCGGCCTTGTGTTCATGCTGGCCGGTCTGGCCTTCAAGGTATCGGCCGCGCCGTTCCACATGTGGACGCCCGATGTCTATGAAGGTGCGCCGACCCCGGTGACCGCCTTCTTCGCCACCGCACCGAAGGTTGCCGCCATGGCCCTGTTCGCCCGTCTGGCCCATGATGCCTTTGGCACCATCCCCGATCAGTGGGGGCAGGTGATCGCGGCGCTGTCGGCGCTGTCGATGTTCGTGGGGGCCATTGCCGCCATCGGCCAGAAGGATATCAAGCGCCTGATGGCCTATAGCTCCATCGCCCATATGGGCTATGCGCTGATGGCTCTGGCTGCGGGAACCGCGGGCGGCGTGCAGGCGATGCTGGTCTATATGGCGATCTATGTGACCATGAACATCGGCACCTTTGCCTTCATCCTGTCGCTGGAACGCGATGGCAAGCCGGTGTCGGACATTGCCGCCCTGAACATGTTTTCCAAGGCCGAACCGGCCAAGGCGCTGGCGGTGCTGATCCTGATGTTCAGCCTTGCGGGCGTGCCGCCCTTCATCGGCTTTTTCGGCAAGTTCTATGTGCTGAAAGCGGCGGTGGATGCGGGGATGACCTGGCTGGCGATTGCCGGTGTCGTGGCTTCGGTGATCGGGGCGTTCTATTACCTGCGGCTCGTGTTCTTCATGTATTTCGGCAAAGAGGCCGATGGCGTGCAAAGCCGCATGGGTGCCGTGCAATGGGTGGCCCTGATGGGATCGGCGGCGCTGGTTGTTCTGGGCGCGGTCAACCTGTTCGGCATCGATCCGATGGCTGCCGTGGCGGCGGAAGCACTTGTCCGCTAAGGCCCCCCGCTGGCCCGAGGGTGTGGCCCGCCATGCCCTTGCCAGTGTTGACAGCACAAATGCCTATGCCTCTTCCCTCGCGCCGGGCCTGACAGGTCCGGCGTGGGTCATTGCGGGCGAACAGACCGCCGGGCGTGGCCGGCGCGGGCGTGGCTGGTCCAGCCCGCGTGGAAATTTCTACGGCAGTCTGGTGATGCAACCGGATGGCGCACCCGACCGCGCGGCGCTGCGCAGTTTCATTGCTGCCCTTGCGCTGCACCAGACCTGCGTGGCGCTGACCGGGCTGCCGCAATCCTTTACGCTGAAATGGCCCAATGATGTGCTGCTGAATGGCGGCAAGCTGGCGGGCATCCTGCTGGAAAGTGCGGGGCAGGGCGGACGCATCGGCCATCTGGTCATCGGCATCGGGGTGAACCTGATTGCCGCCCCGACCGTGGATCAGGTAGAGCCCGGTGCCGTGCCGCCGGTCAGTCTGCTGGGCGAAACCGGGCTGCGCGTCACGCCAGAGATGTTTCTGGACCACCTCGCCCCGGCCTTTGCCGGGTGGGAGGCCGAATTTGTCGCCCATGGCTTCGCCCCGATCCGCTCGGCCTGGCTTGCGCAGGCGGCGCGGCTGGGCGAAACCATCCGCGCCCGCACGGGCACGCAGGAACGCCACGGTATCTTTGAAACCATCGACGACACTGGCGCGCTGGTGCTGAACATGAACGGCATGCGCGAGGCGATCCCCGCGGCCGAGGTCTTTTTCTAGGGGGGCGGCCCATGCTTCTGGCCATCGATTGCGGCAATACCAACACCGTGTTTTCGATCTGGGATGGCGCAAGGTTCATCGCGACATGGCGCATCGCCACCGATCACAAGCGCACGGCGGATGAATATTTCGTCTGGCTGTCCAGCCTGATGATGCTGACCCGAACCGAAGCCCAGGTGACCGAGGCGATCATCAGCAGCACGGTGCCGCGCGTGGTCTTCAATCTGCGGGTGTTGTGCAACCGCTATTTCGATTGCCGCCCGCTGGTGGTGGGCAAGCCGGAATGTGCCCTGCCTGTGGCCCCCCGCGTCGATCAGGGCACGACGGTGGGGCCTGATCGGTTGGTCAATACTGTCGGTGGATTTGATCGACATGGCGGCAATCTGATCGTTGTCGATTTCGGCACGGCCACTACCTTCGACGTCGTGGATACCGATGGCGCCTATATCGGTGGCGTCATTGCGCCCGGCGTGAACCTGTCTCTGGAGGCATTGCACATGGCCGCAGCGGCGCTGCCGCATATCGACATTGCCCGCCCCGCGCTGGCCATTGGCACGAATACGGTGGCCTGCATGCAGTCGGGCGTGTATTGGGGCTATATCGGCCTCGTCGAAGGCATCGTCCGGCAGATCCGTGCCGAACGGGATCGCCCGATGAAGGTCATCGCAACCGGGGGGCTGGCCCCGTTGTTCCAGCAGGGAACCGAACTGTTTGACTCGGTGGAAGACGATCTGACCATGCATGGTCTGCGGCTGATCCACCATTACAACAAGGAACTGGAAACCGCATGAGCGTGACCAACCGCCTGATCTACCTGCCCCTTGGCGGTGCCGGAGAAATCGGGATGAACTGCTATGTCTATGGCTATGGGCCGGAAGACCGGGAACGTCTGATCGTTGTCGATCTGGGCGTGACCTTCCCCGACATGGATACCACGCCCGGCGTCGATCTGATCATGCCCGATGTGTCCTGGCTGACCGAACGCGCCGACCGGATCGAGGCCATCTTCATCACCCATGCGCATGAAGACCATATCGGGGCGCTTGGCCATCTGTGGCCCCGGCTGAAGAAACGCATTTACGCCCGCAAGTTTACCGCCGCCATCGGCAAGCTGAAATTCGATGAACACGGCCTGCCGCTGGATGTGATCCATACGGTCGAACCGCGGCCTTCGGTGGTCGAGGCGGGTCCGTTCCGGGTGCAATTCGTGCCGATTGCCCATTCCATTCCGGAAAGCTCGTCGCTGATCATCGACACTCCGGCAGGCCGGATCGTGCATTCGGGGGATTTTAAGACCGACCCGAACCCGGTGGTGGGTGAGGGCTGGGACGAGGCCGCCTTCCGCGCCATTGCCGCCGAGGCGCCGGTGAAGGTGCTGATGTGCGATTCCACCAACGTCTTCTCGCCCCATGTCGGGCGGTCTGAATCCACGCTGGCCGATCCGATCCATGGGTTGATCGCCAATGCGGGCGGGATGGTGGTGGCCACAACCTTTGCCTCGAACGTGGCGCGGCTGAAAACCCTGGCCGAAGCCGGGCGCGCAGCGGGCCGGTCGGTCTGTCTGTTGGGACGGGCCATGCAGCGCATGGTGAAAGTAGCGCAGGATACCGGCGTGCTGACCGATTTTCCGCCCACCATTCCGTCGGAACAGGCGACCGAAGTATCACGGCAGAACCTGATGCTGATCGTGACCGGCAGCCAGGGCGAGCGCCGCGCCGCTACGGCCCAGCTCAGCCGGGGCCGCTATCTGGGGCTGGAGCTGAAGGAAGGTGATCTGTTTCTGTTTTCATCGAAAACCATCCCGGGGAACGAACGTGATGTGCTGCGCATCATGAACAGCTTCTCCGAAATGGGCGTCGATGTGGTGGATGACACCAATGGCCGCTATCATGTGTCCGGCCATGCCAACCGCCCCGATCTGGAACTGATGCACGAGGTGCTGCGGCCCCAGATGCTGATCCCGATGCATGGCGAACACCGGCATCTGCGCGAACATGCCCGGCTGGGGGAACAGCGTGGCATTGCATCCGAGGTTGTGACCAATGGCATGATGATGGACCTGAGCGGCGATACGCCGGAAATTGCCGAATATCTGGAAACCGGTCGGCTGTATCTGGATGGGTCGGTGCTGATCGGCGCGCGCGACGGCGTGGTGCGCGACCGTATTCGCATGGCGCTGAACGGGCATGCGCTGATTACGGTGATCCTTGATGAAAATGACGATCCGTTGGGCGAGGCCTGGGTCGAGCTGATGGGGCTGCCGGAACTTGGCAAGCGTGGTCAGCCCTTGGCCGAGGCGATGGAGGCCGAACTCACCCAGTTCCTTGAAACCGCGCCTGCCAAGTTGCTGCGCGATGATGACAAGACCGAAGAAGCGATCAAGCGGATCGTGCGGCAGGTTTCGGTCGAAGAGATCGGCAAGAAACCCGAAGTGACGGTGGTGGTCAGCCGGCTGATGTCTGAATGACCACGCAGAAGCGGTAAAGAAAAAGGGCGCCCGTCAGGGCGCCCTTTTTTGTCTGTCATTCCGCGTCGGCGGTCTGGACCTCGGGGGCCTCAAGCTCCGGCTCTTCCGGGGTGGGATCGGGCAGTTTGAAGCTGCGCAGGATGAAATCCGGCACATGATCGCCCATGCCGACAACCCGGTCGTCGCGGTCATTGCGGTTGCGATAGTCGCGCCGATCGCCATCGCGGCGATCGCTGCGCGGCTCGTCGCGGTGATGGTGCGAATGCCCGCCCGTGCCATGGTGGTGCACATGGCCCTGTTCGGGGCTGCGACGGTCATCACGGCGATCTTCCTTGCGCTCTTCGCGCTTGGGGGCCTCGACCACGGCTTGCACAGGGGCAACCTCGGCCACCTCACGGTCGCGCGTCGGTTTGCGATCTTCGCGGCGATCGGGCTTGCCGCCCTTGCCCTTGGGCCCACGGCTGTCTTCGCGCTTCGGTCCCGGTTCTGGCAGGGTAAAACCTTCGGGCAGGGTGCCGCGCGGGATCGGCTGCTTGACCAGATTTTCGATATTGGTCAGGTATTTTTCATCAAAGGGCGTCGCGATGGTATAGGCCTTGCCCTTGCGCCCGGCACGGCCGGTGCGGCCGATGCGGTGGACGTAATCTTCGGGATGCGACGGCACATCAAAGTTGAACACATGGCTGACGGCCGGAATGTCCAGTCCGCGCGCCGCGACATCAGACGCCACCAGCAGATGCAGCGATCCGTCGCGGAACCCGTCCAGCGTTTTCATCCGCTGACTCTGATCCAGATCGCCATGGATCGGCGCGGCATTGAAGCCATGCGATTTCAGCGATTTGGCCACCACATCCACATCCATCTTGCGGTTGCAGAAGATGATGGCATTGGTGCAGGCCTCGCCCTCTTGCCGGATCAGCGCGCGCAGCACGGCGCGCTTGTCGGCAAAGCTGCGATCCTTGCGTGACGGCGTGATCTGGATCAGCGCCTGTTCGATGGTGTCCGAGGTCGAATTCTGCCGCGCCACTTCGATCTTGGCGGGGTTCGACAGGAAAGTATTGGTGATCCGTTCGATTTCCGGCGCCATGGTGGCCGAGAAGAAGAAGGTCTGCCGGGTAAAGGGCGTCAGGCTGAAGATGCGTTCGATATCGGGAATGAACCCCATGTCAAGCATCCGGTCGGCCTCGTCCACGACCATGATCTGCACACCGGTCAGCAGCAGTTTGCCGCGTTCGAAATGGTCCAGCAACCGGCCCGGCGTGGCGATCAGAACATCGACGCCGCGGTCGATCAGCTTGTCCTGTTCGCCGAAGGCCACGCCACCGATCAGCAGCGCCTTGGTCAGCTTGGTGTATTTGGCATAGGTATCGAAATTCTCGGCCACCTGCGCCGCCAGTTCGCGCGTGGGGCACAGCACAAGGCTGCGCGGCATGCGCGCCCGCGCCCGGCCCTGGCCCAGCAGCGTGATCATCGGCAGCGAGAAGCTGGCCGTCTTGCCGGTGCCGGTCTGGGCGATCCCCAGAACATCGCGGCCCTGCAAAGCATAGGGGATGGCCTGAGCCTGAATCGGGGTGGGGGTCTCATAGCCGGTATCAGCGACGGCTTGCAGAACGCGCGGGTCCAGCGCGAGGTCGGAAAACTTGGTCATATACGTCCTGTCAGGGCGGGATCGGCCCGCTGGGAGAAGAAGGGACGCATCTGTCCGGGCGCCCCGGCGTCGTGGCAGTTTCTGCCACAGGCCGGTTAGCGCAAAATCGGCCCTGCGTCAAGGTGATGGACGGATAAGCCAACAGGCAGACCCGTGCGGCCCGGTGGCCCGACGCGGATCCTTTCAGGATCAGACCATCATTTCCTTGGTCGCGGTCAGTTTCAGTTCGGGGTGATCCCGTTCCACCCGGTCGATATCCCACCGCAGCCGGGTCAGATAGACCAGATCGCCGTCATTGTCCTGCGCCATATGGCCCTTGTTGACGTTGACGAACTTTTCCACCTCCAGCTTCGGCCCCGTCAGCCAGCGGGCCGAAGTGAACTGGCTGGGTTCAAACCGGACGGGCAAGCCGTATTCCTGTTCGATCCGGCTGGCCAGCACGTCGAATTGCAGCGCCCCCACCACCCCCACGATGAAGCCCGAACCGATCATCGGCTTGAACACCTTGGCTGCGCCTTCTTCGGCGAATTGCATCAGCGCCTTTTCCAGATGCTTGGCCTTCATCGGATCGCCCGCCCGAACGCCCTGCAGCAATTCGGGTGCGAAAGACGGAATGCCGGTGAAGCGCAGCTTCTCGCCCTCGGTCAGCGCATCGCCAATGCGCAATTGCCCGTGGTTCGGGATGCCGATGATATCGCCCGCCCAAGCCTCTTCGGCCAGTTCACGGTCGGCAGCCAGAAACAGCACCGGGTTCGAAATGGCCATGGGCTTGCCCGAACGCACATGGGTCAACTTCATCCCACGTTCGAAATGGCCCGAGGCCAGGCGCACAAAGGCCACGCGGTCGCGGTGCTTGGGGTCCATATTGGCCTGCACCTTAAACACCACACCGGTCACCGGCGTTTCCTCGGGCGCCACCTTGCGGCTGGCCGTGGGCTGCGGCTGCGGCTCGGGTCCGTATTTGCCGATACCATCCATCAATTCCTTCACCCCGAAGGAGTTGATGGCCGAGCCGAACCAGATCGGGGTCATCGATCCATTGAGCAAGGCCGCGCGGTCAAAGCCGGGCAGCAGCTCGCGCGCCATTTCCAGCTCTTCGCGCAGTTTGGCCAGCAGATCGGCAGGCACATGCTGTTCCAGCAGCGGATCGTCGAGGCCCTTGATCTGGATCGTTTCCGCCACCCGGTTGCGGTCGGCGCGGTCCATCAGCTCCAGCCGGTCATTCAGGATGTCATAACAGCCCAGAAACTCGCGCCCTTGCCCGATGGGCCAGCTTGCGGGTGAAACGTCGATGGCCAGGTTTTCCTGAATCTCGTCGATGATCTCGAAGGTGTCGCGCGCCTCGCGGTCCATCTTGTTACAAAAGGTCAGGATCGGCAGGTCGCGCAATCGGCAGACCTCGAACAGCTTGCGGGTCTGGCTTTCCACCCCTTTGGCGCCGTCGATCACCATGACCGCGCAGTCCACTGCCGTCAGCGTGCGATAGGTGTCTTCGGAAAAGTCGCTGTGGCCGGGCGTATCGACCAGATTGAACCGGAACTGGCCAAAATCGAACGACATGGCCGAGGCGGAAACCGAAATCCCACGCTCCTGCTCCATCTTGATGAAGTCAGACCGCGTGCGCCGCGCCTCGCCCTTGGCGCGCACCTGGCCCGCCATCTGGATCGCGCCACCGAACAGCAGGAACTTTTCGGTCAGCGTGGTTTTCCCCGCATCCGGGTGTGCGATGATCGCAAAGGTCCGGCGGCGGGCGATTTCGGGCGGAAGGGTGGGGCGATTGTCCAGCATGGCGCGCAGATAGCCCGGCGCGGCCCTGTCTGGCAAGGGCCGAGCGGGGGCTTTGCCCCCGCATCCCCAGGATATTTGGGCCAAGATAACGGGGAATGACTTGATCGGATTTAGCGATCAGTGTGAGATTTGATCGGCCTATTCGATCAGTTGGGCAGCCGTCCGGTGTCAGCGCCCGCCGCGGCTGCGGGCCCGCAACTGGGGTTCCAGCGCCTCCAGCAGGTTGCGCCCGGCCTCAGAACCGAAATGCTGGTTCTGGTTCAGTCCGGGGAAACGGGCCTTCACTTCGGCCGACAGTTCCACGGGCAGACGCGACAGGGTGGCTTCTGTCACCAGCAGGCTTTCTGCCGGAATGCCCTCGGCATAGATGATTTCATGGCGGTCGAACACAAGGCTGAAGTAATCGGCATAGCCGCCTTCGCGCAGGAAGATGGTTTCTTCATTCACCAGATGGCGGGCCTGCACCAGCAATTCGGAAGTGGCCGACCCGGCGATGCGCTGGCGCTGATAAAGAAACATGCGGTGGTGCTGGCTGACGATGAGATCGCCGGCATTGCCCATGGCCCCTGCTGTGATGACAACGGGGGCAAAGGGGCCAACGGCGCGCAGCGTGGCGCGGCCGATCCAACGGATCGGCTGGGGCCCATGATCGCGGGTCAACACCCGGTCGCCGGGGATCAGCGTTTCGATCCGGCTCTGGCTGCCATCGGCCTTGGTGATCGCGGTGCCGCGCAGGAAACTGACGCAAAGAAGATCCGACAGGTGAGTCGATTCCGGTGCTTCTTCGGCATGGACCAGCGTGTAGTGGATACCTGCGCCCATCGGTGACAAGGGCAGGGCGAAATGCCCTTCGCCGGGAATCGCCAGCAAGAGAAGGGCGACCTTGTCGCCGTCATCGCCCATCAGCGTATAGCGGCAAAGCATCTGCAGCGGGGTGCCCGGTTCCCCGCATTGCGACCCTGCGGCCAGAATGGCCATGCCGCTGCTGCGGTCAAGCACAAGGCGCAGGGCTTCGGTTTCGCGGTCCAGCAGATAGATGTCGCCGTGACAGACTTCGTCAGGCGGGGCCAGGGGGTCGCCCTGATTGACGCCGTTTACCACATAGATCGCCTCTGCCGGAAAGACCATGCAGGCCTGACCGGGAAGCGAAGTCGGTGCGGGGGCGGAGTCGGCATGCATCGGGCGGATTCTCGGGTCTTGGTCTTGTCGTGCTGACCTAGGCGGGTGGGCAGCCCTTGCCTATAGGTAAAGCTGGAATTGCAGCAAAAATCCGGCGGTTTCGCGGATTTCCCTTGCCCTTCTGGCAGGCTAACCTGCGGTCATCACAAAGGCCAAGCGGGAGAGCAGGGATGGATCTGGGAATTTCGGGCAAACGGGCGCTGGTTTGTGCGTCCTCGCGGGGGCTGGGTCTGGGATGCGCGCGGGCGCTGGCGGCTGCTGGGGTGGATCTGGTGATGAATGCCCGGGGGCAGGCCGCATTGGATGAAGCCGCCACCGGGATTCGGGCAGAGTTTGGTGTGTCGGTGACGGTGGTGGCTGCCGATATCACCACCGAGGCCGGGCGGGCCGAGGTTCTGGCGCTGGCGGATGCGGTGGATATCCTGGTCACCAATGCGGGCGGGCCGCCCCCGGGGCTGTGGAGGGATTGGGGGCGCGATGATTTCATCCGGGCGCTGGATGCCAATATGCTGACCCCGATCGCGCTGATGACGGCGCTGTTGCCTGGCATGATGGCGCGGGGCTGGGGGCGTGTCATCAACATCACCTCGCAATCGGTGAAGGCGCCGATCCCGCAGCTTGGCCTGTCGAACAGTGCCCGCGCCGGGCTGACCGGCTATGTCGCGGGCACGGCGCGGCAGGTGGCCCCGCATGGGGTGACCATCAACAATCTGTTGCCCGGTATCCATGATACCGACCGCGCCACGGCGCTGGATGGCGGGGTGGTGAAAGCGCAGGGCATTACGCTGGAAGAGGCGCGGGCGCAGCGCATGGCCACGATTCCCGCCCGCCGTTATGGGACGGCCGCCGAATTCGGCGCGATGTGCGCCTTTCTGGCCAGCCAGCATGCCGGATTCATCGTCGGGCAGAACATCCTGCTGGATGGCGGGGCGACCAACGCGACGCTGTGATGCTTGCCGCGCCGGGGCGAGGCTGCTACGGAAAGGCCGACACAATCACTCGGAAAGCCCCGTGACGCCAGCCCCCCGCCTTGAGGTGCAGAGCCTGACCCGCAGTTTTGGCGGCAAACCGGTGGTGGATGGCGTATCGCTGACCATTGCCGCGGGGCAGGTAACCTGTCTGCTTGGGCCGTCGGGCTGCGGCAAATCCACCACGCTGCGGATGATTGCCGGGGTGGAACTGCCAGATACGGGCCGCATCCTGATTGACGGGGCCGAGGTCTGCGGCCCGAGCCACATCACGCCGCCAGAAGCCCGGGGCATCGGCATGATGTTCCAGGATTTCGCATTGTTTCCGCATTTGACGGTTGCACAGAATGTGGGTTTTGGCCTGAAGGGCGACCGGGTATCGCGTGCTGCACGGGTGGGCGAATTGCTGGAACGGGTGAACCTGACTGGCTATGGCGACAAGCATCCGCACCAGCTTTCGGGGGGCGAACAGCAGCGGGTCGCCTTGGCCCGGGCGCTGGCGCCCCGGCCAAGGCTGATGCTGATGGACGAACCCTTTTCAGGGCTGGACAACCGGTTGCGCGATGGCATCCGCGACACCACGCTGGCCGTGTTGAAGGAGGAAGGCGCCGCTGTTCTTCTGGTGACGCATGAACCGGACGAGGCGTTGCGCATGGCCGATGAAATCGCGCTGATGCGCGGCGGTCGGATCGTGCAAAGCGGATCGCCCTATCATGTCTACATGAAGCCCGCCGACAAGGCGGCGGCGGCTTTCTTCAGCGATATCAACGTGATCAAAGGTATATCCCGGGGGGCGCTGACGCCGACGCCCTTTGGCGATTTCCTGACGCCCGGCCATGCCGATGGGGCCGAGGTGGAAATCATCATTCGCCCTCAGCATCTGAAGATCGATTTCGACAGGGCCGGGCGCGGCCCGAACCCCACGCCGCAAGATGGCACCCCGGCCCGGGGCCGGGTGCGACGCGCGCGGTTTCTGGGCCGCGAAAGCCTGATCGAATTCGAGATGGATTATGATGGATCGACCCTGACGGCAGCGGTTCCGGGCGTATTTTTGCCCAAGGCGGAAACGCCGCTCTGGCTCATGATCCGGCGGGATCGGTGTTTCGTGTTCCCGGCGCGTCGTGGATTGACAGATCAGTGACCGGGCTTTCGGTCGCGGTTTCGCCCTGCGCAAGGCGTGCCCGATAATCCTCAAGCCTGCGGCCCGGTTCATCGGGGAAATGTTCCAGCGTTTCCGAAATCGCCACGATGCGATCCACCCGGAAGGCGCGGAAATCGCGGCGGGCTTCGCACCAGGCTGCCAAGGTCCAGACACGACCCCAGAATTCCAGCTGCAAGGGGCGGATGTCACGATGGCTTTCGCGGCCCTGCAGGTCGATATAGCTGATCGACAGGCGCAGCCTTTCGCGGATGGCGCGGCGGATTGCGGGCAGATGTGGCGCGGCCCTTTGGGTTTCCGATCCGGTAAAGACGAACAGGTCATCGGTCTCTTCCCCAGGGGCAGGCGGCTGGACCGACGCGATCTTGGACGCCAACCCGCGTGCTGCCCGAGCCAACCCCGGATCGGCACCTTCGGCCACCAGCCGGACCCCAAGTCGCAGCGCCTCCATCTCGGCGGCGGTCAGCACCATGGGGGGCAGGGTGATCGGTGCGCGCAGGATATAGCCCACGCCGCGTTCGCCTTCCAGCGGCAGGCCCGACGCCATCAGCGTGGCCATGTCGCGCCAGATCGTGCGGGTCGAAACCTCCAGCGCCTCGGCCAGTTCCGAGGCGCGGTGCAGCCGCCCGTCACGGAGCAGCTGGATCAGTTCGAACAGGCGGTCGGTCCGGCGCATGACGCCACAGTGCCCGACCGCCCGCCCGTCATCAACCACCGATCGACAGGTGAATCGGCTGGTGCGACATCTCGATGCTGCTGACATCGATCGCCGCCATGAAGGGGCCGAATTCGGCCATCTGCATGACCTGGGCAGCGGCGTCCTGTGCGGCTTGCAGGCTGTCCCAGACCACGAAATCGGTCCAGAGCCCGGTTTCATCGCGGATCAGCCTGCGAGAGACAAAGCCTGGCAGGGCCGCAACTGCCGCTGCGCTGGCGCGGGCAGCATCTGTAAGGCTTTGATCTGAAACACCTTCGACTGTGCGAAAGCGCACCACTTCGGCGATGGGCGTGGCATTGGCACCCCTTTGGGCATCAGCGGGGAAACGGGCAGGGCGGGCGGGGTGGAGGAAGGTCATGCAAAGCTCCTTATTTGCGGGTGATGGGCTTTCCTCGCACAGGGCAACTGACATATACCTGTCAGCAATCCACCGAACCCGGGCGATTTTCTGCTGCGATGCCGCAGGCTTTGCGCAACAGTCCGGCCAGAACCGATCCACGACGGGCGCATTTCGCCGCCCCAGCCCCAGGAGGCACTCATGCTCAACAATATCGGCCTTCCCGGTCTTCTGCTTATCGCCGTTGTCGTTCTTGTCCTGTTTGGCAAGGGCAAGGTCTCGTCGCTGATGGGCGAGGTGGGCAAGGGCATCAAGGCGTTCAAAAGCGGCGTGAAGGAAGAGACCGCCGAAATCGAGGCCAAGACCGAAGCTGCCGCGCGCGATGTGACGCCCGCCGAAAAGGACAAGGTCTGATCGCCGGTTCGGAACGCCAGTTCCCGGACCTTCAGACACCGGAAGGATAGACCATGTTCGATATCGGCTGGTCCGAAATGATGGTGGTGGGTGTGGTTGCCCTTGTCGTCATCGGGCCGAAAGACCTGCCGGAAATGTTCCGCACTCTGGGCCGGTTTACCGCCAAGGCCCGTGGCATGGCGCGCGAATTCCAGCGGGCGATGGAAAATGCGGCGGATGAGGCCGGTGTGAAGGATGTGGCCAAGGATCTGCGCGATGTCACATCTGCCCGCAACATGGGGCTGGATGCGGTCAAGACGGCGGCCAGCAAGTTTGAAGCCTGGGACCCGCTGAAGCCCAAGCCCGCCGCACCGGTTGCGGCTGCGGCCAGCGCCGCCCCTGCAGCAGCGGCCGTGACACCCGAACCTGCCCCGCCACCTGCTGGGCCGCATACGGCGGCCTTGGCGGCCGAGGTGGCAGAACGGCGGGCCGCGCGGGCGGCAGACGCGGCGGCGCGGCAGGCGGCAAGTGACACGCCGCCCGTGGCCACGCCCGAACCGAAAGACGAGGCATGAGCAACCAAGACCATATCGATGACAGCGCCGCGCCGCTGATCGAACATCTGGCCGAATTGCGGCGGCGGCTGATCTGGGCGGCCGGGTCCTTCATCGTGGCCATCCTGGCGGCCTTTGTCGTGGCCGAGCCGATCCTCGATTTCATGCTGCGCCCGATCGAGATGGTGATGCGGGAACTGGGCGATCCGAACCCGGTGATGCAATATACGGCCCCGCAGGAATATTTCTTCACGCTGGTGCGGGTGTCGGTGGTGGTGGGCTTTGGCCTGTCCTTTCCGGTGATCGGCTATCAGCTGTGGCGTTTTGTTGCGCCGGGCCTGTATCGCAGCGAAAAGCGCGCTTTCCTGCCCTTCCTGATCGCCTCGCCCGTGCTGTTCCTGATCGGGGCAAGCTTTGCCTATCTGGTCGTCACGCCAATGGCGATGCGGTTCTTTCTGGGCTTTGCCGATGTGGCTTCGCTGCTGACAGCGATCGTGCCGCTGGTGGCCGATGCGCCTGTCGATGCGGTGGCCACAGCCCCCGCAGCCCCGTCCGAAGGGATCAGCATCGTCTTTCAGGGCAAGGTGAATGAAACGCTGGATATCATGCTGAAGCTTATCATTGCCTTCGGCCTGTGCTTCCAACTGCCGGTGCTGCTGACGCTGATGGGCTCTGCCGGTCTGGTGTCGTCCAAGGGGCTCAAGGGGATGCGCAAATATGCCATCGTGCTGATCCTGATGGTCGCCGCCATCGCAACGCCCCCGGATGTGATGAGCCAGCTGATCCTGTTCTTCGCCGTCTATCCGCTTTACGAATTGTCGATCCTGCTGATTTCGCGCTTTGAAAAGAAGCGCGAGGCGGAGCTGCGGGCCGAAGGCCTGTGGGATGAAACCGACGAGGAAAACGCCGACACATGACCGATGCAGCCCTGAACCGCATTGCCGAGGCGCTGGAGCGCCTCGCGCCGCCGCCTGCCCCTGCGCCTGATCTGGCCGCCGCCGAGGCTTTCGTCTGGCAGACCGGGCCTGACCGTCTGGTGCCGGTGCCTGTGGTGTCACGGGTTGACCTGTCGCTTCTGGTGGGGGTGAACCGCGCGCGCGATACGCTGCACGCCAATACCCGGCATTTCGCACAGGGCCTGCCTGCCAATAACGCCCTGTTGTGGGGGGCGCGGGGCATGGGGAAATCCAGCCTGGTGAAGGCCGTCCATGCCGCCGTGCGGGCTGAGGGCCATGATCTGAAGCTGGTGGAACTGGCGCGCGAGGATCTGCCGTCGGTCGCGCGGCTGCTGGCGCATCTGCGCGGGGCACCATCGCGTTTCATCCTGTTCTGCGATGATCTGTCCTTCAGTCAGGACGATCAGCATTACAAGAGCCTGAAGGCCGTGCTGGATGGCGGCATTGCCGGGCGGCCCGAAAATGTCGTGCTTTATGCCACATCGAACCGCCGCCATCTGATGCCGCGCGACATGATCGAGAATGAACGGTCCACCGCGATCAACCCGAGCGAGGCGGTGGAAGAGAAGGTGTCGCTGTCCGACCGGTTTGGCCTGTGGCTGGGCTTCCATCCCTGCGGGCAGGACGAGTATCTGGCGATGATCGACGGCTATTGCGCGGCCTATGGCCTGCATGTCGCGCCCGATCAGCTGCGCGCAGAAGCCATCGAATGGCAGGCCACGCGCGGTGCGCGGTCGGGTCGGGTGGCCTGGCAATTCTTCACCGATCTGGCGGCGCGCCACGGTGTGGCGCTGGCCTGATCTGCGACGGGGGCCGGTCCTCAGGGGGATCGACCCCCTTCGGACCGGGCTGCCGCGGAAAAACGGAAAGGCCGGGCATCAGGCCCGGCCTTGGTCTTTCTGGAGGCGTTCGCAGGCCGGGCGCAGTTACTGCAGATATTTCAGCGGATCGACCGAGTCGAAGCCCTTGCGCACCTCGAAATGCAGGAAGGACGGCGATCCCGCGCGCACCTTGGCAATCGGTTGGCCGCGCTTCACCGTGGCCCCTTTGGCCACGGAGACCGCATCAATCCCGCCATAGACGGTGAGCAGATTGTCGGCATGGCGGATCACGAGGATCGGCACGCCATCGGTGTTCTTGGTGATGGCGGCCACTGTGCCATCCCCTGCGGCGGCCACGCTGGTGCCAGCACCGGCCCCGATGTCGATGCCTTCGTTCTTGCCTTTGGCATAGCCCCGGATGATCTGGCCCGAGACCGGCATCGCCAGTTTGGCGGATGAGGCCGCGCTGCGGGTCGCGCCCAGATCGGCCACCGGCTTGGCCGGAGCCGCCGGGGTTGCTGCCGGGGCGGGTTTGGCACCGGGGGCGGCGGGTTTGGTGGGGCGTTCGGCAGGCGGTTGCAGGGCCACCACGGGGGGTTCATCCACCGTGGGCAGCGGTTTGGCGGCTGAGGGCGGCACCGGGGTCGGTGTGCCTTCGCCCGGCACGGTGACTGCCGTTGCAGACGGGGCAGCTGTCGCTACGGCCTGAGGCGCAGGGGTCGGGATCAGCAGATACTGGCCTTCGCGCACGGTCATCTGCGCATCCAGCCCGTTCCATTCCGCCAAGGCCTTGGGGTTCACGTTATAGGCCCGGGCAATGATGAAGGCCGTCTCGCCGCGCTTGACCTGATGGCGGGCGGGTTCCACGCCCGGGGCTTGTGCGGCGGATTGCGGGCCGGTCTGCCAGCCTTGCGGGGCGGCAGTGGGGGCCGGGCTGGCGCGGTTGATGGCCGAACCTGCGACGGTGGTGACATCGATGGAGCCTGCGCGGATCGGGGCGCCCACGATGGCACCTGTCGCCACAGGCGCCGCACCGGGGGCGGTGCTGGCTTCGGCCACCCGGCGGGGCAGGGCCATCACCTCGCCCTCGCGCAGCGGATCGCCCGGCTGCACTGCGTTGTAGCGGGCCAGTTCACCGACATCGATCCCGACCCGCGCGGCCAGAGCGCCGACCGTATCGCCGCGTCGCGCCACGGCAACCTGATAGCCGGGGTAAGAGATCACGCCGCGCGCATCGGGCGTGGGGCGGTTCGCACTGGCGGCCAGCGCCGCATCGGCGGTGGAGATGCCGCGTGGCCGGAAATCCCAGTCAAAGGGCCGCCCGCCGCCGATGCCATTGTTGCAGGCCGTCAGCAGCATCAAGGCGCTGCCCATCAGTATGAATTGCGGAATGCGGGAAATGCGGGTGGTAACCATGGCTCGCCTCGTTCCTGCCCGGTTGATCCGGGTCCTGCACAATACGCTATGTTGTGAGCGGAACTTTACTCGACCGCAAGACCTTCGACCAGTGGGACAAAGCGCACCGGGCGCAATTCTTCGTAGTCAAAGCCGGTTTCGGTGCGGGTCACCTTGATCAGGCTTTGAACATGATCCGATTGACCGACCGGCAACACCATGATCCCCCCCGGTTTCAACTGCTGCAACAGCGGGGTCGGCGCGTCTTCGGCGGCGGCGGTGACGATGATGCGGTCGAACGGCGCCTGTTCCGGCCAGCCGAAACTGCCATCGCGGGCAACGGCGGTGATATTGGCAAGGCTCAGGTCCTGAAACAGCGCCACTGCCTCGCGCACCAGACGGCGGTGGCGGTCAATGGTATAGACCCGGCGTGCCAGAAGGCTCAGGATTGCGGCCTGATAGCCCGATCCGGTACCCACCTCCAGCACCACGTCGCGCGGCTGCACATTCAGCGCCTGCGTCATCAGACCCACGACCGAGGGTTGGCTGATGGTCTGACCGCAGGAAATCGGCAGCGGCATGTCTTCATAGGCGCGATCGGCAAAGATGCCGCGCACGAACTGGCCGCGATCCACCCGCTCCATCGCGGTCAGCACCCGGCTGTCGGTGATCCCCCGCGAACGCAGGGCAAAGAGAAAGCGCATCTTGCGTTCCGCCGGGTCGTCAGGCTGATCCGGCGCCCCTGTCGTCATGCCAGCCGCGCCTCAAGCTCGGTCAGCATGTCATGCGCGGTCAGATCGGCGCGCATCGGCGTGACCGAGATATAGCCCGACAGGTTCAGCGCCGCGTCGCTGCCCGGCAGGGTCGGGGTATGCTGCGGGCCGCCCTTGATCCAGAGGAATTTCCGGCCCGAGGGCGAATGATGCGGCTCCACCGAAAAGGCGGTATCGCGGCGAAAGCCCTGCGGCCCGACCTTCACGCCCTTGACCCGGCTGGCGGGCAGGGGGGGGAAGTTCACATTGTAGAACAGTTTGTAATCCGCCTCGCGCTGCCACAACCCGGCATCCACCAGCGATCTGACAACCGCCGGGCCATGGACGCGGGCCGCTTCGAACGGGTCAGCCAGATCGGCGGTTTCGGGGCCGAGGAATTGCGAGAGCGCAATGGCCGGGATGCCCTGCAAGGCGGCTTCCATCGCGCCGCCAATCGTGCCGGAATACAGCGTGTTCTCGGCGGCATTGTTGCCCCGGTTCACCCCCGACAGCACCAGATCGGGCTTGGCCCCTTGCAGTACATCATAGAGCGCGGCCAGCACGCAATCGGCAGGGCTGCCCTCTGCGGCATAGCGGCGATGGCCCAGCTTGGCGATCATCATCGGGTGGGTATAACTGATGCAATGCCCGACGCCCGATTGTTCAAAGGCGGGGGCCACGGTCCAGACTTCGCCCTCAGGGCCGGCAAGGCCTTGGGCGATTTCGGTCAGCACCTCAAGCCCGGGGGCGTTGATGCCATCATCATTGGTGATCAGGATACGCATCTGGCCCCTTTCCTTGCGCTTTCTGATTAGACAAAGCCGGGCCGGGCGGCAAGCATCCGCCGAAGGCTGCGCCAATTTCGCCGCAGGGCTGCGGCATCGCTGCCGCTTGACGCAGAACTGTGGCGTGCCCAGCTAGAGAGCATGACACGCGCAATCCCGGTGACCGACCTGCCGCCCCCTTTGCAGGCCCTGATCGCAGGGCGTGACCTGATCGTTTTCGATGGGGTCTGCGTGCTGTGTTCCGGGTTTTTCCGTTTTGTGCTGGCGCGGGACAGGGCTGAGCGGTTCAGCTTTGCCACGGCACAAAGCCCGCTGGGCCAAGGGCTTTATGCGGCGCTTGGCCTGCCGCTGAAGGCGTTTGAAACCAATCTCGTGATCGTGGATGGACGGATCTACCAGCGGCTGGATGCCTTTGCGGCGGCGATGGGTGCCTTGGGCCTGCCCTGGTCGCTGCTGGCTGGGCTGCGGGTGCTGCCGGGGTTTGTGAAGGACCCTGCCTATCACCTGATTGCGCGCAATCGTTATCGGTGGTTCGGGCAGTCGGATACCTGCCTGCGTCCCGATGCGCGGCTGCGTGACCGGTTCCTGCCGGGCGGGTATTGATCCGCCCGGCGGCGGTCAGGTCAGACCGTGTGCAGGTAAAGGTCGAAATCCACCTCTGACACCGTGCGCGCCACCCGCGCATATTCGGCCGCCTTGATGGCGGTGAAGGTGCGGTGCATATCCGGCCCAAGCGCGTCTTTCAGGAACTCCGAGCCCTGCGCGGCCACGATGGCCGAGCGCCAGTCCGCCGGAATTGGCGGTGCGTCCTGGCCTGCATCATAGCCATTGCCGGTGGTTTCCGGCCCCGGATTGATCTTTTCGATCAGGCCCTTGCGAATACCCGCCAGCACGGTTGCCGCCACCAGATAGGGGTTGGCATCCACCCCCGCCGGGCGATGTTCGATCCGGCGCGCGCGAATGTCACCGGCCGGAATGCGCAGCGCGACTGATCGGTTGTTCACCCCCCAGGTCGGGCTGACCGGGGCGTAGGATTGCGACGAGAACCGCCGCCAGCTGTTCGCATGCGGGGCAAAGACCAACATGCTTTCGCCCATGGTCGCGCGCAACCCGCCAAGCGCATGCAGGATCGTGTCGGACCACTGGCCCTCGACGTCTTCCACAAAGACATTACGTCCGTCCCGGTCTTGCATCGAGACGTGGAAATGCATGCCCGAGCCTGCGTAATCCTCATTCGGTTTGGCCATGAAACAGGCCGTCACCCCATGTGCCCGTGCCTGCGCCCGCACGATCCGCTTCAGCCGCATCAGATCATCGGCGGCCAGCATCACGTCTTCGCGGTAATGCAGCGTCAGCTCATATTGGCCGGGGGCATATTCGCTGATCATCGTTTCGGCCTTGATGCCGGATTTCTCCGCCGCCGCGTAAATGTCCGAGAACAGCGGCAGCATGCCATGCAGGTGATCGACCGAATACACTTCGGTCTTGGTGGAGGGGCGGTCATCCAGCACATCGCGCGCTGGCACCATCTTGCCGCGCGCATCGCGTTCATTCGACAGCAGGAAAAACTCCAGCTCGAACGCGCCTGCCGGTTTCAGGCCCATCTCGGCCAGCCGATCCACCTGCCGTTGCAGCGCATGACGCGGATCGGAGGACATCTTGTTGCCCTCCAGATCATACATCGACATGAACACCTCACCACGCGGGGGCGTGGTGTTGTGCAGGGGCTTCAAGGTGCCGGGGATCGGCCAGGCCCGTAAATCACCATCGCCCTGATCCCAGATCAGCCCGGTTTCATGCACATCCTCGCCGCAGATATCGAGGCCAAGGATCGAGATCGGCAGATGCCGCCCGCCCTTGTAGAAGGACAAAAGCTCGTGGCGGCGGATGATCTTGCCACGGCCAATGCCATTGGCATCGTGCAAGACGATGTCGAAAGCCTCGATTTCGGGATGCGCGGCCAGAAAGGCCTCCGCCTCGGCGAGGGTGGAGCCGGAGGGGCTGAAAGTCTCGGTCATGGATCAGAACAATTCGTCAAGGATTTCGTCGAAAGCGGCGATCAGGCGGTCGATCTGGCGCTTGGTGGTGGCGGGGCTGACCAGCATCATGTTGTGGAAGGGCGCGATCAGGCAGCCGCGATTGAGAAGCGCAGTATGGATCGCCGCTTCCACCTCGGGCTGATGGGCATGGGCGGCCTCGGCGCCGTTTTTCAGCGGGCCGGGGGCGCAGATGAATTCCACCCGCGCGCCCACCCGCACCACATGCCAGGGCGCGCCATGGCGGTTGATCGACCGGGCCAGCCCGGACGAAAGCCGCTCCGCCCCCTTTTCCATGTGCTTGTAGGCGCTTGGCGTCATCACCTCGGACAGGGTGGCGCGCAGGCAGGCAAATTGCATCGGATTGGCCGACAGTGTGGTGCCCATGCCGGAATGGCCGGGCGCCCGCGTGGCATTATAGGCGGCGAAGCGATCCGCCAGTTCGGGGCGCATGCCCCAGACGGCAGTGGGCATACCGCCGGCCACGCATTTGCCCACCACGAACATATCGGGGTTCAGCGAATGGACCTTGGTATAGCCGCCAAAGCCTGAGGAAATGGTGTGGGTTTCGTCAATGATCAGCAGGCTGCCATATTTTCGGGTCAGTGCCCGCAGCCCGTCATGAAAGCCCGCCTCGGGCAGTACCATGCAGGAATTGGTCATCACCGGTTCGGTCAGCACGGCGGCCACGTCGCCGGTTTGCAGCGCGGCTTCAACGGCGGCAATGTCATTGAATTCCACCGCCACGGCACCCTCGGCCAGATCGGTGAATTGGCCGACAAGACCTTGGCGCGATTGGGTCTTGCCGTCGCGCAGTTCGACCATCGTGTCATCCAGCGTGCCGTGATAGCAGCCGTTGAACACCAGCACCTTGCGCCGCCCCGTCACCGCGCGGGCGACGCGCAAGGCAAAGCGGTTGGCATCGGTCGCCGTCGTGGCGATCTGCCAGCGGAAATCCCCGAATGTCTGTGTCAGAAGCGCGGCGGCGTCGAGCGCGGCCTCGGTCGGCAGCATATAGGTCAGGCCATGCCGGGCCTGCGCGCGGATGGCACGGGCCACGGGTGCGGGCGAATGGCCGAACATCGACCCGGTATCGCCCAGGCAGAAATCATGAATTTCATTGCCGTCAATATCGGTGATCTTCGCCCCCTTCGCCGAGTGCACCAGCATGGCGAAGGGCATCGGCCAGTCCTTCATCCAGTGCATTGGCACACCGTCGAGGAACTGCGACGCCCCGGTTTCGAGGGCCTTGCGGGTTTTGGGGCGGCGGCTGGCATAGCGTTCCGCCTCGCGCCGGGCGAGTTTGGTCAGCTTTTCAGGGGCGATACCTGCGACAAGGGGGGAATCGGTCATGCGAAGCTCCGGGATTTGCCCGCTTATGCCGTTGAATTTGATCAAATTCAAGCAGGCTTTCGGCAAAGGGGCGCGTCCGTCGGGGGCATCGAGCCCCCTCCGGCCGCATTGCCATGGAAAGCGGCAGCGTGTCGCACCTGTCTGGCGGCTGCACTATGCCTGCCAGCCCCGAAATGCAGATCAGGAGACCCGGATTTCAATCAGCCTTGGGCCATCGACCGGCGCATGCAGCGCGGCTGCCAGCGCCTCGGGCGTGTTTTCGACCGATTGGAAGGGCAGATCGCAGGCCGCGGCGAAGGGTTCCATCCGCAGCGGGCTGGGATCGCAGCCCAGAACCGGGGCATCGACGGCGGCCATCGCCTCGGCGATTTCGCGGAAGCCTGCATTGTTCCAGACAAGGAAAGTGATTGGCAGGCCTTCATCGCGGGCAGTGCGCAATTCTCCGGGGCTGAACTGCAGGCCGCCATCGCCGATCAGGCAGATGACAGGCGTGCCGGGGGAAGCCAGTGCCGCCCCGACCGCCGCGCCGGGGCCAAAACCAAGCGCGCCAAAGCCGGTGGCCGCGTTGAACCAGCCACCCGGGCGGTCATGGTCATAGAACAGGTTTCCGGCATAGACCGGCTGCGTGCTGTCGCCCACGATCAGCGCACCGGGCTGGGCGCCACGGATTGCCTCCAACATCTGCAACTGGTGGGGCATGGCCGGTGACAGGCTTGGCAATTCGCGGCGGGCGCCCTGCCGGGCCTGGGCGGCACGGTCGGCCCCATGGCGCTTCACCTTGGGCAGCCCCTTTGTGAGCGCTGCCATCGCCGTGCCTGCATCGGCCTGGATGGGCAGGCGACAGGGGTGGCGGGCCAGTTGATCGGCGCAAAGATCGACGCGGATCATGCCGCTGCAATCGGGCAGGCCACCGCGCACATACATGTCGTAATCGGTGGGGCCGAATTCGGTGCCGACGGCCAGAATCTGATCCGACGCCGCGATCAGCGCGCGGGTTGCGTCAAGCGAGGGCGAGGCCGGCACGGTCAGCACATGGCCATGCATCAGCCCCCGGGCATTGCTGGTCTGGATGACCGGGGCATCCAGGGCTTCAGCCAGAGCCCGCAAGGCCCCTTCGGCCTGACGACAGCCGCCGCCTGCCAGAATGACCGGGCGTTGCGCCGCCGCCAGCAGCGCCTGTGCAGCGGCGATCTGAGCCGGATCGGCGGCACGCGCCATGGGGGCCGGGGCCATGCGTGGCGCATGGGCGGGCAGGGGCATCACATCGGTCGGCACCTCGATATGCACCGGGCCGGGCCGCCCGGTTTCCAGCGCCGCAAAGGCCCGGTTCAGAACAGGTTCCAAGGTTTCGGGCCCTGTGACCTGAAAACTGGGGCAAAGCTTCGCAACCATTCCGGCCTGATCGGGCAATTCATGCAGCAATCCCAACCCCTGACCCAGGCTGGCCCGGCGGTTCACACCCGAGATGATCAGAACCGGCACGGAATCCTCGCGCGCCTGCGCCATGGCGGTCAGCGCATTGGTCAGCCCCGGCCCGGTGATGACGAAAGCCACGCCGGGCTTGCCCGAAACGCGCGCATAGCCATCGGCCATGAAGGCCGCGCCCTGTTCGTGGCGGGCCGTGACATGGCGGATGCCCGATCCGGCAAGGCCGCGATACAGTTCAACCGTATGCACGCCGGGAATGCCGAACACGACCTCGACCCCGCGCTGTTTCAACCCGGCGACGAGCGCCTGTCCGACTGTCAGTTCCGCCATGTCTCTCCCCCTTCAGGCCGCGCGGTCCAACAGGCGCGCGGCATGGCGCGCAATGCGGCTGCAGCCTTCTTCGGTCACGGCATCCGGCTGGCTCAAGGCCAGCCGCAGCCAGCCCGACAGCGCCGCGCCAAAGCTTTCGCCCGGCATCACGGCGACCTGTTCGGCCTCCAGCAGCCCGGCAGCGAAATCCTGCCCCGAAAGCCCGGTCGCCCGAACATCGACCAGCGCGAACATTCCGGCATCGGGGCAGTGCACCCGCAGCCCGGCCACCCCATGCAGCCGATCATGGATCAGCGCCGCCCGGGCCGAGAACCGCGCGACCATTCCCGCAGCAACTTCGGACGGGGCCGAGATGGCCGCCGCCGTCATGTCGGCGATGAAAGGTTGATTGCCGAACAACATGGTTTCCGACAGCGGCAGAAGCCGGGCGCAGAATTCAGCCGGGCCGACACACCATCCCGACCGGAATCCGGGCGCGGCATGGGATTTGGAAATCGAGGCGCAGGCGATGGCCCTGTCTGCCAGTTCTGGCAGATCGAGCGGCGAAACGAAGTCCACCCCGTCGAACACCAGATCCTCGTACACCTCGTCCGAGAGAACCCACAGATCATGCGCGCGGGCAATTTCGCTGATGGCCGCCAGATCGGCGCGGGTCAACACGGCGCCGGTCGGGTTGTGCGGGGTATTGAGAAAGATCACCCGGCTGCGCGGTGTGACGGCGCGGGCCAGATCGGCGGGGTCCAGCCGGAAGCCGCGTTCGGGGCGCAGCGTGACCCCGACCGGCGCGGCACCGGTGGCGCGGATCAGGCCTTCATAGGTGGCATACATCGGGTCGCCCACCAGAACCTCATCCCCGGCTTCCACAAGGGCCATCAGGATGGCGTAAAGCGTGGTCTGGGTGCCCGGAAAACACATGACCTGATCCGGGCTGATCGTCCGCCCGCGCCGTGCCGAATAGCGGTCGGCCAATGCGCGCGTCAGGGCGGGCTCGCCCCGGCCATTGCTGTATCCGGTCCGGCCCGCCCGCATCGCCGTGGCTGCGGTTTCGATCAGATTGTCGGGGCAGGGCACGTCGGGCTCGCCGATGGTGAATTCCAGCACCGGCAGGCCTGCGGCCTTCATGGCCCGGGCCTTGGCGTGGATTTCCCATTTGGCCCCGCCCAGATCGGCAAGGCGCGTGGTGACGGACGCATATCTCATGGCGCGAACTCCGTTGAAGGTGGCGGCAGCGGGTGATGCGCGGTCAGGTCGATCCCGACAATCGCGCCCACCGCCGCCAGACCGATCTGTTCCAGTTCGCCCGGTTCAAAGGCACCGGGCAGGGCGCAGCCTTCCAGCCACAACCCGTCGATCACACCATTGCAGGCAATGGCCAGCCGCCGGATCGCGGCAGCTTCGCGCGGCCCTGGCAGGGCCGCGATCATCTCTTCCAGCCGGGCACGATAGCCCAGATAGGTTTCGGCATGGACGGCCGCCATGTCGGCATCGCGGCGCACCTGATGGATGAACCCGGCCCACAAGCCCATGCGGCCCGGATCCATCACCGGCGGGCGCAGGGCTGCGGCGACAAAGGCCGCCAGACGGGCCGCCGGGTCTGCGGGGGCTGCCTCCAGCACGGCGGCGTTATCTTCGACCATCCGGTCCATCAGCGCGCGATAGGCTTCGCGGGTCAGGTCTTCCTTGGTCTGAAAATAGTGGCGAATCAGGCCAGGCGTCACACCTGCGCGATCGGCAATGGCACGCACGGTGGCGCTACCTTGACCGCCTTCCGAAATCAGGTCCAATGCGGCGGTGATCAGCGCATCGCGCCGTTTTTCCTCGCCTTCCCGCCTGAACTTTCGCCGTTCGCCTGCCATGGCACCCTCAATTATACACTTGCATAATTGCAGGGATGTGCGCTTAGTTCAATCAGGGAAATACGGAGTGACGATGACCGCCAGCGCAACCGCCCCCCGCATCGATACCGAACTGCGCCCCGAAGCGATCCGCATTGAAGGCTTGCGCAAGTCTTTCGGCCCGCTTGAGGTGTTGAAGGGAGTATCGCTGTGCGCGCGGGAAGGCGATGTCGTCGCCATCATTGGCGGGTCCGGGTCTGGCAAATCGACCATGCTTCGCTGCATCAACTTTCTGGAAACGCCGTCGGCAGGCCGGATCGTGATCGGCGGCGAAGAGGTGCGGATGAAGCCCGATGGCAGCCCCGCCGACCGCCGCCAGATCGAGGCCTTGCGCCAGCGGCTTGGGATGGTGTTCCAGCAGTTCAATCTCTGGTCCCATCGCACCATTCTGGAAAATCTGATCGAAGTGCCGGTGCATGTGTTGAAGGTGCCGAAAGCGGAAGCCATCACCCGGGCGCAGCGTCTGCTGGACCGGGTGGGGCTTTCCGCCAAGGCCGATACCTATCCGGCCTTTCTGTCGGGCGGCCAGCAGCAACGCGCCGCGATTGCCCGGGCGCTGTGCGTCGATCCGCGCGCCATGCTGTTTGATGAACCCACTTCGGCGCTTGATCCCGAACTGGTGGGCGAAGTTCTGGCCGTGATCCGCGATCTGGCCGCCGAGGGGCGGACCATGATCCTGGTGACCCACGAGATGAAATTCGCGCGCGAGGTGGCAAGCCATGTCATCTATCTGCATAATGGCGTGATCGAGGAAGAGGGCCCGCCCGAGGCCTTGTTCGGGGCGCCGAAATCCGACAGGTTGAAACAGTTCCTGAAAAGCGTGGGCTGATCCCTGCGCCAAAAACAAAGTCCAACAGAAGAGGTATATGATGAAGAAAATCGCTCTGGGTGTTGCCGCAGCCCTGATGTTGTCCGGCGCCGCCATGGCGGAAGCCGTGAAAGTGGGCATCGCTGCAGAACCCTATCCGCCCTTCGCCTCGCCCGATGCCAGCGGCAATTGGGTGGGCTGGGAAGTGGACCTGATCGGCGCAGTCTGCAAGGCTGCCGAGATGGAGTGTGAAATCGTTCCGGTGGCCTGGGATGGCATCATCCCCGCGCTGACCGCGGGGCAAATTGACGCCATCATGGCCTCCATGTCGATCACCGAAGAGCGGATGCAGACCATCGATTTCTCGGACAAATATTATAACACCCCGACGATGATCATGGGCCCGAAGGGCATGGAGATGGCCGCGACGCCCGAAGGGCTGGCTGGCAAGATCATCGGTGTGCAGGTTTCGACCATCCACGAGGCCTATGCGCAGAAGCATTTCGCCGCCACCGCCGCCGAGATCAAGATCTACCAGACCCAGGATGAAGCCAATCAGGATCTGGCCGCAGGCCGCATTGATGCGACCCAGGCGGACAGCATCGCGCTGGATGCCTTCCTCGCCACGGATGCGGGCGCGGCCTGCTGCGAGCTGAAGGGGGCTGTGGCCGACGATCCCGAAGTGCTGGGTCTTGGTGTCGGTGTGGGTCTGCGCAAGGGTGAGGATGATCTGAAGGCCAAGTTCAATGCCGGGATCGCCAAGGTGCTTTCGGATGGCACCTATGAGACGATTTCGAAGCCCTATTTCGCTTCGTCGATCTACGGCGGCTAAGCGGTGCTTGGGCTGATCGGGGCGGCGGGCGCCGCCTCCATGGCCGAGTTGCTGGCCTATTCCCCCCCCGGTTGGGGGGGGAACCTGCTGGCAGGTCTGGTGAATTCCGTGATGATTGCGGTCGGGGCCTTTGCGCTGGGTCTGGGCATTGGCACGGCGGGGGCCTTTGGCAAGCTTTATGGCGGGCCAGTCACGCGTGATCTTCTGGCGGTTTATACCACCGTCGTCCGGGCGGTGCCGGAACTGGTGCTGATCCTGATCCTTTACTATGCAGTCACCGATGCGGTGAACCAGACGCTGGTGGCAATGGGATATGCGCGGATCCAGATTTCCGGCCTTGCTGCCGGGATCGCCGTTCTGGGGGTGGTGCAGGGGGCCTATGCCACCGAAGTGTTGCGCGGTGCCATCCAGTCGGTGCCGGCAGGCCAGATCGAGGCGGCGCGTGCCATGGGCATGTCGCCTGGTCTTTTGGCCCGCCGTGTGACGCTGCCGCTGATGCTGTCCAATGCCTTGCCCGGCCTGGGCAATCTGTGGCTGGTGGCCACCAAGGATACGGCGCTGCTGGCCGTGGTGGGCTTTGCCGAACTGACCCAGGTTACCCGGCAGGCGGCAGGCACGACCAAGGCCTATTTCACCTTCTTCATGGCGGCAGGGCTGCTGTATCTGATCCTGTCGATCGGATCGGGCTGGCTGTTTGCGCTGATGGAACGCCGCGCCCGTCGTGGCCAGCCGGAGATGCGCGGATGATCCTGACTCGCGACTTCTGGGCGCCGCATCGTATCGTGATGGCGCTGATCGCCCTGCTGATCGTGGGGTGGAGCATTTATGCCCTGCGTTGGGACTGGCTGCCGAACTATCTGGATCTGGCCGTTCTGGGCATCTGGCGCACGCTGTGGCTGCTGGCGGCATCGGTTGTGCTGGGGCTGGCGTTGGCGATCCCGCTGGGTCTGGCGCAGGTGGCCGGGCCGTGGTGGCTGGATTGGCCCGCGCGCGCCTTTTGCACGGTGATCCGCGGCACGCCGCTGCTGCTGCAATTGTGGCTGCTTTACTATGGGTTGGGGTCGCTGTTTCCACAGATCCCCTGGATCCGGCAAAGCGAGTTGTGGCCAATCCTGCGTCAGGCCTGGCCCTATGCTTTGCTTGCGCTGACGCTCAGCTTTGCAGGATATGAGGGCGAGGTGATGCGCGGGGCTTTCAAGGGCGTGGCCAAGGGCCAGCTGGAGGCCGCGCGGGCCATGGGCATGCCGCGTCTGACCATCCTGCGCCGTATCTGGCTGCCACAGGCGCTGCACCGGGCCTTGCCCACGCTGGGGGGGGAAACCGTCCTGCAGTTGAAGGCAACCCCGCTGGTGGCCACAATCACGGTGGTGGACATCTACGCCGTGGCGAGCCGGGTGCGGCAGGATACCTTCATCACCTATGAACCGCTGCTGTTGCTGGCGGTGGTCTATATGGTGATCACGGGCATTCTGGTGCTGGGAATACGCTGGCTGGAATCGCGGGTGCCCTCGCGCGTGGCCTGATCCAACGGCCGGGCGTCTGGCCCGGTCCTATTGCGGCGGGGGCAGCTTGGTCAGGCGGTCGCCCCGCCGCATCACCCCATCGCGTTCCACCGAACATAGCACCCCGCGCAAGCGCAATTCCGGGTGGCCGGGCAGGGTGACCCAATCCTTCGCATCCTGCCCATAGCGCACCTTCCACTTGACGCATGCATCGTTGAACAGGTCGCTGACCCGCAGAACCGCGCTGCCCGCTTGCAGCAGGGTGCCGACGGGCAGATTGGCCAGACTGGTATCCAGATCGGCCACGATCGTATCGCCCGGATGTGGCGTGCCGCTGCGGTCGCGCCAGACCAGATCCATCACCCGGACCGGCAGGATCGAAACCTGAATGCGTGGATCGCCCGATCCATCGGCCAGTCGTGCCCACGGGGCGGTGCCGAACCTTTCGCCCGGAATGCCATCGGCGCGGGTTACGGCGATTTCGTCGCGGAAATCGCGTTCCCCATAGCCCGGGCGAAAGCACAATTGCAGAATGGGCGCCGCATCCTTGGGCGCAGCCAGCACATGCGGCAGGGCTGCCATCAATTCCGGCAGGGCTGCCATCAATTCCGGCATCGTCACGGTCATAGCAGCACCAAAGCAAATGTGATCGCCAGCATCAGCCCCCATGCCCGCCACAGCGCGGTGCAGGCGGCCTCGATCTCGGTCGGGCCGGGGTTGCGGCGGCCTTCGGGATAGACCCATGGAAAATTGCGCATCTGGCCGTCATAGCTGCGTGGCCCGGACAGCGAGATGCCCAGAACCACGGCCATCGCCGCCTCGGGCCAGCCCGCATTGGGGCTGCGGTGCAGCGGCGCATCGCGCAGGATGACCGGGGCCGCGTCGAACCGGCCATGCGCCAGCGCCAGCAGCAGCGCGGTCAGCCGCGCCGGGATCAGGTTCAGCAGATCGTCGAACCGTGCGGCGGCCCAGCCGAATTGTTCATGCCGGGGGGTGCGGTGGCCGATCATGCTGTCGGCGGTATTGGTGATCTTGTACAGCAGCAGGCCCGGCAAGCCTGCCACCAGATACCAGAACAGCGGTGCAATCACCCCGTCCGACAGGTTTTCGGCGGCGCTTTCGATGGCAGCGCGCGCCACAGCGGGTTCATCCATCACGGCGGTATCGCGGCCCACGATCATCGCCACCTGCCGCCGCCCTTCGGCCAGACTGCCGCGCAGTCCCGTGGCCACTGCGCGGACATGATCTACCAGACTGCGCTGCGCCAGAAGGATGGCCACCGCCAGAATTTCCAGCACGCCGCCGTCGGGAATGGCCGCAATCAGCCAGCCCAGCACCCATGCGGCAAGGGCCATCAGCCCCATGGCCAGCGCACCCTTTGCCTTCCGCGCCGCGCCCCGGTTCAACTGTCGATCAAAGGCGCCGACGATCCTGCCCATCAGCACCGCCGGATGCGGCCAGCGATCCCAGAGGCATTTCGGTTCCCCCAGGGCCGCATCCAGCAGCATCGCGGGCAATAGCAGCGTGGCGCTCATTGGCATTCTCCCAGGGCGCGGGCCAGCCGGTTCCAGCCATGCGCGGGCGGCAGGCCGAGCCGCAGCCAGCGCGGGGCATAGGGAAAGACCCGGCTCCAGATATGGTGGCGGGCCAGAGTGGCCTGCCAGCGCGCGGCATCCGGCGTGTCATACAGCCGGAACAGGCTGGTGCCCCCCACCAGCGAAGCCGGTACCAGCGCATCCAGCCGGGCCGCATCGCGGGCCAGCCGGATACGGGTGGCCAGGGCCCAGGCGTCATCCTGCAGCGCCACGGTCCCCGCGTGCAGGGCCGGGCCCGAAACCGGCCAGGGGCCCAGAAGATCGGTCAGATGCCCGGTCGGCCCGCGCAGGGTTTCGGGCAGGCCAATGGCAAAGCCCAGCCGCAGCCCGGCCAGCCCCCAGAACTTGCCAAAGCTTTTCAGCACGATCACCCCGGGTGTTGCCGCGCGGGCGATCTGGCTGGCCTCGGGCATGACGTCGCAAAAGCTTTCGTCGATCACCGTCAGCCTGCCGCCCGCCACCGTCGCGGGCCAGACCCGGCCATCGGGATTGTTGGGATGTACGACCACCTGCACCGGGGCAGGGCCTTCCGCCAATACCGGTTGGCCTGCCGCAAGAAAGGCACGGGCATGTTCGTTATAGGTGGGGCCGGGAATGCAGGCCGGGGCCGGGCACAAGGCTGGCATCCGCGCGATCAGCGCCGAGGCCCCGGGCGCGGCCACCACCTCGGCCGGCTCGGGCACGGCCCAGAACCGGCGCGCGGCGGCGATCAGCGCATCCTGCGCCCGCTGGTCGGGCAGGGCGGTCCAGCAATCGGGCGAGAATCCGGGCAGCGGATAGGGGGCCGGGTTGATGCCGGTGGACAGATCGAGCCAATCGGCCCGGCTGCCCCCCCATTCCGCGACAGCGGCATCTACCCCGCCGCCATGATCCGGCTTTGCCTGCGCATTCATGCCCAACCCCCTGTTTGCGGCAGAGATTGCCGATTCCCCGCCCGAAGGCAACCGATGCCCGATCCGAGGGCGGCAGTGTCTTTTGCGCACCGAATCCGTTGCGTCAGGGGCACAGCGCGCATTTTGTCATCATACTGTCGGTTCTTGCCTTGTTTTTAACGACTTGCGGGCAACACTGAACGACAAGGGAGGACGCGCTCATGCTGGAACATCTGCCGCAGGAGATCAGGGACGGGCTGGACCTTGCGCAGGGCCGCCGGGCACGCCGCTCACGGCTGCGGGTGCAACTGGGGGAAGCGGTGTTTCCCGTGCTGAGCCTGACCGAAGATCAGATCGTGCTGGAGGCGGCAAAGGCCCCCCGGTTGCGCGGCATTATTGATGTCTTTGACGGGGCGAACCACATCTTGCAGGGGTTGGTGATCGCCAGCGAAGTGTCGCAAGGGCGGCTGGTCTGCAGCTTCAAGCGCAGCAATGTGGTCAGCGACCGCCCGGCGCTGGATTATGTCCGCGATCCCGATGCGCCCAGCGGGCTTTTGCCCCGGAATTGACCTGACTGGGGGGCGCCAATTGCCCCGATCCTCAGGGGCGCACTTCGACCTCGGTTCCAATGGCAACAGCGGCAAACAGTTCGGCTATTTCGGCATTTGTCACGGCAATGCAGCCTGCAGTCCAGTCATGGCGCAAGGCTGTGCTGGCGGGCAGGGCATTGGGTTGGCCGTGGATGAAGATGTCGCCGCCGGGATCATAGCCGCCGGCCTGCGCGCGGGCGCGATCTTCGGGGCGCGGATAATCCAGCCCCAGTGACAGGTGATAGGCACTGGCTGCGTTGCGGCGATCAATCCTGAACCGGCCCTCGGGCGTGCGGCCATCCCCCTGTCGGACCTTGTCGCCCACCGGCGCAAAGCCCAGGGCAATGCGATAGGTCTTCAGCGCGGCGCCCTTGCGAAAGACGGTCATCCGCCGGGCGGATTTTTCCACAAGGATGAAATCCACCGGCCCCTGCAGATCCACGGGGGGCTGCGGGTCCGGCGGGGCTTGCAGGCGCGGCCAGATCAGCACCGCCGCTGCAGCCAGCAAGGCCAGCAGCGTCAGTGCGGAAAACAGCCGCGCCAGCAGGTTCATTGCAGATCCTGAAACGCCTGCTGCAGCCGCGCCACGGCCTCGGCCACCTGGGCGCGGGGGGCGGCCAGATTGAAGCGCAGGTAATGTTCGCCACCCAGTCCGAAGCTTGCCCCATGATTGGCGGCAATGCGCGCGCCTTTCTGCACCCGGTCGATGAACTCGGTCGGGGTCATGCCCGTGCCGGAAAAATCGACCCAGGCGAGATAGGTGGATTCCAGCGCCATGGATCGCAGGCCCGGAATGGCGTGCACGCCGTCATCGAACAGGCGGCGATTGCCATCCAGATAGGCGATCAGCGCATCAACCCAGGCGGCACCTTCGGGGCTGTAGGCTGCCGTCGCCATGAACAGGCCAAAGGAATTGGCCGAAATGCCCAGTGCATTCATCCGGTCGGCAAAGCGGGCGCGCAATGCGGGATCAAGGATGATCACATTGCCCGAATGGCCGCCCGCGATGTTGAAGGTCTTGGTGGTGGCCGTCATCACGACAAGCCGATCCTGAATATCAGGCGCGGCCAGCGGCATCACGGTATGCTTGTGGCCCGGATAGACCAGATCGTGATGGATTTCATCCGACACAAGGATCAGGTCATGCGCCTTGCAGAAATCGGCCACCGCGCGCAGTTCCGCCAGGCTCCAGACCCGCCCGCCCGGGTTATGCGGCGAACACAGGATCAGCATCCTTGTTCTGGGCGTAACCTTGGCAGCCCAGTCGGCGGTATCAAAGCTCAGGCGGCCATCGGTCACATCCAGCGGACATTCGATCACCTCGCGCCCTGCCGCGCGGATCACCCGTGCAAAGGCATGATACACCGGTGTCATCAGGATCACGCCATCCCCCGGCTGGGTGAAGCTGTCCACGCAAAGTGCCGTGCCATTCACCAACCCATGCGTGGTGAAGATCGCCTCGGCCGGCACATTCCAGCCATGCCGGTTGGCCATCCACCACTGGATTGCGGCTAGGTATTCCGCATCATCGCCGTAGTAGCCATAGATGCCATGCGCGCACATCTTTTCCAGCGCGGCCTGAACACAGTGCGGCGGGCGGAATTCCATATCGGCGACCCACATGGCAATGCCATCCTGCGCCGGAACCCCATAAAGCTTTTCCATCATGTCCCATTTCACCGAATGGGTGCCACTGCGGCAGATGGTTTCGTCAAAATTTGGGGCGGTGGTCATGGGGGCTTCCTTCCGTCTGTGCCGCAAGGGTAACTTTTGGCGGCGCGGGTGCAATGGGATTTGCACAGCATAGGTGATGCGAGAAAACTGGCCAATAATTGGCGGATATATGCAATCATCATCATGCATCTGTGTTGCAGCGGTGGAAACTTTCTCACGACCCCTTCATGCTGTCGGAAAGTCTCCCTTGTGCCAGGTTTTCGCGAAAGACCGGCGGGAAATCCGCTGCTCTTCCGCCAGACAATTGCACAGCCCGGCAGGATTGCGTAAATGAAACCCATGAAACGCCCGATCCTGCTCCACCCCGACCCACGCCTGAAAAAGACCTGCGATCCGGTGACCGAAATCACCGAGGACATCGTTCGTCTGGCCGAAGACATGCTGGAAACCATGTATGACGCGCCGGGCATCGGTCTGGCTGCGCCGCAGATCGGTGTCTTGCGCCGGGTCATCGTGATGGATTGCGCCAAGGCGCCCGAAACCCCGTGCCCGATGGTCTTGCTGAACCCGGAAATCATCTGGGCTTCGGAAGATCTGTCCACCTATGAGGAAGGCTGCCTGTCGATCCCCGATCAATATGCCGAGGTGGACCGCCCGGCCGAGGTGCGGGTGCGCTGGCTGGCGCTGGATGGCACGCAGCAGGAAGAACAGTTCGGCGGCCTTTGGGCGACCTGCGTGCAGCACGAGATCGACCATCTGAATGGCCGGCTGTTCATCGATTTTCTGGGCCCGCTGAAGCGGCAGATGATCACCCGCAAGATGGAAAAGCTGAAGCGCGAACGGGCGCGGCAGGCCTGATGGCGGTGCTGCCCATCCTGACATGGCCCGATGGCCGCCTTGCGCAACGCTGTACCGGGGTGGGGGCGGTCACCGATGACATTCGCCAGCTTGCCGCCGATATGCTGGAAACGATGTATGCCGCTCCGGGCCGCGGTCTGGCCGCGCCGCAGGTCGGGGTGCTGCGGCGGATTTTCGTGATGGATGCCGGGTGGAAAACCGGGGCCGCCGATCCGAAAGTGGTGATCGACCCCGATATCCTGTGGATGTCTGACAGCCGCCGGATCGGCCCCGAAGGCTGCCTGTCGCTGCCGGGGATCGAAACCCAGATCAGCCGGGCCGATGCGATCCGCCTGCGCTATACCAACCTGGACGGCCAGCAGGTGGAGGAAGACCTGACCGGTTTTGCCGCCATCTGCGCCCAGCATGAATTCGATCATCTTGACGGGATCGTGACCCTTCATCGCCTGACGCCCGAGGCGCGGGCCATTGCCGAAAAGCAGTATTACCTGTGACTGTCCGACGCTGCCTTTCCTGGCCTGACAAGCGCCTGCAAACCGCCGCCGCCCCGGTTGAGGCCATCACCGATGAGGTGCGCGCCATCTGGGCCGACATGATTGACACGATGGAGGCGATGCCGGGCTATGGCCTTGGCGCGCCGCAGATCGGGGTCATGCTGCGGCTGGCGGTGGTGGATTGCTCCACCGAACGCGGGCAGGCCGTGCGCATGGCCAACCCCGAGGTTCTGCACGCCTCCGTCCAATTCCGCGAGCATGAAGAAGCCAGCCCCAATCTGCCCGGTGTCTCGGCCGTGATCAGCCGTCCGCGCGCAGTGACGGTGCGGTTTCTGAATGCCGATGGGGTGGTGGAAGAACGCGATTTCGTCGGGCTATGGGCGACATCCGTGCAGCATCAGATCGACCATATCAATGGCAGGATGTATTTCGACCATCTTGGCCCGGTGAAGCGCAAGATGCTGATTGCCAAGGCGGAAAAGCTGCGGAGGCGCGGGTGAAGGTTGTGTTCATGGGCACGCCGGAGTTTTCGGTTCCGGTGCTGGAGGCCTTGGCGCGGGATCACGAGGTGGTCTGCGTCTATAGCCAGCCCCCCCGCCCGGCGGGGCGCGGCAAGAAGGATCGCCCCTCGCCGGTGCAGGCGCGGGCAGAAAGCCTGGGCCTGCCGGTTCGCCACCCGCTCAGCCTGAAATCGCCAGAGGCGCAGGCGGAATTTGCCGCGCTGGGTGCCGATGTGGCGGTTGTGGTGGCCTATGGGCTGATCTTGCCGCAGGCGGTGCTGGACGCGCCGCGCCATGGCTGTTTGAACATTCATGCAAGCCTGCTGCCGCGCTGGCGCGGGGCGGCGCCGATCCATCGCGCGATCATGGCGGGCGATGCGGAAACCGGCATTTGCATCATGCAGATGGAGGCGGGTCTTGATACCGGGCCGGTGCTGCTGCGCGAGGCGACAGTGATCGGGGCGGAGGAGACCACCGGCGCTTTGCATGATCGGTTGAGCGTCATGGGCGCGCGGCTGATCGGTGAGGCTTTGGCGCGCCTGCCGGAGCTGGTGCCAGAGGTCCAATCGGCAGAGGGCGTGACCTATGCCGCCAAGATCGACAAGGCCGAGGCGCGGGTGGATTGGGCGCAGCCTGCGGTGGCGGTGGATCGGTTGATCCGCGGTCTTTCGCCCTTTCCCGGCGCCTGGTGCGAGGTGGCGGGCGAGCGGGTGAAGCTGCTGGCCAGCCGCGTTGTGCCAGGCATGGGCGTGCCGGGGCAGGTGCTGCACGGGATGACGGTGGCTTGTGGTGCGGGCGCGGTGGAGATCACCCTGGCGCAGCGCGAGGGCAAGAAGCCGATGCCGCCTGCCGATTTCCTGCGTGGCTTCACGCTGCCGGATCGCCTTGGCTGAAAGACTGCTGACAGAATCCTGCAGGGCCATATGCGATGACAGGGGCCTGAAAGGGGGCCTGTCATGCCACACACAGAAACGAGATATTGGGTTGTCACCGCCTCGGCCGATCATGCGGCGCGGGGGCAGGAATGGGGCATCGTGCAGGCCTGCCATGGCAAGGCCGCCCCTTTGCGCCGGATGCGGCCGGGGGATGGGGTGGTCATCTATTCGCCGCGCGACCGCTTTCCGGCAGGGCAGCCACTGCAGGCCTTCACGGCAATTGGTCGGGTAGGGGAGGGGGAGCCCTGGCAGGTCGATATGGGCGGGGGCTTTACCCCCTGGCGTCGTCATGTCCTGTGGCAACCCGCCCGCCCTGCCGCGATCCAGCCATTGCTGGGCCAACTGGAACTGACCCGGTGGCAAAGCCATTGGGGGATGGTGTTTCGTTATGGGCTTTGCACGGTGACCCGCGCCGATTTCATCCGCATTGCCCAGGCCATGGTCGTGCAGCCGATGGACAGGGCACAGCCAATGGGGCAAGCTGCAGATCAGTAAGGGTGACGGAGACCGTACATGACTTTCATGCTGATCCTGATCATCGGTGCGGCGGCGGGCTTTCTGGCCACCCGCTTCATGCGGGTTCAGATGGATGTGATCACCACTGTCGCGCTTGGCGTGGCGGGGGCGGCGGCCTCGTGGGTGGTGCTGCGGTTGCTGGTGCGGCTGACCCAATCGGGGCTGATGTTCGTCGGGGCCGTGCTGGGGGCCATGGCGCTGATCTGGGTCTGGCAGACCTATTTCAGGCGCTGAACCGCATCCTTCAGCCGAAAGCCCTTGCCCCCCGCCGCCAGCCAGAGCTGCTGTCCCTGCCAGGCGGCAAACAGGATCGCTGCCGCCTCGCGCGCCTTTGCCCCACCGCCCAGCCGCGAGGCGATCGCAGCCTCGACGCGCGCGCGCCAGCTTTCGGCCCGGTCACGCAATAGGGCATCGCGGAAATCGGCGGCCAGCAGCGCAAGTTCGGCACATTCCGGCGCATCTTCGGCGAGCGCCTTCAGAAAGGCCTGCGCGCCCTTGGCCGTGAGGGGGGCTTCGGTCTCGATGGCCATGGTGGCGGCCTCCAGCCTGTCCCAGCCATCGGCTAGCGCCGCACGCAACATGGCATCGCGGGCGCCGAAGCGTTGAACCAGTGTGGGCGCCGCCAGTCCGCAGGCCCGGCCCACCGAATGAAAGGACACCGCCTTGTCGCCCCCTTGCGCCAGCAAGGTGCGGATCAGCTGATAGACCTCGGTATCCGGAATGATCTTCTTGCGCGCCATGCCGCCACTATAGCGGGTTGATGTGACAGGAAAACCCTTTATCGCAACCCGTCGCGTGGCGGGCGCGGACGGTAAACCGGCAGGCGCCAGCCAAACAGGATTGATCCGGCACGCAGAATGAAGGTCACCCCGGCACAGGCCAGCAGCGCACCATCCTGACCAAGCGCCTGCAGCGCCACGGCGGCAAGCGCCCCGGCAAGGGCGGCGGTCACATAAAGCTCGCCCTGTTTCAACACCAGCGGCACTTCATTGCAGACCACATCGCGCATCAGCCCGCCCATGCAGCCGGTGATCATGCCCATGAGCATGGCAACCGGCCAGCCCAGCCCGGCATTGATCGCCACACCGACCCCGGCGGGCACGGCCACGGCCAGGGCGCAGGCATCCAGCCAGATCAGCGCCCGGTAGCGGCTTTCGAGCAAATGCGCGGTGAAGAACACAATGATCGCCGCTCCTGCCGCGACTGCCAGCACGGCGGGATCGGCAATCCAGAAGGCACTGCGCCCGATCAGCACATCGCGCAAGGTGCCGCCGCCCACCGCCGTCAGACAGGCCAGAAAGATGAACCCCACCACATCCAGCTGTGCCCGGCTGGCCACAAGCGCGCCGGTCAGCGCAAAGACAGTGACCGAGGCCAGATCCAGCGCCGCGACAAAGGTCATGCCGCGCCTTTCTTGAACGGTGCCATGCCTTGCCGGGCCAGTTCATCGGCTCGTTCATTTTCGGCATGCCCGGCATGGCCCTTGATCCAGCGCCATTCCACCTGATGGCGGGCCTGCGCTTCATCCAGCCGCTGCCAGAGATCGACATTCTTCACCGGCTTGCGGTCGGCGGTTTTCCAGCCATTGCGCTTCCAGCCGAAGATCCAGCCGGTGACGCCGTTCTTCACATAGGCGCTGTCGGTGACGACGATGATCTTTGACGGGCGGCTCAGGGCTTCCAGTGCGGAAATGGCGGCCAGCAATTCCATGCGGTTATTGGTGGTATCGGCTTCGCCGCCATTCAGGGTGCGTTCCTTCAGGACCGTATCTCCGTCCTTGGCCAGCATCAGCACACCCCAGCCCCCGGGGCCGGGATTGCCGGAACAGGCACCATCGGTATAGGCGTAAAGGTCGGGCATGCACTCGGGTCCGCTTGTCTGCCGGGGCGGAATGGCCCCCGTCGCAGCCATAGCGCGCAGCCGCCCGGGATGCCAGTGCTTCGCCGCCTTGGCCGTCAGGCCGCGCGTTCCATGGCCAGCCGCAGGCCAAGGGCGGCAAAAGATACTGTAAAGGCGCGGCGCAGCCAGCGCATCACGCTGTTAGACCCGAGGATCGCCTGCCGGCCCGATGCGGCAAGACCGGCATAAAGCAGGAAGGTGGCAAAGGTCATGGCAGCAAAGCCAAGGCCCAGTTCCACCATCTGTGCCGTGGTCGCCCCGGTCGTGGGCAGGAATTGCGGCAGGAAGGCCACGAAGAACAATGGCAGCTTGGGGTTCAGGATGTTCAGCACAATTCCGCGCCAGACGACCCTTGCGGGGGCTGCGGGGCGCGACGGCGCAATATCCATTCCGCCGGTGCCCTTCAGCACGGCCCAGGCGATCCAGATCAGATAGGCCACGCCTGCATATTTCACTGTCTGGAACAGGATGGCGCTGGTCAGCAGGATCGCGGCCAACCCGGCCAGGGCGACGGCCATATGCAGCACTGTGGCCAGCGTGCAGCCGACCGAGGCCCAGAACCCGGCCCGAAACCCGCCCCCCAAAGTGACCGACAGGGTGTAAACCACCCCGATGCCGGGGGTGACGCAAACGATGAAGGCCGTCAGCAGGAATTCGGGCGACAGGATCTGGAACATCGGGCACTCCTTATGGTTGCGCCCATCCTGCCGCTTTCCATGGTTGCCGCAAGGCTTTTCCGCGCGCCGGATGCCAAAGATCAGGCCCGCAGCACGCGCGGCACCTTGAATTCCACGTTTTCCTGAGCGGTTTCCACCAGTTCGACCGTGGTATCAAACCGGGCGCGGAAGGCATCGAGCACTTCGTTCACCAGCACTTCGGGGGCGCTGGCGCCGGCGGTGATGCCGATGGAACGGATGCCTTCCAGCGCGCGCCAGTCGATCTCGGTCGCGCGTTGCACCAGTTGCGCATAGGCGCAGCCATTGGCGCGACCCACCTCGACCAGACGGCGGGAGTTCGACGAGTTCGGCGCACCGATCACCAGCAGCGCGTCGATCTTGCCCGCAATCGCCTTCACCGCCGCCTGACGGTTGGTGGTGGCATAGCAGATATCTTCCTTATGCGGGCCGATGATCGCCGGGAAGCGCGCGCGCAGGGCGGCGATGATGTCGATGGTGTCATCGACCGACAGGGTGGTTTGGGTGATGAAGGCCAGACGCGCGGGATCGCGCGGGGTGACGGTCGCCACATCCTCGACCGTTTCCACCAGGATCACCTCGCCCTCGGGCAATTGGCCCATGGTGCCGATGGTTTCGGGGTGGCCTGCATGGCCGATCATCACCATTTGCAAGCCGTTCTCGTGATGGCGCTCGGCCTCGATATGCACCTTGCTGACCAGCGGGCAGGTGGCATCGACAAAGACCATGTTGCGGGCCTGCGCGGCGGCGGGCACCGATTTCGGCACGCCATGGGCGGAAAAGATCACCGGGCGGTCATCTGGCACCTCGTCCAGTTCCTCGACAAACACCGCGCCAAGCGCCTTGAGGCTGTCCACCACGAATTTGTTATGCACGATCTCGTGCCGGACATAGACCGGGGCGCCCCATTTTTGCAGCGCGATTTCCACGATCTTGATGGCCCGGTCCACCCCGGCGCAAAAGCCGCGCGGGGCCGCAAGATAAAGCGTCAACGGGGGCAGGGCTTGGGTCGTCATGGTGGGCCTCTTTCGCGGTTCCCTTCAGGTAGGCGCAATGGCGGCTCAGGTCCAGCCCCAAGCAAGCGCCGCTGCCAGTGCCGCGTAGCGCCCGCCCTTTGCCAAAGTGGTCAGCATGAGGAAAGGCAGGACCGGCAGCCGCATCACCCCGGCCATCAGCACCAGCACATCCCCGCCGGGAGCCCAGCTCAGAAGGAGGCTCCCCGCGCCCCAGCGGCCATACCAGACCTGCGCGCGCTGCATCTGCTCCGGGGTGGCGGGAAACCAGCGGTGGTGGCGAAAGCGTTCGATCCCGCGCCCCATGGCATAGGTGACCACGGACCCCAGCACATTGCCGCAGGTCGCCACCAGCCAGATCAGCCAGAGCGGATGGCCGCCCGCAAGCTGCAGACCGGCGAAAACCAGTTCGGATTGGGCAGGGATCACCGTGGCCGCCAGAAGCGCCGCCAGAAACAGGCCCGACAGCGCGATCATCCGACAATCCGGCCCGGATTTCGGGGCAGGTGGGGGCCGCCTGGGCAAATGGCCCGCGGCCCCGGCACCTTGGTCACTTCACCTCGACCGCAGTGTCGTCACGCTCCATCGGGCGTGGCTCGCGCGGGGGGCGGCCGATCACGTCGCGCAGTTCATCGAGTTCGATGAAATTGTCGGCCTGACGGCGCAGTTCATCGGCAATCATCGGCGGCTGGCTGCGAATGGTCGAAACGACCGAAACGCGCACACCCTGCCGCTGCAGGCTTTCCACCAGCGGCCGGAAATCGCCATCGCCCGAAAACAGGACAATGTGATCGACACGCGGGGCAAGCTCCATGGCATTGACAGTCAGTTCAATGTCCATGTTGCCCTTCACCTTCCGGCGGCCCTGGCTGTCGGTATATTCCTTGGCCGGTTTGGTCACCATGGTGAAGCCATTGTAGTGCAGCCAATCCACCAGCGGTCGGATGGGCGAATAGTCGTCATTTTCCAGCAGCGCGGTATAGTAGAAAGCCCGCAGCAGTTTCCCGCGCCGCATGAACTCCTGCCGCAGAAGCTTGTAGTCGATGTCAAACCCGAGCGCCTTGGCCGCTGCATAAAGGTTGGACCCGTCTATGAACAGCGCAAGCCGTTCGTCCTTGTAAAACATATCTTTTTCCCCTCAAAATCGCTCCATCCCCAATTCCGCGCCAGTGGTGGCAACGCGGTCTTGGAAAGAACGGAACATCGTTCGATACCAGCCGCCATCGAAACAACGCAATCCATACTTAAGAGACTGACCGTATCGTGACGAGCCATACCCCTTCTTTGTCAAGCGCGAATCGCGCTCTGGTTGCGATTGGTGGCAATCTGCCCTTCGATGACAGGCCCCCGGTTGAAACTCTGCGTTCTGCCCTGGCCGAGCTTGACCGGGCAGGGCTGACGCCAATCCGCATCAGTTCCATCTATGCCACGCCCTGCTTTCCGGCAGGGGCCGGTCCCGATTATGTGAATGCGGCGGCAGAGATCGTGACCGGGGATCGCAGTCCCGAACAGGTGCTGGCCGAATTGCACCGGGTCGAGGCGCTGTTCGGCCGCCACCGCAGCAGCCGCTGGGCCGGGCGGACGCTGGACCTGGACCTGATCGCCTTTGGCGAACAGATCCTGCCCGATGCAAATGAATTGCGGCGATGGATTGATCTGCCGTCTGCCGAACAGGCACAACGCGCCCCTGACCGGCTGATCCTGCCCCATCCCCGCATGCAGGACCGGGCCTTTGTCCTTGTGCCACTGGCGGATGTGGTACCCGACTGGCGCCACCCCTTGACCGGCTTGACTGTTGCGGCGATGCTGACTGCCCTGCCCGAACTGGATCGGGCAGCAATTGTCCGGCTTTGACGCATCCCGGGACCGATGCCTCGGGGGCGATGTATCATTGTGCGGGGACTTGCCTTTCGCCCTTGTCAAGCCGGGTGTTCAGGCGTATGGAAACCCTTCCATGTCCCATCCCCTGACGGAGTAACCCATGGCCCGCGTGACGGTCGAAGATTGCGTTGACAAGGTTCCCAACCGGTTCGAACTGGTAATGCTGGCCGCCCATCGGGCGCGCGAGATCCAGTCGGGTTCGCCCCTGACGGTGGATCGTGACAATGACAAGAACCCGGTCGTGGCCCTGCGTGAAATCGCAGATGAAACCCAGCAGGCCGACTCGCTGCGCGAGCGCATGATCGAAAGCCACCAGACCCAGATCGAGGTGGACGAACCGGAAGATGACCAGATGGCCGCCCTCATGGGCAATGGCGAGATGGTGGACCGTCCGGCGCATGACGACATGTCGGAAGAAAAGCTGCTGCGCGCGCTGATGGAAGCGCAGGGCGACCACTAAGGCTGTTTGCGGCACCGAAGGCGGGCAGGGATGATCGACGTTGAAGACCTGATCGCCCTTGTCCGCAATTACAATCCGGTCACCAATGCCGATCTGATCCGGCAGGCCTATGCCTATGGCAAGCTGATGCATGAAGGGCAGTTCCGCAAGTCGGGCGAGCCCTATTTCACCCATCCCGTGGCCGTGGCGGCCATCCTGACCGAACAGCGGCTGGATGATGCCACCATCGTCACCGCCCTGCTGCATGACACGATCGAAGACACCAAATCCACCTATCCCGAGGTGGCGCGTCTGTTTGGCGAAGAGGTGGCCGAACTGGTCGATGGTGTGACCAAGCTGACCAACCTGCAGCTGACCTCGACCGAATCGAAACAGGCCGAGAATTTCCGCAAACTCTTTGTCGCCATGTCGCGCGATCTGCGGGTGATTCTGGTCAAGCTGGCCGACCGCCTGCACAATATGCGCACGATCAAGTCGATGCGCCCGGAAAAGCAGGCCCAGAAGGCCCGCGAGACCATGGAAATCTATGCGCCGCTGGCAGGCCGCATGGGCATGCAATGGATGCGCGAAGAGCTGGAAGACCTGGCCTTTCGGGTGCTGAACCCAGATGCGCGCAATTCGATCATTCGCCGCTTCATCACCCTGCAGCGCGAAGCGGGCGATGTGGTGCACAAGATCACTGCCGATCTGCGCAACGAGTTGGAAAAGGCCGGGATCGAGGCCGATGTCTATGGTCGCGCCAAGAAACCCTACAGCGTCTGGCGCAAGATGCAGGAAAAGGATCTGGCCTTTTCGCGCCTGTCCGACATCTATGGCTTTCGGGTGATTACCCGCAGCGAAAGCGATTGCTACCGCGTGCTTGGGGTGATCCATCAGCGCTGGCGTGCCGTGCCGGGCCGGTTCAAGGATTACATCAGCCAACCGAAATCCAACGGTTACCGGTCGATCCACACCACCGTATCGGGCCGCGATGCCCGGCGGGTCGAGGTGCAGATCCGCACCCGGCAGATGCACGAGGTGAACGAAAGCGGCGTGGCGGCGCATTGGTCCTATCGCGAAGGCGTGCGGGCGCAGAACCCCTTTGCCGTTGATCCGGCAAAATGGGTGGCCGGCCTGACCGAGCGGCTGGGCGAGGAAGATCACGACGATTTCATGGAAAACGTGAAGCTGGAAATGTACACCGATCAGGTGTTCTGCTTCACGCCCAAGGGCGATGTGGTGCAGCTGCCGCGTGGGGCAACGCCGCTGGATTTTGCCTATGCGATCCATACCCGGATTGGCAATTCCTGCGTGTCGGCCAAGGTCGATGGTATTCGCGTGCCGCTCTGGACCCGGCTGAAAAACGGGCAAAGCGTCGAGATCATCACGGCAGAGGGCCAGCGCCCGCAGGCCAGCTGGGTGGATATTGTCACCACCGGCAGGGCCAAATCGGCCATTCGCCGGTCCTTGCGCGAAGAGGATCGCGGGCGTTTTGTGAAGCTGGGGCAGGAACTGGCCCGTGCAGCCTTTGATCACGCAGGCAAGAAAGCCAGCGACAAGGCACTGCGCACGGCAGCCAAGATGCTGGGCCTGCCTGACGAGATCGAATTGCTGGCACAGCTCGGGTCTGCCGAACTGGCTGCGCGCAAGGTTCTGGAAACGCTGTATCCCGAATTGCAGTCGGTGTTGCCGGATGAGGTGGATGCGCAGCGCCCGGTGATGGGTCTGGCCGCCGACCAGAGCTTTACCCGCGCGCCCTGCTGTCAGCCAGTGCCGGGCGAACGGATTGTCGGCATCACCTATCGCGGGCAGGGGGTCGTGGTGCATACGATCGACTGCCCGGAACTGGCCGCCTATGAGGAACAGCCTGAACGCTGGGTCGATCTGCGCTGGCAAGCCGGGCGCCATCCGGCGGTGAACACGGTCAGTCTTGAACTGACCATATCAAATGACGCGGGCGTGTTGGGGCGTATCTGCACCTTGATCGGTGAACAGAAGGCCAATATTTCGGATCTGAATTTCGTCGATCGCAAACCAGACTTTTACAAACTCGTGGTCGATGTGGATTTGCGGGATCTGGAACATCTGCATGCGGTCATGACGGCACTCGAGGCCGAAACCGACGTGGCCCAGATTGCGCGGCACAGGAACACAGGCCGAAAGCCCTGATTGCGGGGCGGGAAGAAGACTGACGTGGTATTCAAGCGGCGCGACCCGCGGAGCTGGGCCCAGAGCATCCGCGAATTCGTCTATCCTTCAGGGGGGATCAGGCGGGCCGTGCAATATGTTCTGCACCGGATGCGCCGCTTGCCCGATCAGCCGCATCGCATTGCCCGTGGCATCTTTGCCGGGACGTTTGTGAATTTTCCGCCGGTCTATGGCTGGCAGATGCTGGCGGCGGCGGGCCTTGCCTGGATCATGCGCGGCAATATCATCGCGGCGTTGCTGGCCACCTTCATCTCCAATCCGCTGACGACGCCCTTCATGGCCATGCTCTGCCTCAAGCTCGGGCATTGGATGCTGGGGATCGAAGCGCCGATGACCTTCATGTCGGTCTATCTGGCCTTCACCGAGGCGGGCTGGCAGCTGTGGCACAATCTCAGATCGGCCTTCACCGATGATGTGGCCCAGTGGGACAAGCTGAACGAATTCTTCTGGTTCATCTACTGGCCCTATACCGTCGGGTCGATCATCCCCGGGCTGATCACCAGCCTGTTCACCTATTACCTGTCGCTGCCGCTGATCCATGCCTATCAGAAACTGCGCAGCGCCCGTCTGAAGGAAAAGATGGAGAAGCGCAGGGCCTTGAAGGCGCGCGCTTTGACAGGCAAGTTGGCGGCCGACACAGGTGAAGAAGACGGTCCGGGCGCGTCCTGACCGGCAAGGAGGGCGGACATGGCTGGCAAGTTGCGGCTTGGGGTGAACATCGACCATGTGGCGACGGTGCGTAATGCGCGCGGCTCTGCCTGGCCCGATCCTTTGCGCGCGGCCCTGCTGGCCGAAGCGGCGGGGGCCGATGGCATCACCGCCCATCTGCGCGAAGACCGCCGCCATATCCGCGATGCCGATATGGAGGCCCTGCGTGCCGGGATCGAAATTCCCCTGAACTTCGAATGTGCCGCCACGGATGAGATGGCCGCCATCGTGCTGCGGCTGAAACCCCATGCCGTCTGTCTTGTGCCCGAACGGCGCGAGGAACGCACGACCGAAGGCGGGCTGGATGTGGCAGGGGATGAAAACCGGCTGGCCCATTACATTGCCCCGCTGCGCGATGCGGGCTGCCGGGTCAGCATGTTCATTGGTCACGATGCGCGGCAGATCGAGGCTTCGGCCCGGATCGGTGCCGCTGTGGTGGAACTGCATACCGGGCATTATTCCGATCTTCACGCCGAGGGCCGACTGGACGAGGCCGAGGCCGAACTTGCCGCCCTGCGCAAAGGGGCTGCGCTGGCCCATTCGCTGGGGCTGGAAGTGCATGCGGGCCACGGGCTCACCTTCGAGAATGTGGCCCCGGTTGCGGCCATCCCCGAGGTGATGGAGCTGAACATCGGCCATTTCCTGATTGGCGAGGCGATCTATCTGGGTCTTGGCCCAGCCATCGAGGAAATGCGCCGCCGGATGGATGCCGCCCGGGCCTGAGCCATCGCGCGGCCCCGGGGTGGTCAATCCACCAGCACCAACCGGCCCGCGGCGGTAAAGAATGCGGCCAGCCCGCCGTTTTCCTTGGTGAACCGGATCTGGCCGACCAGTCTGCCCTGTTCTTTCGGTTCAAAGTCGAAGGTGACCTTCACGCTGCGCGGATCGGCCAGGGTGGGGGTGGTCAGCGTCTGATCCTTGTAGCGGCAGGACAGGATGTCGATCGGCGGCACCCCGCCTTTGACCGAAGGCAGCTTGAAGCTGCCGGGGCTGCGCAATTCGGTGGTGACGCCGCCCACGATCAGCTGGCAGGGCACGTTCTTCAGCCTTGCCTTGCCCAGCAGCGTTTCCACCTTGTATGACTTGCGTGTCTCGGCCTGCCCCGCCGGGGCGGCCAGCATCAGGGCGGCGGTCATCAGGGCAAGGGCAGGGCGGCGCAGCATGGATCATCCTTCTTCGGGCTTTCCCCATTCCGACCACGGATCGGCGGCGGCGTCCAGCCTGCAGGCCGCCGCAGTGGCGGTGATGTGATGATCCTGGGCGTCGGCACCGATCTGGCCAATATCGACCGCATCGCCGGGGTATTGGATCGCCACGGCGACCGGTTCCGCAATCGGGTCTTCACCCTGGCCGAACAGGCAAAGGCCGAAGCCCGCCCCCGCATGGTGGCTGCGACCTATGCCAAACGCTGGGCGGCGAAAGAGGCCTGTTCCAAGGCGCTTGGCACGGGGCTGCGCATGGGCATCGCCTGGAAGGACATGGCTGTCACCAATCTGTCCACCGGCCAGCCTGTCATGCACCTGACCGGCTGGGCTGCCGCGCGACTTGCCGCAATGACCCCGGCAGGGCACGAGGCGGTGGTGCATGTCAGCCTGACCGATGATCACCCTTGGGCCCATGCCATCGTGGTGATCGAGGCCCGCCCCCTTGCGCCGCCCGCCTGAAGGCACCGGAACTTGACACCCCAAAACTTGACTCGGGGCCAGCATGCGCGCATGAAGCGCCGCGAAGCAGCGAAAGGCAGGGCAAATGGCCAGCACCTCGAAATCCGAAGGCGGGATCATGGAAACGGTGAAAACCGTGGTCTATGCGCTGCTGATTGCAGGCGCTTTCCGCACCCTGTTGTTTCAGCCGTTCTGGATTCCGTCGGAATCGATGAAGGATACGCTGCTGATCGGCGATTTCCTGTTCGTCAACAAGATGGCCTATGGCTACAGCCGCTACTCCTGCCCCTTTGCCGCCTGCCCGATTTCGGGCCGGATTTTCGCGTCAGAACCTGAACGCGGCGATGTGGTGGTGTTCCGCCATCCGGTGAACGGGTCCGACTTCATCAAGCGGCTGATCGGCCTGCCGGGTGACACGATCCAGATGAAGAATGGCGTGCTGTGGATCAACGGGCAGGAAGTGCCGCAGACACCCGATGGTGTGTTCGAGGAAATCAAGGAGCCGCAAGGCCCGATGCGCAATGTGCCGCGCTGCGAAAACGATCCGGTCGGCATGGGCGGCATCTGCACCCGCAGCCGCAGCATCGAAACCCTGCCGGGCGGGCGTCAGCACAAGGTGCTGAACATCGACACCAATGGCGCGGGCGACAATACCGATGTGCTGACCGTGCCGCCGGGGCATTACTTCTTCATGGGGGACAACCGCGACAATTCGACCGACAGCCGGTTCAGCCAGGCTGCGGGCGGGGTGGGCATGTTGTCGGCAGAATACCTGATCGGGCGGGCGGATCGGGTGATCTTCTCCTCGGCCGGGGCGCGGATCCTTTACTTCTGGACCTGGCGGTCCGACCGCTTCTTCAAGGCGGTCGAGTGACCACGGGCCTGCGCGTGAAACTGGCGGCTGATCTACAGGCGTTCGAACAGAAACTGGGCCACCGCTTTCGTGACCCCAGCCTTCTGGTGCAGGCGGTCACGCATTCGTCGCTGTCATCGGCCACGCGGCCCGACAATCAGCGGCTGGAATTTCTGGGCGACAGGGTTCTGGGGCTGGCCATGGCCGAAGCCCTGCTGCAGGCCGATATGGCTGCGGCAGAGGGCCAGCTTGCGCCGCGCTTCAACGCATTGGTGCGCAAGGAAGCCTGTGCGGATGTGGCGCGCGAGATCGGTCTGGGCGAAGTGCTGAAGCTGGGCCGGTCGGAAATGCTGTCCGGGGGGCGCCGCAAGGAGGCGCTTCTGGGCGATGCGATGGAAGCGGTGATTGCCGCCGTATATCTGGATGCGGGATTTGACGCTGCCCGTGCTATCGTGCGTCAATTGTGGGGCCCCCGGATCGGCCGGGTGGAGCAGGATGCGCGGGACGCCAAGACCGCGCTGCAGGAATGGGTGCAGGCGCGTGGCCAGCAGCCGCCCAGCTATACGGCGCTTGGCCGCAGCGGGCCGGATCACCAGCCGGTCTTTACGGTAGAGGTGCGGCTGACTTCGGGCGAAAGCGAACAGGCGCAGGCTGGCACGAAACGCGCGGCGGAACAGGCCGCAGCAAAAGCGCTTCTGGCGCGGATGGAGGGCCGAAATGGCTGAGACGAAAGCGGGTTTCGTGGCATTGATCGGCGAGCCCAATGCCGGCAAATCCACGCTGTTGAACCGGATGGTGGGTGCCAAGGTGTCGATCGTCACCCACAAGGTGCAGACCACGCGGGCACGGATCCGGGGCGTCTGCATGGAAGGGGACACGCAGATTGTCTTCGTCGATACGCCCGGCCTGTTCCGCCCGCGGCGGCGGCTGGACCGTGCGATGGTGGCGGCTGCCTGGGGCGGGGCGACCGATGCCGACATCATCGTCCTGCTGATCGAAGCTCATCGCGGCCTGACCGAAGGCGTCGCCGCCATCATTGACACGATCCGCGACCGGATTCCGCGCGGGCAGCGGGTGGCGCTGGCCATCAACAAGATCGACCGGGTCAAGGCCGAAACCCTGCTGGCCCTGTCGGCCCGGCTGAACGAGGCCTATCCCTTTGCCGAAACCTTCATGATTTCGGCGGAAAAGGGTTATGGCGTGGACAAGCTGCGCAGCTGGCTGGCCGAAGAACTGCCCAGCGGCCCCTGGTTCTATCCCGAAGACCAGATCGCCGATCTGCCCATGCGCATCATCGCCGCCGAAATCACCCGCGAAAAGCTGACCCTGCGCCTGCATGAGGAACTGCCCTACCAGCTGACGGTGGAAACCGAAAAATGGGAAGATCGCGAAGACGGCACGACGCGGATCGACCAGATCATCTATGTCGCGCGGGATGGCCACAAGGGCATCGTGCTGGGGTCAAAGGGCGAAACGGTCAAGGCCATCGGTCAGGCCGCCCGGGCTGATATTTCCGAATTCATCGGCCGCACGGCCCATCTGTTCCTGCAGGTGAAGGTGCGTCCGAACTGGCTGGATGAACCCGAGCGCTATTCGGAAATGGGTCTTGATTTCAAGGATGGCGACTGAACCGCGCGTTAGGGGGGCGGCATGCAACCGCGTCTGGCCAGCGGGCTTTGGGTCTCGGCCTATCTGGCGCGGTTGCGGCTGGAAGGCATTCCGGTTTTCCTGACAGCACGGGGTGACGATACCGCCGGGGCGGTGATCGTGAAATGCGCCACGCTGGACGGGCAGGCCCGCGCCCTGCAGCGCAGCTATGATTTCGCCCGCGATGCCCGCATCTGGATGGTGCTGGCCGAAGGGGCCGAGGCGGATGTGGATCAGGCCATCCGCACCGCCCGCAAGCATGACCCCGATCTCTGGGTGCTGGAAATCGAAGATCGCGCCGGGCGCACGTTGCTGGAGGATCCGGGCCTGGACGGCTGATCCGGGGACAGAATGGCCCCATTGCCTAAGGCCGCGCTCCGTCGGATGGTGACGCATGGAATGGACGGATTCTGGCACAGTGATCGGCGCGCGCCTGCATGGCGAAACTTCGGCGATCATCGAGGTCTTCACGGCGGAACATGGCCGTCAGGCGGGCATGGTGCGCGGCGGCGCGTCGCGCAAGATGGTGGCCATGCTGCAGCCGGGCAGTGAAGTGCAGGTGGTCTGGCGGGCGCGGCTGGATGAACATCTGGGCAGCTTCAGCGTAGAACCACTGCGCAGCCGTGCCGCCCTGCTGGAGGATCGGTCTGGGCTTGCCGGGTTGAACGCGGTCTGTGCCATGTTGCGGATGGCGTTGCCGGAACGCGATCCGCATCCGGGTCTGTTCCGGACCACAACGGCCCTGCTTGCCGCGATGGAGGCCGGACGCCCGGCTGCCGCCGGTGATATGCCGGATTGGGCGGGGCAGTATCTGCGATGGGAACTGGCCTTGTTGGAAGATGCCGGCTTTGCGCTGGATCTGGGGCGCTGCGCGGTCACCGGCAGCCGCGAAGATCTGGCCTATGTCAGCCCGCGCACAGGGCGGGCTGTCAGTCGGGCCGGGGCCGGGGAATGGGCCGACCGGCTGCTGCCGCTGCCTCAGGCCTTGTTGGGGCAGGGGCCTGTCACGGCGCTTGATCTGCAACAAGGGTTGGCGCTGACCAGGCATTTCCTGACCCGGGCCTTTGCGCCGCTGCGTCCGAGCCTTGCCCTGCCGGATGCGCGTAACCGGCTGGTGGCCCTGCTGGATCGCGCGACCTAGTTGCCGTTCAAGATCCGGTCCAGCACGCGGCCGGTTTCCTCTTGCACCGCCTCTTCCAGACGCCGTTTGGCAGCATCTTCCAGCGTTTCTCCGGCTTCGGGTGTGACGCCCAGCTTGTTGCGCGCCAGTTCCTCCAACCGGGCCTTGGCCTGTTCCTCGGCGCGCTGCCGTTCGGTCGCCAGTCGCTGTTCGGCCAGCCATTCCAGATCCAGCCGGATTTTCGGATCGGCCCATGGCCCGCGGATCAAGACCGGCACTTCGGCCCCGCCTGTGCCGTCGTCGCGGGGCAAGAGGCGCGGCAGGAGCCGCAGATCCAGCGCTTGCGCCCCGAGATCGATCGTTCCCGCCCCCGTCGCCTGCAGCAGCGGGGCGGCCAGCAGCAGATCGTCGCTGCGCAGAACACCATCGGCCATGGCAAAACCGAAGCTCAGATTGTCGAACACCGTCTTGGCGCCCTCGCCGACATAGCCCGGGTCCATGCTGCGCAACATGCCTGCAATATCCAGCCCGATCATCTCGCCCTTGCCGAGCGCCAGCTTCCCTTCGCCCGACAGGCTGGCCATGATCGCGGCCAGACTGTCGCCCACGCCCAGAAACTTGACCGCCAGATCGCCTTGGCCCACCAGCCGGTCAAACCCTGCAAGATCCCGCCCCAGCGGCTGCATCTGCAATCCGGCAAAGCGCAGATCGCCCCCGACCGACAGGCCCTTGCGGGCATTGATCACGAATTGGCCGGTGATGTTGCCGCCATAGGCCTCGGCCTCTTCCAGCCGGATTACCGCCCGGCCCTGATCGATCACCAGCCGGGCCTTGGTGGGGCCTAACTGTCCGATCCCCAGATCGGCAGCCCCAAGGGCCAGCGCGATATCGGCATCGAAGCCATGCAGCGCGCCTGCGTCAATCGGGGTGGACGACCAGCCCGCCCCCGCAGCGGCATCTGGGGCAGGATCGCCCTTGCCGCGTGGCAGGGTCAGCGACGGGATCGCCAGTTGCGCCACCAGTTTCGGGCGATCCTTGCCCGGCACAAGGTCAAGATCGCCCTTCACCACCTGATCATCCGCGGTGATTTCGGCCCCGCGCAGCAACCAGCCGCCATTGTCGGCGCGGGTCAGCCCGGTTTTCACCGTCAGGCTGCGCGCGCCCAGACCTTCGGGCAGGTCGGGCGCCGTGGTGCCTGCCAGTGCTGCAAGGGCCGCCAGATCGGACAGATCGCCCTCCAGATCGCCTTCCACCGCCAGGGGCGCAAACCCTGCAATGCCCGAAAATCCCAGCCGTGCCCGACCCGCACCAAGGTTCAGCGCAAGGCTGACGGTCTTGCCGTCCAGAAAGGCCGCGAATTCGGCGATTTCCGCCCCCAGATCGACCGCTTGCCCGCGCAGGGTGCCACGGGCGGCCAGTGTCACGCTGCCCATCGGATCGGGGATCGCGGTTTCCAGATCAAGCGCCGTCACGTCCCATGTCTGACCGCTGCCTTCATCGGCAAAGCTGATGCGCCCGCCATGCAGAATGGCCCGGTCAAGCCGGGCGGCAAACCCCTGCGACGCGGCCTCAGGTGCGGGGGTATCTTCCGGCGTTTCGGCCAGCTTCAGCTCCCAGTTCACCGCCCCATCGGCGCGGCGTTCCAGCATCAGCACCGGATCGACCAGTTCCACCCCGGTGATGTGCAGATCGCCCGAAATCAGCGCCGCCAGCGAAAGCCGGATATCCAGCGCCTTGGCCGTCATCAGCGCCGGTGCCTTGCCCCAATCGGCATTGGCCAGCGTAACCGGCCCGGTGCGCACCCCGATCACCGGCCAGACCGAAGGTTGCACCGGCTCGGCAATGTCGATCCTGCGACCGGTGGCCTTTTCGAATTCGCGTTCTGCCAGATCGATCAGCCCATCCTTGGGCATGAGAAAGATCATCAGCGCCAGCAGCATGACCAGCACCAGAACCGAGGCCAAGGCCCGCATCAGCCAGCGCATCCTGCACTCTCCCTTGCCCGTTTGGCGGAATCATGCCGTGCAGGGGGGCGGGGCGCAAGGGGCGGGGGATCACTTCCCCGCCGTCATGGGCAGCGGATTGCCAAGGCGCGGCGTCAGGCCCCGATCATGCGGGCCAGTGTTGCCCCCGGGGCCACCGTCGCGAAATCCGCGGCCAGCAGCGCCAGCGTGCTGCGGGCCACCATTTCCGCCCCGATGCCGCCCTGACCATCATGGGTATCAATCCCGAAGCTGAACAACGCATCTTCTGCCAGAAGGACAGAAAAACCCAGATCGCTGGCCGCCCGCACACTGGAATTGACGCAAAACCCGGTGACTGCACCGCAGATCACCAGCCGGTCAATGCCTGCCCGCCGCAAATGCGCATCAAGACCGGTGCCCGCAAAGGCCGAAGATCCGGATTTGAAGATCACGGCCTCGCCCGGTGCGGGGCTGGCACAGGCCATGGCCTGACCGGATGGCAGGTCGCGCCGGAAGGGCGAAGCCGGGTCGGCATCATCGTGATGCACATGCACGACGGGCCAACCTTTGGTGCGAAACAGCGCCAGAAGCTCGGTCACCCGATCCTCGGCCCCGCCGGGCCAGGGGACACGCCCCCCGGCGATGCGGTTGGCCACCTCTTGCTGCAGGTCGATGAGCAGAAGGGCGGTGGTCATGCGGCACCCATGTAATCGCGTTTGCCGATCACCACGCCGTTGTGGCGCAGGATGTTATAGGCAGTGGTCAGATGGAAATGCAGCTGTGGCGTGGCAAAGATGGACAGGAAGTCTGCGCCTGACATCTGCATCTCTTGCCCCCCGGCGGGGAAGGTGATCACGCGCTCTGCCGCGTCCTGGAACCGGGCAGGGTCAAACCCCGCGATGTAGGCGCGGGCGGTGCGGATACGGTCCTGCAATTCGGCAAAGCTGGTTTCGGTGTCAGGAAAGCTGCGCGGGGGTTCACCGGCCAATCGCGCGCAGGCCCGGGCCGCGAAATCGCAGGCAAGCTGCACCTGCCGCGTCAGGGGGAACATGTCGGGGTAAAGCCGGAACTGCAACAGGGCCTCGGGCGGGATTTTTCCCGCGGCGCAATGGGCTTCGGCCTTGGCAAGAATGGCGGCCAATGCGCCAAGAGAACGGTCGAAAGCCAGAACGGATTGGGCGTGAATCACCGGGACACTCCTTTTGCGGTTCGCCGGGCAGCCTTGCACAGCAATCAGGCGAGACCAAGTGCAGCGCGCCGGTTGGAGAAATGTCGGGCCGGGGGCAGAGGCAGCGCCGCCCCCGGCAGGATCAAGGACGGAGATCAGACGCCAAGGCACCAGCGCATGATGGCCTTTTGCGCATGCAGGCGGTTTTCGGCCTCGTCGAAGATCACCGAATGCGGGCCGTCCATCACGGCGCTGGTGGCTTCGTCATTGCGATGCGCGGGCAGGCAATGCATGAACAGCGCATCGGGCTTGGCGCGGGCCATCAGGGTTTCATTCACCTGATAGGGGCGCAGCTGGTTGTGGCGGCGTTCCTTGGCGCTTTCGGGATCATGCATGCTGACCCAAGTGTCGGTCACCACCAGATCGGCGCCATCGACCGCCTTGAACGGGTCACGTTCCACCTGCACCTTCACCCCCTTGGACCGGGCAAAGCCCAGCCATTCCGCCTCTGGATCCAGGGTCTGCGGGCCGGTGAAGGTGAAATCAAAGCCGAACTGGCCCGCCGCATGCAGGAAGCTGGCGGCGACATTGTTGCCATCGCCGCACCAGACCACCTTGCGCCCGGCAATCGGGCCGCGATGTTCTTCATAGGTCATCACATCGGCCATGATCTGGCAGGGATGGGTGCGGTTGGTCAGGCCGTTGATCACCGGCACATCGGAATATTCGGCCATTTCCTGCAAGGTAGCTTCTTCAAACGTGCGGATCATGATGAGATCGACGTAGCGCGACAGCACCCGGGCGGTATCGGCGATGGTCTCGCCATGGCCCAGCTGCATCTCCTTGCCGGACAGGACCATGGTTTCGCCGCCCATCTGGCGCACGCCCACGTCGAAGGACACACGGGTACGGGTCGAAGGCTTTTCGAAGATCAGCGCGACCATCCGGCCCTTGAGCGGCTGTTCGTCATCCGGGGTGCCCTTGGGGCGGCCGTTGCGGGCGGCCTTCATCGCATGGGCGCTGTCGATCATCTGCCGCAGGTCGGGGGCGGCGGTGGTATGGATATCGAGAAAATGGGTCATCTGTTCTGTCTTTTGTCTGTGCGGCGGATCGCCGGGGGCTGCCTGCCCCCGGACCCCCGGGGATGTTTTCACCAAGATAAAGGCAGAAATTCGGGTCGTCGCGCGGCCCGGTCGCCGCGTTCGCGCAAGACGGGATCAGGCCGTGGCATCGGCTGCAACCTTTGCTTCCACCTGTGTTGCTGCGGCATCAAGCCGTTTCAGCGCCTCGGCGATATCGGCGTCGGGGATGTTCAGGGCGGGCAGCAGGCGCAGGCAATTGTCAGCCGCCGCGATGGTCAGGACCTGGGCATCATAGCCCGCCTTGACCAGATCGGTATTGGCGGCCCGGCATTTCAGCCCGATCATCAACCCCTGACCGCGGACGTTTTCGAAGACCAGAGGATGGGCGGCGACCAGTGCCTCCAGCCCCTGACGGAACAGGGCTGCCTTGCGGTTGACTTCCGCCAGAAAGGCGGGATCGGCGGCAATGGTCATGACGGTTGCGCCGATGGCGCAGCCCAGCGGGTTGCCGCCATAGGTTGAACCATGGGTGCCTGCCACCATGCCGGCGGCGGCGGCTTCGGTTGCCAGAACGGCGCCCAGCGGGAAGCCACCGCCGATGCCCTTGGCCACCATCATGATATCAGGGGTGACGCCGGCCCATTCATGCGCGAACAGCCGCCCTGTGCGCGCCACGCCGCATTGCACCTCGTCAAACACCAGTAGCGCGCCGGTTTCGTCGCAGAGCCGACGCATCTCGCGCAAGAGCGCATCGGGGACGACGCGGATGCCACCTTCCCCCTGGATCGGTTCGATCATCACGGCGGCGGTCCGGTCGCTGATCGCGGCGCGGAAGGCCTCCAGATCGCCGAAGGGCAATTGCCGGAAGCCCGGCATCAGCGGGCCAAAGCCCTTGACCATCTTTTCCGACCCGGCCGCAGCGATGGCGGCGGTCGAGCGGCCATGGAAGGCGCCGTCAAATGTCAGGATTTCGATCCGGTCGGGATCACCTTTTTCATACCAGTATTTCCGCACCATCTTGACCGCCAGTTCGGCGGTTTCGGTGCCCGAATTGGTGAAGAACACCGTATCGGCAAAGGTCTGATCCACCAGCAACTGCGCCAGTTTTTCCTGTTCGGGAATCCGGTACACATTGGACACGTGCCAGAGCTTGCCCGCCTGTTCGGTGATCGTGGCCACCAGTTCCGGCGCGGCATGGCCCAGCGTGTTCACCGCAATGCCCGCACCAAGATCAAGATAGCGGCGGCCATCTTCGGCGATGAGCCAGCTGCCCTCGCCTTTCACAAAGGCAAGGGGCGCGCGGTTATAGGTCGGCAGAACGGCAGGGATCATGATGTCTTCCTTGCAAGGCGGTGCCACAGGGGTGCCAAAGGCAGGCGGGCATGTCAACGAAAGGTGGGGGGGGCCGGTATCCGGCCGGGATCGCAGGCGTGCGGGCTCAGGCGCCGAAGGAACGGCGTCGGGGCAGCGCAGCAAAGGGGCGGGCCAGTGCGATCATGACAGAGCCTGTAGCGCGGGATTGGGGGTGAGGTAAAGCTTCAAAATGGGTGTATTGAAAAAACATAATGTCGTCTTGATCGGTATTCTGCCGTTTTGGGCAATGATACCTGCCGAAATGGGCATGTTGCAGGTGTTGCAAGCTAGCGGCTTCCCTGTCCGGTCAGCGTCCAGTCTCGATCAGCGCGGGCGGCTTTCCAGCCGGTAGCTGCCTTCCGGCAGATCCAGCGCTGCCATCAGATCGCGCAGTTGCGCCATCGACAGGGTGATGGTCTGCGGCTCTTCGGTCACCGGATGCAGTTGCTCCAGCGTGATGCAATCGTCGAAGGCCGAGATGGTGATATCCTCCATCAGCCCGTCGTGGCCTTCGTCGATCAGGGTGATCACGGTGGCGTCAAAATCGTGTTCGATGGTAAACATGGGATCAGGCTAGCCTTGGCCCCCCCACCGGTGCAATCACAATCTGCGGATCACAAACCGGCGATGGTGGGGCGCTCTATCGCAGGCCCCCTTTTCGTGCCGCAGGGCAGGCCCTAAACTGTCGCAAAACAGGGCAGGAGCGGCAGATGGGGTTGATGCGTCAGGATCGGGCACAGCGCGCGCGCGCGGTCGTGGCGGCGGTTCTGGCCGCAGGGATGACCGCTGGCTGTGTGCCCAGCACTGCACCCGGGCTTGACCCCTTGCCACAGCCTGCGGTGCCGGTCACCAGACCGGGCGTCCCGCCGGTGTTGCCGCCAGCGCAGGCGGCGCAGAATTTCGTCAGCGTCGTGCAGCGGGTAGAGCCGGTGGCCGAGGCGATCTGCCGGGAAAGAAGCCGGGGACGAATGAATTGCGATATCGAGATCGTGATCGACAAGCGCCCGAACCTGCCGCCCAATGCCTTTCAGACCGAAGACAATCTGGGGCGGCCGGTGGTGGGCTTTACCCTGTCGCTGATTGCGGATGCCCGCAACGCCGATGAAATCGCCTTTGTGCTGGGCCATGAGGCAGCGCATCACATCTCCGGCCATTTGCCGCGTCAACAGCAGACGGCAACCACCGGGGCACTTCTGGGCACCTTGCTGGGGCAGGCAACGGGGGCAGATCCGGCGGCGCTGCAGCAGTTGCAGGAATTGGGGGCGACCGTAGGCGCGCGGCGCTTTTCCAAGGAATTCGAACTGGAGGCCGATGCACTTGGCGCCGAAATTGCCTTTCGTGCCGGATATGATCCTGTCCGGGGCGCGGGGTTCTTTGCCCGCCTGCCAGACCCGGGGGATCAATTCCTGGGCAGCCATCCACCAAACGCGCAGCGGCAGGCGCAGGTCGCGGCGGTGGTCGCGCAGCTGCGTCGCAGCTATTGATTCAGGTCAAGGAAGACTGCGGCCCGCGCCTCCATCCTGCACAAGGGGGTAAAGCGAGGCGAGAAGATGATCGGATATGTCGAGGCCCCGAAGGCCTGGTGGCTGACCCATGGCATGGCGCGTCGGGCAGGGGTCAGTCTGCCGCAGGCCGTGACAGACGGATGGCTCAAGCGCAGTGAACTGGCCTGTCTGATTGCACGCTGTCAGGCCTGCGGGTCCGAGAGTGATTGCACCAACTGGCTGGCGGTTCCGGGGCCTTCGCTGCCCGAGTTCTGCTGCAACAAGGCTGAAATCGAGGCTTTGGCACCGCCGCGCTGACGGGGCCGCAACACGGTCAGGCCGCCCGCAACCGGGGTGCTTGTGCTTTGATGCGCGACCGGGTCATGAAACCGCACAGAACGCGCGCCTCATGCGGTTTCAAGACCCGCCGTGCCATGGGCTGCCGGGCCAGCCAGTCAAGCTGGCCATCCGGCAGACAGCGCTGCAGGTCGGCCACCTGCCGTGAAGGCAGGTCGGCCAGCGCCTGCGGCCCGGGATAAAGGCTTTCGGCCCCGGCCCCTTCGGCGTTCAGCACATGATGCCGTCCCAGCAACAGATGGTGATAGCCCAGCCGACGCGGCACGGTTTCCTGCCGGATGCCGGGCAATGCCAGCAGATCGCGCGCAGCCACCAGTACTTCGGGCACATCGAACAGCATCTCGCAGGCCGGATGCGCGACCAGCAGCAGATGCCGGGGGGAAACGCTCAGCGGTGCGTGATCGCCCAGCACCCCGGCCTCGACCCGGACGGGCAGGGCCGCCCCGCTTGCCAGAACCGATTCCCCACCGGCCCAGAGCAACGGTTGCGCCCCGGCATCGCGGGTCAGCACCAGATCGCCCGCCCGCAGATCCTCGACCGGGCGGGGGCCTTCCGGGGTCGCGATCCGCGTGCCCGTCACGAAACAGACCGGGCGGCCATTCAGGAACCGGGTCGACCAGACGCCATTGGGATCATTCGGGTCCAGCTGCGCATTCGGGTAACCGGTGATTGCCGTGGCATTGCCGGACCCTGGCAGCACGAAATCCTGCCCAGCACCATCGGTCATCCCGGCCTGGGCCACGCCAAAGCCACCATTGGCCCATTGGATCTGCTGATAGATGAAATCGACTTCGAAATTGCCGTCTTGCGTATGTTCCAGCACCAGCTGAAAGGTATTGCGCGCGGTGGTGCTGCCCGAATAGGGCCGCACCCCCAGCCATGTGATCGTCACCTTGCCGCTGGCCGGATCCAGATCCCAATAGATGTTGTTGGTGCCGGTGGCCGTGCCCGAGGTGATGTTCACATCCGACCAGAACACCGCGATGGCCGGATAGGGCAAGTTCTGGATCGGGGTCGGGGTATAGGATGTCTGCGGCCCGCCAAAGGTGATGAGCCCGTTCGTATTGATGTAGATCGACGTGTAATTGGTGCCGAAATAGCTGATGCCCTGCGACCCGAAGACCGAGGTGATGTTCACCTGGATCGCGCCGTCATCGTAATTGCCCGACGTGAGGGGCGTGCCGCGGAAGCTGCCCTCGCCCACACCTTGCGGGCCGCCTAGTCCTGTTGTGATCGTCGCCATATCAGGCACCGTCAGTTTCCGCTACGGAAACCGTTCTGCGTGGGAATCTGGCCTGACCCGCGGCCAGATCACGGCAATTTTGCGAAAATTGAAACGGTAGGGGGTGGTGGCAGTCATTGTTCTCAGCTTGGCCCCTGCCGTGGCATGGGACGGTTCAAGGCTGCCGACCGGTTTCACCTGTCATGCGTTGCAACAAAGCTTGACCGCCGGGGTCTGGGAAGGGTGGCAAAAAACCGCTATGTCAGCCTTCAAACCGCTTTGAAGGCTGGATCATGCGCCCGACCCCCTTGCAATCGCGCCGTGCTGTCGCCGCGATGTTTCTTGCCAATGGCTTTACCATGGGGGCCTGGGCCCCGCAGATCCCGCCGCTGCTGCCCCGCCATGGCATTGGCGAGGCGGTGCTGGGCCTGTTGATCCTTGGGCTTGGCATCGGGGCGGTCGGGGCGATGCTCATGTCCGGGCGGCTGATTTCCCGTTTCGGGTCGCGCCCGGTGCTGCGGGGCTTTGCCCTGGCGGTGATCCCGATGCTGCCGATGGTGGTGCTGGCCCCGTCATTGCCATTGCTGGCCCTGGCCATGGTGGTCTTTGGCGCGACGATCGGTTGCATGGATGTGGCGATGAACGCGCAGGCGGTTGAGGTGGAACGTGCCCTTGGCCGGGCCATCATGTCGTCGTCCCACGGGTTCTGGAGCCTGGGCGGCTTTGTCGGCGGGGCGGCGGGGGGCTGGGTGCTGGCCCATTGGGGCGGCACGTTGCAGGCGCTGGTGGCAGCGGGGATCGTGGCGGCGCTGGTATTCTGGGCCATGCCTCGCCTGATGGATGTTCCGCCTGTGCCACCTGAACCCGGGGCCGCGCCGGTCCGGATTGTGCCGCGGGATCCTGCGCTATGGCTGCTGGGGATCATGGCGTTGCTCTGCATGGTGCCGGAAGGCGCGGTCATGGATTGGGGTGCGCTCTTTCTGGGCAAGGAGTTGGGGGCTGGGCCATCGCAGGCCGCACTTGGCTTTGCCTTCTTTGCCGGAGCAATGGCGATAGTGCGCTTTGCGGGCGATGCGCTGCGCAACCGCTTTGGTGCCGTGCGCACGCTGCGCGCCTCGGCCGGGTTGGCGGCCGCAGCATTGCTGGCCGCCGCCTTTGCCCCCGATGCGCCGTTGGCGATCCTTGCCTTTGCCGTGGCAGGGTTGGGCATTGCCAATACCGTGCCAGTGCTGTTTTCCGCTGCGGGCAATCATCCCGGCCTGCCGCCGGGGGCCGCGCTGTCCACGGTCACCATGGTGGGCTATGCCGGGATATTGGTCGCGCCTTCGACCATCGGGTTCGTGGCCGAACATCTGGGGTTCCGCCAGACCTGGGCCGCGCTGGCGCTGTGCCTTGTGCTGGTCACCCTGCTTGCCGGTCGGGCGGCGGCGGCGGATGATCTGCGCCGGGCGTGATCGCGCCCCCGCCCTTTTGCGCCTTCGCCCTTCTCTGCCGCCATGCTTTCGCGTATAGGCCGCAGGCCGCCCCTTGCGCTTCACCGGATCGAGCTTGCCCATGTCCAGCCAGAACCCGCCCAATCTTCGCCCCGATCTTGCCCGCGCCATCGTACCAGATGCCCGGCGCGAAGGGCAGCCGACGATCGGCATGGTCAGCCTTGGCTGCCCCAAGGCGCTGGTGGACAGCGAGCGCATCCTCACGCGCCTGCGCGCCGAAGGCTATGCGATCAGCCCCGATTACAAGGGCGCCGATGCGGTGATCGTGAACACCTGCGGTTTTCTGGACAGCGCCAAGGCCGAAAGCCTGGATGCCATCGGCGAGGCGCTGCGCGAAAACGGCAAGGTGCTGGTCACCGGCTGCCTGGGCGCGGAACCCGAATACATCACCGGCGCCCATCCCAAGGTGCTGGCCGTCACCGGCCCGCATCAATACGAGGCCGTGCTGGATGCCGTTCACAAGGCCGTGCCGCCGCAGCCCGATCCCTTCATCGACCTGCTGCCCGCCAGTGGCGTGAAACTGACGCCGCGCCATTACAGCTATCTCAAGATTTCCGAGGGCTGTAACCACAAGTGCAAATTCTGCATCATCCCCGACATGCGCGGCAAACTGGTCAGCCGCCCGGCCCATGCCGTGCTGCGCGAGGCCGAAAAGCTGGTGCAAGCAGGCGTGCGCGAATTGCTGGTCATCTCGCAAGACACCTCGGCCTATGGCGTGGATCGCAAGCACGATATGGCCAAGTGGAAAGACGGCGAAGTGCGCGCCCATATCACCGATCTGGCGCGCGAGCTGGGCCGTTTGGGCGCGGGCGATGACCTCTGGGTTCGCCTGCATTACGTCTACCCCTATCCGCATGTGCGCGACCTGATCCCGCTGATGGCCGAGGGGCTGGTGCTGCCTTACCTCGACATCCCGTTCCAGCACGCCCACCCCGATACGCTCAAGCGCATGGCCCGGCCTGCGGCAGCGGCGCGGACGCTGGACGAGATCGCCGCCTGGCGCGCCGCCTGCCCGGAGATCACGCTGCGCTCCACCTTCATCGTCGGCTACCCCGGCGAGACCGAGGCGGAGTTCCAGACCCTGCTGGATTGGCTGGACGAGGCGCAGCTCGATCGCGTGGGCTGCTTCCAATACGAAAACGTCGCAGGCGCCCGCAGCAATGATCTGCCCGATCACGTGCCGCCCGAAGTGAAGCAGGAGCGGTGGGAACGCTTCATGGAAAAGGCGCAGGCCATTTCCGAGGCCAAGCTGCAAGCCAAGGTCGGCCAGGTGATTCAGGTGCTGGTCGATGAGGTCGATGACGAAGGCGCCACCTGCCGCACCAAGGCCGACGCGCCCGAGATCGACGGCAACCTGTTCATCGATGAAGGCTTCGAAGGCCTGAACCCCGGCGATTTCGTCACCGTCGAGGTCGAGGAAGCCAGCGATTACGACCTCTGGGGCCGTTTGGTCTGACAGGGGGCGCGGCTGCCCCCTGCAGAAACCCGTTGCCCTTGCGCCCCTTCGCATCCAGCGAAAGGCCCGCGCGGTCGCCGATCACTTCAGGCTGATTTTCAGTGCCTTGGCCGTTTGCGGGCCGACTTGACCATCGCGGATCAAACCCTTGGCCGCCTGAAAGGCCTGAACCGCCGCCGCCGTATTGGGACCGAATTCGCCATCAATCGGCCCGGGGCTGAAGCCCAGATTGGCAAGGGCGGTCTGGATGCGGCGGGTGACGGCGGGTTTCATGCCGCTGGCACCGATCCGGTAGATCACGGTCGTCAAGGGCGGCAGCGCAACTCCGGCCCCGGCTTCATAGGTAAAGCCGGGGATCAGCACGCCGGTATCCCAGACCCGCCCTGCCACCTTGCCCGCGCGCACACCAAAGGCGGTGCCCATCGCCTCGACCGTATGGCCCTCGCCATCGCTGACGGCAATATGGCCCATCTTGCCCGGGGCAGGCGGATAGCGCAGCAGGAAGGCACCGGGTGTGGCTGCTGCCTGCGCAACCGGCACCCGGATGCCACGCGTTGCGCTGTCGCTCTGCCAGGCCCCGGTATAGGCCTCGGTCAGGGCCGGATCGCCCGCGGGATCGGTGCAGCCGTACAGAAAACCGCCAATCTGCCAGACCAGCCATGAGGTGAATTCTGCGCAATCCCAGGGCCCGGACCAATCCGGGTTGTTCTTGGGCACCAGCACATTCACGTATTTCTGGCCAATTCTGGTGCGGGCCAGTTTCAGAAGTTTTTCGCCATCCGTCATCACTCCATCCTCCAATCACTTTGAAAAATCGTCCGCATCGGTTGGGCCGCCCGGTGTTCGATGGCGGGTGACCCAAGGTTAATGTGCCATGAAGTGCCGCAACCGCCGGGGATGAAAACCGCGCGCTGCCAGCTTGGATTGACGTCTTGTTCACGCCATCCACCGTGCCGCTTGACCTTTGGCCGTGGTGCTCCACAGTCTCAGTCAGCCAACCGCAGCAGGAGAGCCAGATGACCGATACCCCCGAAATCGCCCAGAAAGCCCCGTTCAAGGTCGAGCTGGAAGAGGGCAAGACCTATTTCTGGTGCAGTTGCGGCCGGTCGCAAAAGCAGCCCTATTGCGATGGCAGCCACAAGGGCACCAGCCTGTCACCGGTGAAATTTGTGGCCGAGGCGACCAAGACCGCCTTCCTCTGTGGCTGCAAGCACAGTGCCAAATCGCCCTTTTGCGATGGGGCGCACAAGGCGCTGTAAGTTTGTGTCCTGCCGTCTGAAGCTGTCATGCGAACGGTGGCATTCAATGCGGCAGGATGCCCCCAAGGCCTGTCTGGCAACATTCCTTCCGCTGTCGTCCAACCGGAGCGCCAATGTCCGACCCGATGCCGCCCGAGCTGCGCGAGTCTCTGATCGCGCTGGCCATGGCCGAAGGACCGGCGCGGCTGCTGGACCGGTTGCAGGCGTTCCAGGGCATTGATCTGGCCGGGCTGCCATTTCGTCTACTGGACAGGCTGCTGGCGACTGGCGCGGAGGGCGATCCGGCGGCACTGGCCCGGCTGGCACCGCTCTTGCCCGGGGGCAGCCGCGCCTCTTTGCCGCGATTTGCGATGGTCTGGCGCACAGTGATACCGCCGCGCTGGAACGCCTGCGGGCTGATCCTGCGGCCCATCGGATGACACGTTGGGAGGCGACCGGCTGGGCGGTGTTCCTGCGCTATCGCGGCCCGCTGCCGGGCCAGCCGGTCGCCCGTATCATGCAGTTCTGGGACCGGGCCGAACCGCCCGCCGATGTGGCCCGGGCCATGGCGGGCTGGGTTCATCTGGGGCCGGTGGTCCGGCGCTTCGATGCGGCCCATGCCGGGCGGTTCATCGCGCGCGTGGCAGGGGCGGATGCCGCGCGCGACTTTGCGGCGCTGTGGCATCCGGCGCTGCAATCTGATCTGTTCCGGCTGTATTGGCTGCTGGAAACCGGCGGGGCCTATATCGATGCCGATGGTCTGGCCCAGCCGGGGGCGGCGGCCTTGCTGGCGCAGGCGGCAGGTGGGGGGATGGTGGCCGCCGCGATGACGCGCCTGCCGCGCGCCGTGGCGATCAACGGGGTGCTGGTTGCGCCAAAGGTTGATCCCCTGATCGCCGACTGGCTGGCCGAGGCCCTGCGCCGCATCCATGATCGCCCGGGCGGTCCGATCTTCTGGCTGACCGGGCCGGGCTGCCTGACCGAACTTCTGTGGGCACGGGGCAGCACATCCACGGGGCCGGTGCCGTTGCCGCTTGCCGCGCTGGATCAGGCGTTCCGGCAACTGGATGCGGGTTACAAGCAGACCGATGCCAATTGGCGCGTGGCCGAACATCGCGCTGGCCTGTCAGATGCGGCAGATATCCGGCGGCTGTTCCCGCAAAAGACCTGAAGCCGCAGCTATTTCCCGATTTCGGCCAGAAAGGCGCGCACGCAGGTCACCACATGGGCAAAGCGGTCGCCCCCCAGATGAACCCCGCCATACCAGCGGGTGACCACCACAATCGTATCCTTCAGGTCCGCCCGTTCCAGCATGCGCAGGATCACCGCGCCCGCAGCGCTTTCGCCATCGTCGTTCTTGACCGGGCCACCGTCTGAGAGCAAGCAGGCCCAGCTGTTATGCGTGGCCTTGGCATATTTGCGGTGCTGTTTCAGCCTGGCGATGAAGGCGTCGCATCCGGCGCGGCCCTGCACGGTGCCGCCGCTGACGGCATAACGGGAGCCTCGGTCGGAGACGACCTGTTCGATCTGCAAAAATTCTGGGTCGGTCATGGCGCGACCCTAGCTGCGACGGGCGGCGGCTGCAATCGCCCCGGATCAGGCGGTGTCAAAGCGCCAGCCCTGCAGGGTCTGACCTTCGGATTTCAGCCAGCGGCGCGGCGTTTCATAGCCGGGCATCAGCCGTGCCACCTCGGCCCAGAAGGCGGGTGAATGGTTCATCTGGGCCAGATGCGCCACTTCATGCGCGGCGACATAGTTCAGCACCTCGGGCGGGGCCATGATCAGCCGCCAGCTATACATCAGCCGCCCGTCATGGGTGCAGCTTCCCCAGCGGGACCGGGTGTCGCGCAGGGTCAGGCTGCGATAGGACCGGCCCAGCAAGCGCGCATAGTGATCTGAGGCCGCAGCCAGCCGGTCACGCGCCCGCAGACGCAAAAAGGCCGCCAGACGGCGCGGCAGGTCATCCGCCGTGCCGGGCAACAACAGGGCCGTGTCGGTGATCTGCACCTGCCGGCCCGAGGCGGGGCCAAGCTGCAGCAGCCGGCCTTCAAAGGGAAAGGCCGCCCCGTGGCACAGCGCCGTTCCGGGGCTGATCTGGCTTAGCGCACGGCGGATCCAACCCTCTTGCGCGCGGGCAAAGGCCAGTGCATCGGCTTCGCGCGCCCGTTGCGGCAGCGACAGCGTCACCCGCCCATCCAGCCGCGAGACCCGCAACGAGAATCGCCGCGCGCGGGCCGATCGGCGCAGCGTGATCTCGATCGGCGCATCCTCTGGCCGGGCAGGGGGCAGGCTGGGCATCGAATCCTCTTGATTTGCGGGATGACAATAGTCAGATGGCGGCCATCCGCAACCGCTGCCAATTTGCTTTGACAGCGATCCTCTGCTGTGGCATGGGCCAGCATTCGCCTGCCCGCCAGCGCCATCCGGCCTGACCGCAGGCCAGTTTTCAAGGGAGCCGCAATGCCCAAGGAAGAATGGGGTACCAAGCGCATCTGCCCGACCACCGGCAAGCGCTTCTACGACCTGAACAAGAACCCGATCGTCAGCCCCTATACGGGCGAGATCGTGGATATCGAAAGCGCCCGTCGCAAGATGGCTGCCGCCGTCATTTCGCGCGGTGTGCCGGACAAGGAAGACGACGTTCTTGTCGATGATCTGGTCGATGCCGATGACGATCTGCTGGAAGCAGGCGTCACCGATGATGCCGAACTGGATGATGATCTGCTGGAAGATGATGCAGATGACAACGTCTCGCTGGACGATCTGGCCGATGTGCCGGGTGACGAGGAAGACGTGTAAGAAAATCGTCGCGGGGGTGTGATTTTTCCTCTTGCACCCCCCCGCGCCGTCCCTTAGATAGCCCGCATCGAGACGATGAAGTGATCGGAAACGAAAGCGAAATCGACGAGATACCCGGTGGGGTCATAGCTCAGATGGGAGAGCGCTTGAATGGCATTCAAGAGGTCGGGAGTTCGATCCTCCCTGGCTCCACCAAATTAAATATTGAACAAAGAGCCCGCCGCAAGGCGGGTTTTTGTTGTTCTGCAGGCACCTTGCACGTGCTGTGCGACCGGGTGCCATGCCCTGTCCCGAATGGGGGAAGGGAAGGCCTTTTGCAAAAGGGGCAGAGCGGTTTCGCCTCAGGTGCCGCGCGGCTTGGCGCGCAGGGTCGGATCGGCTTCGCGCGGGTCTTCGGGCCAAGGGTGGCGCGGATAGCGACCGCGCATGTCGCGCCGCACATCGGCGTAGGAACTGGTCCAGAATCCCGGCAGGTCCATTGTCACCTGCACCGGTTTGCCACCGGGGGACAGAAGGGTGATCCGCAGGGGCAGCCGTTTCGGGCCCACGGTCGGATGAACCGTCACCCCGAACAGCTCTTGCAAGCGCAGCTCGATCCCGGGCGATTCGCCTTCGTAATCAATAGGCACATGGCGGCCCAATGGCGTTTCGAATTGCGCAGGGGCCAGCCGGTCAATCAACTGCACCCCTTCCCATCCAAGCCGTGCGCGGATCGGTTCAACCAGATCCAGCCCGCGCAGATCGGTGTCGGTCCGTGCCCGGCCCAGCCAGGGCAGCAGGGAGTCGTCCGCCAGCAGGGCAGAGTCCGAACAATCGGGCAGATCGGCACCATCGCGGCGGCACAGATCGATCCGGGCCAGCAGTCGGCGCGCGGCGGGCGAGGGGGTCAGGCCGATCTGGCGCAAGCCTTCCAGCGCGGCGCGGGCCATGGTTTCGGGCGGGGCGTCGGACCAGATACGATCTTCCAGCACCACCGCGCCGAACCGTTCCTGTCGCCGTGCCTGCACCCGACCCTCGCGGCGCGACCATTCGCAGACATCCTGCCAGACGATCTGCGCCCCATGCACGGCGCGCAATTCGGATTCAGAGATGGCCACCGCCTGCCGGATGGTGGCCTCGCGCAGGTCGCCGTCCAGATCGGTGGCCACCAGCAACCGCGCGCCTGACAGCGGCTGTCCTGCCGCCATGGCCGCACCCTTGCCACCAGACAGAACCCAACGCGGCGCATCGCCCTTGCGGCGCAGCCCGACCCGATCCGGATAGGCCAGCGCAGCCAGTTGCCCAAGGCCAAGGTCGAGCGGCGCTTCGGGCACGGCGCGCGCCAGCCGTCGGGCTTCCAGCCGGATACGTTCGACCGTGCCGCGATGAACTTCGTGGCCGTCGCGTTCCACCCGGCCCGGATCGGCAACGGCCGCCATGCGCAGCGCCAGATCGGCGGGGGCTGCGCGCAGCGGATCGCGTTCCGCCAAAAGCGCGGCCAGGGTGGCCGCCTGTGTGCCCCCCCCGGCGCGGATCAGCATATGCCCCAGACGCGGATGCAGCGGCAGGGCCGACAGCGCCCGGCCATGATCGGTGATCCGGCCCGCGCTATCCAGTGCCTGCAGGGCGGTCAGAAGCGCGCGCGCTTCGGCCAGAACGCCGGGATGGGGGGGCGTCAGGAAAGGCAGGTCAGACCCGCCCCAGACCGCCAGTTCCAGCGCAAGCCCGGTCAGATCGCCCGCTTCGATTTCGGCCGGGGGAAAGGCCGCCAGCGCGCCTTCCTCGCCGCGCGACCACAGCCGGTAACAGGTGCCCGGCGCCACGCGGCCCGCGCGGCCCCGGCGTTGTTCGGCCTCGGCCCGCGTCACGCGTTCGGTCACCAGCCGCGCCATGCCGGATGGCGCATCAAACCGCGCCCGCCGCGCCCGCCCGCCATCGACCACGACGCGAATATCGGGAATGGTGAGCGAGGTTTCGGCGATGGAGGTCGCCAGCACCACCTTGCGCAGGCCCGGTGCTGCGGGCGCAAGGGCTGCGCGTTGGGCCGCAAACTCCATGGCTCCGAACAGCGGGCGGATGTCACAGCCCTTCAGGCCGCGCAACAGCCCCTCCACCCGGCGAATCTCGCCCTCGCCCGGCAGAAAGACCAGTACGCCGCCTTCGGGACATTCCTCCACCGACTGAAAGACCAGCGCAGCCAGGGCCTGATCGAACCGCGCCCGCGCATCAAGCGGGCGGGGCAGCCAGCGGGTTTCGACCGGAAACGCCCGGCCCGCGCTGGTGATCAGCGGCGCATCGCCCATCAGCGCGGCCACGGGGGCCGCGTCGAGCGTGGCCGACATCACGATCAAGGCCAGATCGTCGCGCAGTGCGGATCGCACCTCCAGCGCCAATGCCAGCCCCAGATCGGCATTCAGGCTGCGTTCGTGGAATTCGTCGAAGATCAGCGCGCCGACCCCCTCCAACCCCGGATCGCTCTGGATCATCCGGGTCAGGATGCCTTCGGTCACCACCTCGATCCGCGTGGCGCGGCTGACTTTCGCTTCACCCCGGATGCGATAGCCGACGGTCTGGCCTACCGGCTCGCCCAGGGTTTCGGCCATCCGCTCCGCCGCGGCACGGGCGGCAAGCCGGCGCGGCTCCAGCAGGATGATCCGGCCCTTGATGATATCGCGCAGCGCCAATGGCACGCCGGTCGTCTTGCCCGCGCCCGGGGGGGCCTGCACCACGGCCATGCCCTGGCTGCGGATCGCCGCGCGGATGCCCGGCAGCACATCATCAATCGGCAGCGCCATGGGGCCCCCTTTCCTCTGGCTGCCTTGCACCAGATTGCGGGTGCCGCGGCAAGGGGGGCATGGTCGCCTGCCAGCGCGCCAGAAGTTCGGCCCGCCGCCCGGGAAGCGGCTGGTCGGTCACGGCCAGCGCCCTGATACGATCGGTGCGGAAGTGGCGGAAATCGCCACGCAATTCGCACCATCCGGCCACCACGCGCACCTCTTCCATATAGGCGATGAAGATGGGCCAGATCCGGCGCTGGCTGATCGCCCCCTTGCCATCGGCATAGGTGATATCGACCTTGCGTCGGTGGCGGATCGCCTGGCGCAGGGGGGCCATGTCCAGCGTATCGCTGGGCGGAGGGGCGGCAAAGCTGACCGGGCGCAGACTGTCATCCAGCAGCAGGGGGCGCAGATCCTGCGGGATCACCGCGCCCAGCTTGGCCACCAGATCGCGCGCCGAACGCGCCAGTGCCGCATCGCCGCGCCGCGCAACCCAGGCTGCGCCCAGCAAGGCCGCCTCCAACTCATCCGCCGTCAGCATCAGCGGCGGCAGATCATAGCCCTGGTCCAGCACATAGCCAGTTCCTGCCTCGCCCCTGACCGGCACGCGCTGCGCCATCAGTTCGGCCATGTCGCGGTAAAGCGTGCGCGGCGCGATCTCCAGTTCTTCGGCCAATGCCCGACCGGTGACCGGCCCGCGCGACCGGCGCAGGATCTGGATGATCTGGAACAGCCGTTCGGTCCGCCGCATGATTTGTGCCCCCCTGCTGCCGTATTGCTGACAGAACGGTGGCAGCAGCACCAGTCCATAAGGTGGCGGCAGAGGATCAAGCTGAAAGGACATTTCATGCACAGAACCGGGGGCTGCGCCTGTGGCGCGATCCGCTTTACCATCACGGCTCCGCCGCTGGGCACTGGGGCCTGCCATTGCCGCCAATGCCAGAAAATGTCTGGTGGCGGGGCCAATTATGTTGCGCTGGTGCCAAAGGAGGCGCTGCGCATCGACAGCGGCATCCCCCGGTATCACCGGTCATCAGGCGATAGCGGGGCTGAAGTTGCCCGCGCCTTTTGCGCCGATTGCGGCACACCCCTGTGGAGCGAGCCAGCCCATGAACCCTTTCTGCCGGTGAAGATCGGTGCCTTTGATGAGGCTGGTGACCTTGCGCCCCGGTTGCATATCTACACAGCATCTGCGCCCGACTGGCATTTGATGGGCGAAGGTCTGCCCAGATTCTACAAGATGCCGTCACGCCCCTGACGGTATTCGGGCCGGGGAGAGGTTTCCCGGCCCGCAATCTGTCAGCGGCGGACCAGCCGCGCCTTGCCATAAAGCGTGTCCATCGACACCTCGACCACGCGCATCTTGCCATTTGCCGCCGGTTCATAGGTCAGGGAAAAGGGGAAGCGGGTCTTTTCGGCCATGTCATCGGGCGAGAACCCGGCCACGCGGCGGTATTCGCCCGCGCAGATCACCTTGCCCTCGCTGGTTTTGGGCGAGCCGAGCAGCAGCTTGCTGGCGCGGCGACCATCGAACATGTTCACATTCACCTTGCATTCCTGGCCAGGTTCAACCTCGCGCAGGGTGGCAAACATCGCCGTCAGCGGATCGACAGTGCCCTTCTGGCTGGCCGGGTCGATATCCCAGGGCTTTGGCGCCCGTTCAGAGGCCTCTGTCACCTTGGGCACGCCTTTTGTCCAGGTGATCGCGCTTTGCGATTGGCGCTTGCCGGTATCGGCATCTTCGGAATAGCGCGCCGCGACATAGGTGCCCTTGGCGGTCATGCTGCCCGAGGCAGCGGCATCGTAGCGCACCCTTTTCAGAAGCGCGGCCAGACCCGACGTCTTGAGCCGGCCCTTCACCTGATAGGCCCCGCCCGGTTCGCCTGAACCCGTCCATGTCAGCGATCCGGCCGTGATCCCCTTCAGCACGAAATCGAAGGCCGCTTCCTCGGCCCGCGCCGGAAGGCAGGTCAGCACTGCCAGCACTGCCGCAACCCCGATCCGCCCTGTCCACCCCGTCATACGCATTCTGCGTTTCCTCCGAATGTTCACACCAGCAAGCCTTGCACCCGCTTTACGACACTGGATTATATCGCCCGTGTCGGGCATTACAGCCCAAAGCCCCGTGATCGGCCCTTTGCCGCCGATCGCATTCCTGACGACCGACCGACGGCCCGAGGTTCCCAGATGGATGTTTCACCGCTTGCACAATCCGTGATCGACGGCGACCGACGGGCCTTGGCCCGCGCCATCACCCTGGTGGAAAGCGCGCGGTCCGATCATCGCGATCAGGCCCGACGGCTGGTGGCCGAGGTGACGGGGCAGGGGCGGCAGGCGCTGCGGATCGGGCTTTCCGGCACGCCAGGGGTGGGCAAATCCACCTTCATCGAAAGTTTCGGCTGTTTCCTCACAGCGCAGGGGCTGCGGGTGGCGGTGCTGGCGGTTGATCCCTCCTCGGCGCGCTCGGGCGGGTCGATCCTGGGCGACAAGACCCGGATGGAACGGCTGAGCCGTGACCCGCGCGCCTTCATCCGCCCTTCCCCCAGCCAGACCCATCTGGGCGGCGTGGCGCGGCGCACGCGTGAGGCGGTGGCGCTGTGCGAGGCGGCGGGCTTTGACGTGGTGCTGATCGAAACCGTCGGGGTTGGCCAGTCGGAAACCATGGTGGCCGAAATGTGTGACCTGTTCTTGCTGCTGCTGGCCCCCGCGGGGGGCGATGAATTGCAGGGCGTCAAGCGCGGCATCATGGAAATGGCCGATCTGATCCTTGTGAACAAGGCCGATGGCGATCTGAAACCGGCTGCCCTGCGCACGCAGGCCGATTACGCGGGAGCCTTGCGCCTGTTGCGCCGCCGCCCGCAAGACCCGGACGGATTTCCCAAGGCGCTGACGGTTTCGGCGCTGGAGGAAAACGGTCTGGCCCAGGCCTGGGCCGAGATGGAGGCACTGGCCCGCTGGCGCAGGACCGAAGGGCATTGGGATCGCCGCCGCGCCGAACAGGCCCGGCATTGGTTCGAAGAAGAAGTGCGGCAAAGCCTGCTGGCGCGCCTGACGCGTGAGCCCTTGCGCGGGCTGATGGACCGGCTGGGCAGTCAGGTCGGGGAGGGCACGCGCAGCCCGGATGACGCGGCGCTGGAAGTGCTGGCCCATCTGGGGGGTAAGCTCGGGGGACGGTCCTCGGGGGCATCGAACCCCCTCGGCCCGGCTGACGCATCACCGCTCCTGCGGGGGGCACTTTCGGAAAAGCCATGCCCGAAAACCGGCGGCAGGGACTGCACGAATCGGTTAGGCTGACGCGCATGACCCAGAGCGATCTGCCCGATTCCGATACACTCTATGCCGCGCTGCTGGCCCGCGATCCCGCATGGGAGGGCAGGGCCTTTGTGGCCGTGGTGACCACCGGTATCTTCTGCCGCCTGACCTGCCCTGCGCCCAAACCCCTGCAGCGCAATTGCCGGTTCCACCCCACGGTTGCGGATTGTCTCGCCGGGGGATTTCGGGCCTGCAAGCGCTGCAATCCACTGGGGCAACTGGACCCGGGCCATGCCGATCTGCTGGCCGCGCTGCGCGCCGATCCGGCCCGGCGCTGGTCCGAGGCCGATCTGCAGGCGCGCGGGCTTGATCCTTCGACCTTGAGGCGGGCGTTTCAGCGGCATTTCGGCCAGACCTTTCTGGGCATGGCACGCGCCTTGCGGCTGGCGCAGGCCGGGCGGCGGCTGGCAGCAGGCGAGCGGGTCATCGACGCGCAACTGGAGGCCGGGTTTGACAGCGCTTCGGGGTTTCGCGCGGCCTTTGCCCGTCTGACCGGCCATGCCCCGGCTGCGCTGACGGGCGCGGGCGGGCTGACGGCCAGTTTTCTGGAAACACCCCTGGGCGGCATGGTGGCGGTTTGTGACGGTGATGCCGTCCGGCTGCTCGAATTCACCGAACGCCGCACCCTTGCGCGCGAGATGCAGGCCCTGTCGCGGGCAGTGGCCGGGCGCATCGGTCTGGGCCGCACTGACGTGACCGACCGGCTGGAGGCTGAGTTGCAGCGCTATTTCACCGGCGCCAGCGCAGGATTCACCCTGCCATTGGCCCCGCTGGGCACCACGTTTCAACAAAGGGTCTGGGCCGCGCTGCAAGAGATTTCCCCGGGCCAAACGCTGACCTATGGTGCATTGGCCACCCGTTTGGGCCGCCCCGATGCCGTGCGGGCCGTGGCGGCGGCGAATGCCGCCAATCCGATTGCGATCCTGATCCCCTGCCATCGCCTGATCGGTGCCGATGGCAGCCTGACCGGATATGGGGGCGGGCTCTGGCGCAAGGAACGGCTGATTGCGCTGGAACGCGCGACCATGGCGGGTGGTGAATCGCTTGACGGCGTCCGGCTTTCCGCCTAAAGGGCACGGATGGAATTTGGAACCCGCCGCAGCGGCGGGGTCTGTGGCTGTTACTCCGGGCCGCCGCCGCTCAAGGCAAAGGCCCGAAAGACAAGGATGAAGACGATGTCGCGTGTCTGCGAACTGAGCGGTAAAGGCCCGATGGTTGGCAACACCATCAGCCACGCCAACAACAAGACCAAACGGCGCTTTCTGCCGAACCTGAACGACGTGACGCTGATCTCGGACGTTCTGGGCCAGTCGTTCAAGCTGCGCGTGTCCTCGGCCGCGCTGCGCACCGTCGATCATCGCGGCGGTCTGGATGCTTTCCTGGCCAAGGCCAAGGATGAAGAGCTGTCGGAAAAGGCGCTGAAGATCAAGAAAGAGATCGCAAAGGTTCAGGCGGCTGCCTGATCCTTGCGGATCTATAGATCAGGGCCCTGCCATTCGGCAGGGCCTTTTTCTTTGCGGCATGCTGTCACGCCCGGGCCACGGCAGCTTTCGGTCTGATCGGGATGGCGTTAGGGTCGGGTCATAATCGTTGTTCGTCGTGCAAGGACCTGACATGATCTTTCTTCGCCACTTTGCCGTGATGGCCGCTCTTGGCCTTGCCCTTCCTGCCTTTGCCGAAGGGTCCATCACCATCACCGACCCCTATGCCCGTGTTTCGACCATGATGGCGAAATCGGGGGCGGCGTTCATGGTGATTGAAAACCACGGCAGCGCCGATGACCGGCTGGTTTCGGCCGCGTCGGATGTGGCGGAAAAGGTGGAACTGCATACCCACAAGGCCGATGCCAATGGCGTGATGCAGATGCTGGAAGTGCCCGAGGGCTTTGCCATCCCGGCGGGCGAGGCCTATGCGCTGGCACGCGGCGGCGATCATGTCATGTTTCTTGGCCTGACCCGCGCCCTGAACCATGGCGATACCGTCAATGTCACCCTGACCTTTGAAAAGGCCGGGCCGATCGAGGTGACCATCCCGGTCGATCTGGAGCGCAAGGCACCGATGGTGGGCATGGGTGAAGGCCATGGCCATGCGCATGGCCATGGGGCGTCGAACTGATCCATACCGGCTGGCGGGAATGCGCGGGGCAGATTGCGCCTGCAGGCGCGGCATGGCAGGACTGCGGTCATGACCCGCGCGATCCTGTTTGTCTGCCTTGGCAATATCTGCCGTTCCCCCACCGCCGAAGCGGTGTTCCGCCATCACGCAAGCCTTGCCGGGCTGGATGTGACGGTGGACAGCGCAGGGACGGGGGGCTGGCATGCGGGCGAACCACCCCACCCGCCGATGATCGCTGCGGCAAAGGCGCGGGGCTATGATCTTGCGCCATTGCGGGCGCGTCAGCTGGTGGAAACGGATTTCACCCGCTTTGACGATGTTCTGGTGATGGATCACCGCAATCTGGCCGATGCCATGGCCCTGCGGCGCAATGCAGGCGGGCAGGGGGCGAAGCCGCAGTTGTTTCTGACCCATGCGCCAGATTGCGGCCTGACCGATCTGCCCGATCCCTGTTACACCGGAGATTTCGACCAGACGCTTGATCTGGTCGAGGCCGCAAGCCGGGGGCTGGTGGCCGCGATCAGAGGCTGGTGACCGACCAATCCACCCATTCGCCATGAAAACCGGCACGCCCCAGGGCGATGGTGCGGTTTTCGGGCCAGAGCTGCAGGCTGAGCGCGGCACCGGGCAGGCCACTGTCATCGGGTTCCATCCCGAAACGGGCAAGCGGGGCTGCGCTGCGCCGGCCCGCTTCGGCCAGGAGCGCAGCGCCCCGGGCCTGAACATCTGCCGGAAAATACTGCCAGGCGATGGTGTGATAGACCAGATGCACCTGGCCCTCCCAGGGCTGCGCCAGCCGCCCGGCCAGCCAATCGACCGCATCGCCCGCCGCAACCGGCGCAGGTGGCAGGGTCAGGGCGGCGCGGGTGCGGGCCATGCGTTCTGGCTGATCGGGCCAGAGGCAGGACAGAAGCCGCAATTCATCCGCCGCAATCCCGGCGCGCAAGGGGGCAAGGTCCACCCCGGCGCGATCCACCACGGTGAAGGGGGGCATTGGGGGCAGGGCGCCGCGCCAGTCAGGCGCCAGTTGCAGCACGGGGTCGGCGGCCCCGAATGCCTGACCGCCCGCCGTCAGCCCATAGTGGTCGAACCACAGGTTCAGGCCCGCACTCGCCCCCAGTTCCGACAGCCGCAGCGGCAGACCGAACTTTGCTTCCAGCAGATGCGCCACGGCAATCAGAGTTGCACTGCGACGGATTTCATTGGTCTGGGGCGCACGCTCCAAAATGGTCAGAAGCGCCGTTTCGTGGCGGGCCAGTGCTTGCATCACCACCGGTTCCAGGTCCGCGGCGTTCGCAGGGGGCCAGACAGCGGCCAGTGCGGTGTCCCCCGACAGCACCAGCGCATGCAGGCCACTGGCCAGCCGCAGCGGCACCGATGCAGCTTCGGGCCCGATCTCGCCTGGCCAATGCGTGATCCGCTCCACCAGCGCCGGGGCGGGCCAATCTGGCCAGCAATCCGCCAGCAGGGTCATCAGCCTTTGCATGAAGGGCGATCCAAGCGCGGCACAGGATGCGGCCTGACGGGTGAAAGCGAACCGGACACGATCTGTCATGACATCACCACCAAAATGAAAACCCCCGCCCCGGTCTGGCCGAGGCGGGGGCAAAAATCATGGACCGGGGGCCGGGATCAGCTGCAATAGGCTTCGGCTTGCTGGCCAAAGGCCTTGTAGCGTTCCCAGAAGGCATCATCGGCATCGCGCTTGGAAATCCACACTTCATGTGCCAGATCCGGGTCGCGCATCATCTTGGCGGCCTTGCGCTGATCCCCACCCTTCAGGGTCATGTCGGCCACCTGCTGGATGCAGCCGCAAACCGCAGGATTTGACGCACCGCGATCCGAACGCAGGCAAGCGCGCTCTACTGCACCCGCATGGGCCATGGTTGCCAAAAAGGGAATTGCCAGCGCCACAGCGGCGCCTGCCAGAACGAGTTTCAACATGTCTCTGCCTCATTGCCGGTAGGCGGGGTTTCCCTCCGCCACAGGTCATTTTCTGGCAGTGATTATGCCGATTCGGCGAAAAATTGGCAATCAACTTGCGCGACTGTGCGGAAAATCGCCGATCTCCCCCGATGCAGTGGCATCAGGGGGCCGGACCACCAGATGCAGTGGCCGTCAGGCGGCAATCAGCGGGGTGGCGTGTTTGCGGTGGCGGGCAGCCATGCTGCGCCCTTGTCGGCCCCGCACCAGAATCCGGGCCGGTGCCAATCCGGGCGATTCTGATTGATCCAATTCTGGAAACAGCGCCAGGATTTCCGAAACGGCTGCCGCGCCAAGTGCCTGCAGCGCCACCGGGCCGGGATAAAGGCTTTCGGTGGGGGCGCCGTTGGCGAACAGGATTTCATGCCGGTCCAGCAGCAGGTGCAGATAGCTGACCGGTTCTGCAGCGCAGGGACCGATACCCGGCAATCCGGTCAGATGCCGGGCGGCAACCAGCACTTCTTCGCTGTCGAACAACCGGTTGGCAATGCGCGACCGTACCAGCATCCTGTGTTGCGGCGACACGCGCAACTCGGTTGCGGGCTGTCCGGCCCCAAGGGCGCCGGGAGCAATGCGGATCGGGCAAAGCTGGGGGGCGGCCTGCAGATCGGCGGCTGTCAGGTCGCGCCGCCCGATCCAGCGGATCGGCTGCGGCCCATGATCGGCCGTCAAAACCAGATCGCCCACCTGCAGGTCTTCGACCCGCCGCGTGCCGTCTGGCGTGGCGATCCGGGTTCCGGCGGTGAAGCAGGGGATGACAATGTCGAATATGTCAGGGTTGAACGAAATGACCGAGTTCAGCACCGTATTGCTCGGGAAGGGCGTCGCCTGATTGATGGTGATGCTGCGCAGGCTGTCGATCCCCGACCAAGCGGGCAGGAACTGCGCATTGGGGCGCAGGAACAGATCACCATTGGCCATCTGGACAATCGTGGCCACCTGATTGGTGGTCGAGCCATCGGGCAGGGTGATGGTGATGTCGCCACGGAAGGTGGTCTGGATTGTCTGGCCGGTCACGGTGCCCGGGGTGGTCGGGCTGTCAAAGCTGAACTGGCTGACAAATCCACCTACCGCGTTGAAAGGTGCGGTGAAAACCTGTGCGCCGCCACTGGCCGTCGTGGTGCCGGTTACTGCCACAGGGGCGATGCGGGCCGGGCCGGTGACGCTGTAACCCGGCATGCCTGCCGCATTCAGTTGCGTCTGCGTGACATTGCTTGCGGGTGTGGAATCGATGACCGGACGATTGCCGATCCAAAGCCAGTTTACCGTGCTCTCAGGCATGGCAATGTACCCCCCGGTTACTCGTTCCTTCGGGAAACACAGGCTGGCAGGCCCGCCCCGACGGGGGCGACAGATGCCCCTGGGTTCAAGATGGGGATTGCAGGCGGCGCTGTCAAATTTCGGCAAATTTGTGGAAAATCTGCGTCTACATGAAGATTTGCCCGCAGATATCTGTTTGCGCGGGATTTTTCAGTGTTTCCAAAATGGAAACGCATTGTTCTGATGATTTTGGCGGATAATTCCCCCGCCACGACCTCGCGTCATCCCCGGCACAGCGATGCAGAACCGGGGGTTTTCCCCCTGACCTTTGGTTTGTGCCGCGCCATTCTGACCTCTGTAGTGGGATAATGAGTGTGACATGGACCTGGTGATCGCCGCGATTCTGCTGTTGCCGTGCCTTGCTTATTGGCGCTGGCTGAAACATCGGTCCGGGCGGCCCTGATACCCCTTCCCGGCCCTGCGCTTACAGGCTATATCCGCGCGCATGACCCAGCTTGACCTCATCCGCAATTTCTCCATCGTGGCCCATATCGACCACGGCAAATCCACCCTAGCCGACCGTCTGATCCAGATGACGGGCACGGTGGCCGCCCGTGACATGAAGGCGCAAATGCTCGACAGCATGGATATCGAGCGCGAGCGGGGCATCACCATCAAGGCCAACACGGTGCGGATCGAATATCCCGCCAAGGATGGCCGGACCTATATCCTGAACCTGATCGACACCCCCGGCCACGTGGACTTTGCCTATGAAGTGTCGCGCAGCATGCGCGCCGTGGAAGGCTCGCTTCTGGTGGTGGATGCGAGCCAAGGGGTTGAGGCGCAGACGCTGGCCAATGTCTATCAGGCGATTGATGCGGGCCACGAGATCGTGCCGGTCCTGAACAAGATCGACCTTCCGGCGGCGGACCCGGACCGGGTGAAGGAAAACATCGAGGACGTGATCGGCATTGACGCCAGCGATGCGATTCCGATCTCGGCCAAGACCGGACTTGGCATCCCGGATGTGCTGGAGGCCATCGTGCAGCGCCTGCCCGCGCCCAAGGGCGACCGCGATGCGCCCTTGAAGGCCATGCTGGTGGACAGCTGGTACGATGCCTATCTGGGCGTGGTCGTCATGATCCGCGTGGTGGATGGCGTCATCAAGAAGGGTGACCGGGTCAAGATGATGCAGACCGGCGCCGTTTATGGCATCGACAAGCTGGCCGTGCTGAAGCCGCAGATGGTGGATATTGCCGAGCTGGGGCCGGGCGAGATTGGCGTCTTGACCGCCTCGATCAAGCAGGTGCGCGACACCCGCGTGGGCGACACCATCACCCATGAGCGCAAGCCCTGCGACGCGCCGCTGCCGGGGTTCAAACCCGCACAGCCGGTGGTGTTCTGCGGCCTGTTCCCGGTGGATGCCAATGATTTCGAGGCGCTGCGCGATGCCATCGAGAAGCTGGCGCTGAATGACGCGAGCTTCTCCTATGAGATGGAGACCTCGGCCGCGCTTGGGTTCGGGTTCCGCATGGGGTTCCTGGGCCTTCTGCACCTCGAAGTGGTGCGCGACCGGCTGGAGCGGGAATATGATCTGGACCTGATCACCACCGCACCTTCGGTGGTGTTCAAGCTGCATATGAAAGATGGCGAGGTGCGCGACCTGCACAACCCCGCCGATATGCCCGATCTGACCTATGTCGACCATATCGAGGAGCCGCGCATCAAGGCCACGATCATGGTGCCGGATGAATATCTGGGGGATATCCTGAAGCTGTGTCAGGACCGTCGGGGCATTCAGCAGAACCTGACCTATGCGGGCAGCCGTGCCATGGTGGAATATGACCTGCCGCTGGCCGAGGTGGTGTTCGACTTCTATGACCGGCTGAAATCGGTCACCAAGGGCTATGCCTCGTTCGATTACCAGATCAGCGAATATCGCGAGGATAACCTCGTGAAGATGTCGATTCTGGTGAATGACGAGCCGGTGGATGCGCTGTCGATCATGGTGCACCGTGACCGGGCGGAGGCGCGGGGCCGGGTGATGGTGGAAAAGCTCAAGGAGCTGATCCCGCGTCATATGTTCAAGATCCCGATTCAGGCCGCCATCGGCGCGCGGGTGATTGCGCGAGAGACGCTCAGCGCGATGCGCAAGGACGTGACCGCCAAATGCTATGGCGGCGACGCGACCCGGAAGAAGAAGCTGCTGGAGAAGCAGAAAGAGGGCAAGAAGAAGATGCGCCAGTTCGGGAAGGTGGAAATCCCGCAAAGCGCCTTCATCTCCGCGCTCAAGATGGATGGGTGAGCCCCGCCCCGCGCATCAGCGCGGGGGAAAACGCTCAGGTGGAGCGTTTTCAGGGGCGAACGCCCGCGAATGCTTTCGCGGGCCGGTGGAGCCCCGCCCCGCATCGGCGCGGGACAAGCCTCTGTCAACGCATTGCAACTCGCCCAGGCGTGCGGCGCGAAAATCCGTGGCAGGATGATCGTGCAGCATCCCTTTTGCGCCCAGACCTGCCCGGTCTGAAACGCCCCAGACCCACCGACAGGTTGCGCCCCCTCAGGTGCCCGGCTGCGCGATCTCTTGCGCTTGCAGGGCGGCGGCCCGGGCACGCAGGGCTGCGGCGCGGGCTGCAAGGCTGTCGGTCGGGGCCGTGTCTGTTGGCGCCACTTGCGCCTGCGCCACCAAGGCATCCAGCGGGGCGATCTGCGGGGCAGGGCCGGGTGCCGGGGGCGGGCCCTCTACCATCGGCATTTCCGTGCAAGCCGCGACCACAAGGCACAGGCAAAGGGCGATGACGGGGCGGTGGTCGGGCATGGCGGCTCTGCTGCAAGAATTGGCCTGACCTTACAGGGCCGAGGCTGAGGCGGCAATGGGGCGCGGCTTGTCTGGGCAGGGTTGAACTGAACGTGCGTTCAGATAGCATGGGATCATGGCACGCAAGACCGGCTCACATTCCGAAATCACCGGGCCGCGCATCCGCGCGGCGGCCGAGCGGCTGTTTGCCCGCCACGGCTATGCCGCCGTGTCGATGCGCCAGATCGCCGCCGAGGTCGGTGTGCAGGCCGGCGCGCTCTATCTTTATACGCCCGACAAGCAAAGCCTGCTGGCCGATCTGATGCGCGATCATCTGGACGGGCTGCTGGAGGCGCTGGACGCCTTGCCAGCGGTCACTGGCGCCGTGGCCCGGCTGGATCAGTTCGCGCGCTTCCATATCGGCTATCACATCGAACGGCCCGATGCGGTCTTTGTGGCCTATATGGAATTGCGCAATCTGGAGTCGGAAAACTTTGCCGCGATCGAGGCGTTGCGCCGCCGATATGAAGACCGGCTGGAGGCGATCCTGCGCGACGGTCGGGCGGCGGGGCAATTCGCGCTGCCCGATACCAAGCTGGCAACCCTTGCGCTGATCGCGATGCTGACCGGCGTTACCAACTGGTATCGCGAAGGCGGAAGGCTTGGCCGGGCCGAGGTGGAAGGCATCTATGCCGACATGGCGCTGAAGGCGGTGGGTGTGGCGGGCTGAAGGCTGGTTTTTTACCGCGCTGCAGCAAAAGCGTCATGCAGTTGAATCCTTCCAAACCGATGGTGCGGCCAACCTGTCCGTGACGGAGCCAGCCCTTGGAACGCCCGACACCCCACAACTGCTTGCGTACCTTGTTCCTGTCGGACCTGCATCTAGGGGCCCTCGGGTGCAAGGCAGACCTCATCCTGGCCTTCCTGCGCGACCATCCAGCCGAAACTTATGTGCTGGCCGGGGACATTCTTGATCTCTGGCAGCCGTTGCTGCCGCATTGGACCGCGCGCGATCAGGCGGTGGTGGATCACCTGCGCGCCGAAGCGGCGGCAGGGGCGCGGCTGATCGTGCTGCGCGGCAACCATGATCCCGAACCGGATGCCGCGCCCGCCGGGCAGCAGATCGCCTCGGGCGGGGTGATGGAGCGGATCATTCACACGGCCGCAGACGGGCGGCGTTATCTGGTGCTGCATGGCGATCAGGTCGATGCGCGCTGGTTGCGCGCCCATGTCTTTACCCGTCTGGGCAGCCGGATCGACCATCTGCTGCGCCGTCTGGATCGCGGGCTGAAAGGCTGGCGCCGCAGATCGGCCCCCGAAGCACGCAGCCTGATCGAGGCGCTGTTGTCAGGCGTCAATCGCATCGCCTATGCCCGCCGCCAGCATGAACGCCGTCTGGTGGCGCTGGCCCGTATGGCAGGGGTGGACGGGGTGATCTGCGGTCACTTCCACCTGCCGGCGCTGCATCAGGATCACGGGCTGATCTATGGCAATTGCGGCGACTGGGTGGACAGCTTCACCGCATTGGCCGAAACGCCGGAAGGCGATTTGCGCCTGCTGGCCGCCGTGGCCGAGCGCGCACCCAAGACAGCAGAACAATTCGGATTGGCGGGGCAAGCATGAGCGGCATCCTGTTTCTGGCAGCGGGGCTGCTGCTTGTGGTGCATCTGGCCAGCGTGGCGCTGTATCTTTACCGGCTGGCGCGGCCTATGGTGGCCCCGTCGCGGATCGGGCATCCCTTTGTCACCTTGCTGCGCCCGGTATGCGGCCTGACCCATGCCGAACGCGAAACGCTGCGCAGCTCCTTCACGCAGGATTACCCGGACTATGAGGTGATCTTCTGCGCGGAAACCGAAACCGATCCTGCCGTGCCCTTTCTGCGTCAGCTGATGGCCGAATATCCGGCGATCCGCGCCCGGCTGCTGATCGGGCAGGATCGCGTGACGCGGAACCCCAAATTGAACAATGTCTGGAAGGGCTGGCATGGGGCCGAGGCCGACTGGATCTGCATGACCGACAGCAACCTTCTGTTGCCGCCCGATTATCTGGCACGGGTGGTCGCCCAATGGGGGCCGACCACCGGCTGTGTCTCGGCGCCGCCCGTGGGCATGGCCCCGCAGGGCTGGGCCGCCCGTCTGGAATGTGCCTTTCTGAATGGCAATCAGGCCCGGATGCAATATGCCGCCGACAGCATCGGCCCGGCCTATGCGCAGGGCAAGACGTTGTTCTTCCACAAGCCATTGCTGGAAGGCGCAGGCGGTCTGCGCGCCCTTGGCCGCGATCTGGCCGAAGATGTCGCCGCGACCCGGCTGGTGCGCGGCCTGGGCCTGCAAGTGTCGCTGGCGCGTCTGCCCTTTGCCCAGCCGATCGGGCGGCGGCGGCTGTCAGATGTCTGGGCGCGGCAATTGCGGTGGGCACGGGTGCGTCGCGCGGGCTTTCCGGTGCTTTACGCGCTGGAGCCGCTGAACGGGGCCGTGCTGCCGGTGCTGTTTGTCATGGGCGGTCTGGCCGGGGCCGGTGCCCCGATGACCTGGGCCATCGGTTATCTGGCGCTGTGGTATCTGGCCGAAGGCTGGCTGATGCGCCGTGCAGGCTGGCCGTCAAGGACTGGTGATCTTTGGCTTCTGCCCTTGCGTGACCTGCTGCTGCCTGCGCTCTGGCTGGCCAGTTTCCGCCGTCGCGGTTTCGACTGGCACGGCAAGCCGATGGGCGAGGCGGATGATGCTGCCCGCCCGGTCATGGTGCCCGCCGAATGATGATGGCCGGATGACCATGGAAGGCGCGGAACTGGCCGATCTGATCCGGACCCACGGGCTTGCGGTGCTGGCACCGCTGGCGCTGATCGAAGGGCCGGTGATCACCTTGCTGACCGGCTGGCTGACCCGGCTGGGCCTGCTTGATCCGCTTCAGGCCTTTCTGTGCCTTGTCATGGCCGATCTGGCCGGGGACATGCTGCTCTATGCCATTGGACGCTGGGGCCGGGATGTGCTGCCTCTTCGCCTGGTTCGGGCCTTCGGGATCAGCCGGGCGCGCATGGCCGGTCTGGCGCGGGTGATGCGTGATCGCGGCGGGCGCGTGCTGGTGATCGGCAAGCTGACCCATGTAGCCGGGTTCGCGGTTCTGCTGGCCGCCGGGGTGGCAGGCATGTCACCGGGGCGGTTCCTGCTGGCCAACCTGCTGGCCACGCTGCCGAAAACTGCGGTTCTGATGGGCCTGGGCTGGGGATTTGGCAGCATGGCCGGGCGGCTGGAGGATGGGCTATGGCTGGCCTGTGCTGCAATGGCGCTGGCACTGGCGCTCTGGCTTGGCCCGCGCCTGTTGCGGCGGAACGGGGTGGCCGCATGATCGCCTGCCTGATCCCCGCCCATAATGAGGCGCCGCGCCTGCCTGCCGTGCTGGCCGCCGTGCTGGGCCACCCGGCCATTTCCCGGGTGCTGGTGATTGACGACGGATCGACCGATGGCACCGCCGAAGTTGCGCGGGCGGCGGGGGCTTCGGTGCTGGAACTGCGCCCCAATCGCGGCAAGACCGCAGCGCTGGCGGCGGGTATCCGCGCCGTGGACGAAGATCATCTGCTGCTGATTGATGCCGATTTGCTGGGCCTGACCCCTGACGCCATCACGGCACTGGTGGACCCGGTGACCAATGGCCGGGCGGCTGTCAGCCTGTCGCTGCGCGGCAATGCGCCGGGGCTCTGGCGCGCAATCGGGGTGGATTACCTGACGGGCGAACGGCTGATCCCGCGCGCGCTCATCGCGCCGCATCTGGAGCGGTTGGATCAATTGCCGCGCTTCGGGTTCGAGGTGTTTCTGAACGGCCTGATCCGTCAGGCGGGCCTGCGCGTGGCTGTGGTGCGCTGGCCGGCGGTCGCAAGCCCGCTGAAATCGGCCAAGCACGGGTTCTGGGCCGGGATCGTCGCCGACCTGCGCATGATGCGCGACATCTTCCGCACCATCCCGCCCATGGTTGCGCTGGCGCAGATCTTCTGGCTCAGGCGCGGCGGCGGATCAGATCTGCGGCCTTCTCGGCAATCATGATTGTGGGCGCATTGGTGTTGCCCCCGACAATCGTGGGCATGACCGAGGCATCTACGACCCGCAGCCCCTCTATCCCGCGCACCCGCAATTCGGGATCAACCACCGCCCCCATCGCGCAGGTGCCGACCGGGTGATAGATCGTATCCGCCCGCGCGCGGATAAAGCTTTCCCAATCCGCATCGCTCATCCCCGGATGGTGGCCATCCAGCGCCCCGGCATCATAGCGGCGCAGGGCCGGGGCCTGCAGGATCGCCTGTGCCACCCGCGCGCCCCGGATCATCACCGGCAGATCGGCGGGATGGCTCAGGAACCCCGGATCGATCAGCGGTGCGGCGCGCGGATCGGGCGAATGCAGTCCCACACGCCCCCGCGATTGCGGATAGAGCGCGCAGACATGCAGGCTGTAGCCATAGCCCCAATGCAGGCGGCGGGCATGATCATCGACAATGGCAATGCAGAAATGCAGCTGCAGATCGGGTCGGGGCTGGTCGGGGCTGGATTTCAGAAAGCCCGCCCCTTCGGCAAAGGGTGTGGTCAGCATCCCGCCGCCCTGCCGGAACCAGCGCAAGCCTTCGGCCAACAACCGGGCCCCGGCCTTGAACCCGATCCCGAACAGATCGGTGTCGCGGCTCTTGTGCGACAGGATCACATCCAGATGATCCTGCAGGTTCTGCCCGACACCGGGTAGGGCATGGCTTACGGCAATCCCCTGCGGCACAAGGTCCTCGGGCCTGCCTATCCCTGACAGTTGCAGGATTTGCGGCGAACCGAAGGCGCCCGCCGACAGGATCACCTCGGCCCGGGCCTTGACCGTTTCACTTTGCCCACCGCGCAGGAATTCCAGCCCCACGGCGCGGCGGCCTTGCAGCAGGATGCGCGTGACATGCGCGCGCGGGATCACATGCAGGTTCGGGCGGTTGGGCAGCACGGGGCGCAGATAGGCGGCATGGGCTGAACAGCGTTCGCCCCGGCGCGGCCCGTCATGGAACTGGGTCACCTGGTACAGCCCCGCGCCCTCGGTTTCGCCGCGATTGAAATCGGCCCGCTCGGCGATCTGGCATTCGGTGGCGGCCTCGACAAAGGCGCGGCTGATCGGGCGCGGGGCGCTCTGGTCGGCCACCTGCAGCGGGCCATCGGCCCCGTGAAAGCCATCCGCGCCGCGCTGATTGGCCTCGGCCCGGCGGAAATAGGGCAGCACATCCTGCCACCCCCAACCGGTGCAGCCCTGCGCGGCCCAGCCATCGTAATCGCTGGCATGTCCCCGGATATAGAGCATGGCATTGATATTGGACGATCCGCCCAGACCCTTGCCGCGGGGCTGATAGCCGCGCCGCCCGTTCAGGCCGGGCTGCGGCACGGTATCGAAGGCCCAGTTGCCAAGTTTGGGGTGCCCGGGCAACACGGCCACGGTGGCGGCGGGCATCCGGGCCAGAATGCTGTCGCCGCGCCCCCCGGCCTCCAGCAGGCAGATCGTCAGGTTCGGATCCTCGCTCAACCGGGCGGCCAGCGTGGCCCCTGCCGATCCGCCACCCGCAATCACATAGTCGAAGATCATGCCCGTCCCCCCGTTTGCGCCAGCCAAGGCCGGGGGGCGCAGTCTGTAAAGCGGAACGTGGCGTCAGTGCAGGCGCCGCCCGCTGCCATCGGCGGCAAAGATCATCAACCGCCCCGGCACCACCTGCAGCGCACAGCGCTGGCCCGGGCCGGGGGCGGGCTGGTCCAGTGGCAGCGCCAGCAGGATCCGGCTGCCATCGGGCGCCTGCAGATGCAGGTGGCGCAGCCATCCCTGCACGCCCTGTTGCACCACCAGATGGCTTTCACCGGCAATCGGCACAAGGTCTTCGGGATGCAGCGCCGCCAGCACCTGTCCGCCCAGGCCGGGCAGGGCTGCCGAACTGGCCAGATCACGCGCCAGCGCCGGCACCTCGATCAGCCCGAAGGCCGCCACCCGGGCCGGGCAAAGGTTCAACCCCGGGCGCGTGAGATAACGGGCCACGATCAGTGTTTCAGGATCGCGGAACAGTGTTTCGGGCGGGGCGATCTGGTGCAGCCTGCCTGCCTGCAGCACCGCCATCAGATCGGCGGCCATGGCCATGGCGCTGCCCGGATCGGCCGTGGCAATCAGCGTGCGCCCCTCTGACTTGGCAAGATGCAGGGTCAGCGCCGCCAGATCGGCGGCTTCGGCCTCGGGCAATTCGGGCGGCAGATCGGGCACCAGCAGCCCGGACGGATCGCGCAACAGCGCCCTGCCAAGGGCCGCGCGCAGCCGTTGCGGGCGTGAAAGCGTGGCGGGATCGCGTGCCAATTGATCGGCCAGCCCCAATTTCCCGGCGATGGCCACACTGCGCCGCTCTGCCTCGGCGCCGGGCAGGTTCAGCGGGCGCAGGGCAAAGCCGAACAGCGCCTGCAGGCTGCGATGGGGCGCAAAGGCCCCGGTCCAGAATATCTTGGCCAGCCCGCGCCGATCCGGGGGCAGGGTGGTGATGTCCTGCCCCTCCAGCCGGATCACGCCCGTACTTGGGCGGTCCAGCCCGGCAATCAGGCGCAGAAGGGCGCCGCGCCCCGATCCTGGTGGACCGGTCAGCACCAGCACTGTGCCCGCCGGAACGGCAAAGCTGATATCCTGCAGGGCCTGCACCGCGCCAAAGCGCTTGCCGATCCGATCCAGCCCCAACCCAGCCATCCGCACTCCCCCCTGCGTCTCGACCCATGGCGATCATAGGCGGGATGCGGGGGGAAGGGAAAGGGCAGGCGGGGGCAATGCGCCGCAATCACGACGGGCGATCCCCTTGGGGTTTGCCGGGTGGCATCTGTGCCGCACAATCCGGTCGCGTTCACCGCCCCTGCCGGACGAGGCACCGAACAACCCGCATGTGACACCAGGTGGTTGACCTTGTCCGTCCGTCGCAGGAAGGTGCGGCAAGGGTGAGGGCGGGGATGCGACAGATCACGGCAGGCGAGTTGGTGCTGGCGGCGGCAATCGGGCTTTGGGCCTATGTGCTGCATTGGGCCGGTGGCCAGGGGCTGGCCCCGGCCATGGCGCTGGCCGTGGTGGGCATGGCCGTTGTGGGGGTGATGGGGCTGGGCTCCTGGACCGGATGGCGGCGCTTCGGGGCAGGGGTGCCGACCGGGCCGCTTGTGCTGGGGGCTTTGGTCGGGCCGCTGCATCTGATGCTGCCGCCCGTGTTCGGGATCGGCCTTGCCGGTCATCCGGCGGCACTGGCGCTGGTGCATGGCCTGTCCCTGACCGCCCTGTCGGTGCTGGTGTTGCGCATGGCTCTGCGCCCCTTGCCCGAAGACCTGTTCGATGCGGCGCGGATGGAAGGCCAAAGCGATGCCAATGTGGCGCTGCATCTTGTGCTGCAGCTGATCTGGCCCGCACCTCTGGCGCTGGTGATCTGGGGGGGATCGCTGGTCTGGGCCGAAGCGACCGGTCCGACGCAGATGGGGCCACTGCTGCTGTCAGCCGCGCTGGTAACAGCCTTGGCCCTGCTCGCGCTGAAACGCGCACAGCGGCGGTTGGAGCCGTAGGTCCGGGCAGCCATGCCACCCGGACCCACGCAAAGCATCAACCAAAGAAGAAGTCCGACGCCTCTAGCGCAGTGGCACTGACCGACAGAAGGATCGAATCTGCCCCCAACACGATCCGCGCGCCGCTGCCATCGGCCAAGATCTCCAGATCGTCAAAGTCGGAAATGCCTGCCCGGTCGATGCGGATCACATCTTCGCCCTGCGTGAAATCCGTGATCGTGTCGTGCCCTGACCCTGTTTCGAACAGGAAGGTATCGGCCCCGCTGCCACCCGACATCCGGTCGCTGCCATCGCCGCCATCGATCAGATCGGAACCCGCGCCGCCCTGCAACGTATCGCGGCCTTCGCCACCCGTAAGCGTATCGGCCCCGCCAAGGCCCGACAGACGGTCATGCCCCGATCCGCCGATCAGCCAGTTTGCAACCTTGCTGCCGGTGATCCGGTCGTTCTGCGCGCTGCCTTCGGCATTTTCGATGCTGATCAGCGTATCGCGGCCATGGCCCGTCTGCTGTGCCTTGCGTGTGGCGAGCGATACGGTCACTGCATTTGACGGATCAAAGACAACGGTGTCGCGACCGCTGCCACCATCCAGCGTGTCATTGCCGCTGCCGCCTTCCAGCCGGTCGGCATCCGCGCCGCCCACAAGCCGGTCATGGCCCGCATCCCCCAGAAGGTGATCATTGCCGGAATAGCCATGGATGCGATCATTCCCGCCGCCGCCGGCCAGAAAATCGCCGGGTTCCTCATCGTCACCGAATGAGGGTGCGCCAAGGATCAGTTCATCTGCCCCTGTGCCCTCTGCCCAGCTTTCGCCGACGATGATGCGATCCTGCGAAATCAGCTTGCCATCCAGCCGGATGCTCTCGATTTCGGTCGAGGCAGCATCGGTCAACGGGCCTTCCACCCGGAACAACTCTGCCCCGCCCGGGCCCGTCATCACCATCCGGTCAAGATCCAGCCCGGCAATGGCATCCAGGTCAAAGGCAGTGTCACCCTCAAGCATCGGGGCAAGCGCATAGGCCACTGCGGCCATCTGGCCGAAATCGGTGGGGAAACGTCCTTCAAGCCGCAGGGCAAAGGGGCCGACACCCAGACGGAGCCCGGTTTCGGTGACGGCGATCTCCATCAAGGTGTTGATCCCGTTCGACAGGCTGATGCCGGTAATGCCGAAGTCACCAAGTGCGGAAAAGAGCGCGTTGCGTTCGCTGCGCGTCATGTCCTCCAGCCCGCCGAGTCCGTCTTCGCCCAGCAATCCGACCAGTTCGAACAGTTGATCGAAGTTCTCGGGCAGGCTGCCGGTCACGCGCAGGCTGTCGCCGCCGCTTTGCACCGTGTAACCCGATGCGTCAAAAAGGATCTCGGCGATCTTGGTGCTGCCCCGGCGCAGCGTCAGCGCGTCAAACGATCCGCTGGCGATACCGGAATCGATGGCATCGACCAGATCGTCGATCGAAGACACCGGATCAAAGCCCGACCCGGTCAGCGCCAGTTTCCAGGTCTGGCTGGCCTTGAAGGTCAGTTCCAGCCCGGTCGCGCTCAGCCGGGTCACACGCGGTTCAACCCTGTCCAGCACTGAGCCGAAACTGTCGAGCGCGCCAGCATAGGTTTCGCGGGTTTCCCATGCCGGGTCATCCTCGCTGTCACGCAGAAATTCGCCGATTGTTTCAATGAATTCAGAATTGATGTTCAACCGTACCATCACAGCATCCTTGGAACTGCCGACACCTGCTGTGCCGATATCCGAGGCTTGCCCGCATCCTGCCGTTGAGGCAAGGGGGTAAAATGCGCGTGACAATCATCAGCCGATCTATCGCCTCGTGGCCGGTCTGGGCCGCCGCCATTCTGTGTGCCGTGCTGGCCGGTTGTGCGGGCTGCACCGATTGCCAGGCCGATCTGGTGCTTGGGCAGGATCGGCAGGGTCTGGCAGAGCCTGCCCTTCAGGCAACGGCGCGGCAGTTTCTGGACGGTACTGCCGAAAGGCCAGGGGCAGCCCGGGCACGGCCCCGGCTTGTGATCGATCCCGATGTGCTGGGGCCAGACAGCACCACCCCGCATCGGCAGGATCGTGACCGGTTGCTGGGGCTGCGGTTGCGCCGCGATCTGCCCTTGGGCGCGGCTTTTGCCGTGGAAACCGGGGTGATGCTGGCCGCAGGCGACAGCCGCCACGTCTTGCCGCAGGGCATGGGAATTCTGACCGACCCGACCACGATCCACCAGCGCAGCCTGACCGTGACGCCGGAAATCGCGCTGGTACACCGTGGCCAGGCCGGGCCGTTTTCCACCCGGCTGAGCCTCGGGCTGGGCCAACAGACCGGGCTGGTCTGGACCGAAGTGCGATCCGACCTGCTGGATGTGAACAACCGCGCCACGTTGCACCGCCCCTTTCTGCGACTGGGCAGTGCCATGACCGACCGGTCGGGCCGGGTCACCCTGTCGGCCGAGGCGCGCGGCTATGAAGGGCGGCAGGTGGAAATGACGGTCGAGACGCGCTGGCTTCTGGGCGGGCAAGCCTTGCCCTGATCGCCGCTGCGCCGCATATGAAAGGGGCGTGGGCAGGAAAGGGCGAAAGATGGGCGATCTGGCAAGGGCGGGCTTCCGCTTTGACAACAGCTATCGGCGCGACCTGCCGGGCGCATGGCTGGATCAGGCCCCACGCCGAGTGCCTGCGCCGCGCCTTCTGGCCTTCAACCGGGCTTTGGCCACCGATCTTGGGCTTGACCCTGACCTGCTGGAGCCTGACGCCGCCGAGGTATTTTCGGGCAATCGCCTGCCCCCGGGGGCCGAGCCGCTGGCACAGGCCTATGCCGGGCATCAGTTCGGCGGCTTTTCCCCGCAACTGGGCGACGGGCGGGCACTGCTTCTGGGCGAACAGATCGATCCGCAGGGGCAGCGTCGTGACATTGCGCTGAAAGGGTCGGGCCCGACCCCGTTTTCGCGGGGCGGCGACGGGTTCGCCGCAGTGGGGCCCGTCCTGCGGGAATATCTGATGGGCGAGGCCATGGCCGCGCTGGGCGTGCCGACCAGTCGCGCTTTGGCCGCCGTGGCGACGGGGGCGCAGGTGGCGCGCGAACGCGCCTTGCCGGGGGCCGTGCTGACCCGGGTTGCGGCCAGCCATATCCGCATCGGCACGTTTCAGTTCTTTGCCGCGCGGCGACAGACCGACCTTCTGCGCAAACTGGCCGATCACGCCATTGCCCGCCATCATCCCGCTGCCGCGCAGGCCGACAATCCTTATCTCGCGCTGTTCGAGGCGGTGCGTGGCGCGCAGGTGCGGCTGGTGGCGCAATGGATGGGGCTGGGCTTCATCCATGGGGTGATGAACACCGACAACATGACGATTTCGGGCGAAACCATCGATTACGGCCCCTGCGCCTTCATGGAGGCCTATGCCCCCGGCACGGTGTTTTCGTCCATCGACCGGGGCGGCCGCTATGCCTATGCCAATCAGCCGCTGATCCTGGGCTGGAACCTGGCGCGTCTGGCCGAAACCCTGCTGCCCTTGTTTGATGACGATGCCGACCGGGCGGTGGATCTGGCCAATGAACGGCTGGAGGCGGTGGAGCCGCTGTTCCACGACGCCTGGCTGGAGGTGATGCGCGCCAAGCTGGGCCTGACGGGGCAGGATGCCGGAGATCGCGCCCTGGCCGAAGGGTTCCTGCAGGCGCTGGAAGGCACCGACTGGACGCAAGGCTTCCGCGCGCTGGCGGATGCCGCCGAAGGGGGCGGGCCGGGGCTGGTCTTTGAACGCGGGGCGCTGCTGGCCGATTGGCTGGGGCGTTGGCGGGTTCGGCTGGGGGGCAATGCCGCCATGGCCGCACAGGCGATCCGGGCCACGAACCCGATCTACATTCCCCGCAACCAGCGGGTCGAAGAGGCGTTGACCGCCGCCGAAGAGGGTGACATCGCCCCCTTCCAGAAGCTGCTGGCCGTGCTGGCCGACCCCTTCACCAACCGCCCGGGGCAAGAGGCCTTTGCCCTGCCGGCCCCGCAGGCCTTCATGTCGGGCTTCCGCACCTTTTGCGGCACCTGACCCGGGTCACGCGGGCCTGCCTGCGGATGCTTGACAGATGGGCCGCAATCCCGGATAAGCGCGCATCCCGGAAGCTCGACCGAGTCTCCCGGGGTTTTTCATTTGCAATCGTCCCGGCAACGGGGCGCGCTGTTCGAAGGCGGGGCAACCCCAGAACGCCGGACCGGGCAACCGGAATGGGGCCGAAGGACGCGGAAACCTGGAAGGAAAGACCCATGTTCGCGGTCCTCAAAACCGGCGGCAAACAGTACAAGGTGCAGGCGGGTGACGTTCTGCGCGTTGAAAAACTGGCCGCAAATGCTGGCGACAAAGTCCAGTTCAACGAAATCCTGATGGTGGGTGGCGACACCGTGACCGTTGGCGCCCCGACCGTGGCCGGCGCTGCCGTTCAGGCCGAAGTGATTGCCCAGATCAAGGGCGAAAAGGTCATCCACTACGTCAAGCGCCGCCGCAAGCACAGCTCGCAGCGCACCAAGGGCCACCGCCAGCACCTGACGCTGCTGCGCGTGACCGAAGTGCTGGCCTCGGGCGCGGAAGCCTCGGGCGTCATGGCGGCAACCGGCACGGCTGATGCCCGCCGCGTGGCCCACGAAGCCCCCGCTGCGAAATAAGGAGTAACACCCCATGGCACAGAAAAAAGCAGGCGGTTCGTCCCGCAACGGCCGCGACTCGGCTGGTCGTCGTCTTGGTGTGAAGCTCTTTGGTGGCCAGGCCGCCATCCCGGGCAATATCATCGTGCGCCAGCGCGGGACCAAGTGGTTCCCGGGTGAAGGCGTCGGCATGGGCACCGATCACACGATCTTCGCCACCGCCGAAGGCCGCGTCACCTTCAAGAAGGGCCTCAAGGGCCGCACTTTCATTTCGGTCCTCCCGGTTGCGGAGGCGGCCGAGTAAGCCGAACCGTTACAAGGTGATTGTAACAAGGGGGTCGGCCGAAAGGCCGGCCCCTTTCCTCATTTTCGCCGCCATCCTGCGGCAGCATGGGGATGAAATTCGCGCGAGGCGGGTGGTGCCGCTCTTGCGTCAGGTGCCGCAGCGAACCACGTTGCGGGGAGGGGTGAACAGAGACTTCGTGCAAGAGGGCTGCAATTGCGGCCCGTCATGCGCTTCGATGGAGGGAAGCGATGAAGCTGGATGTGATTCCGAAGGATCAGGATTTCGCCGGGCTGGCGGGGTTCGGCCAGATGGTGGACGGTGTCATCACCGCCGGCCGTTTCACCCTGCGCCCCGTGCGCAAATCGGATGCGGGCCTGTTTGCCATGTATGCGGGCGACCGCCGCGTGGCCGAAGCGACCCGATCGATCCCGCATCCGCTGCCGCCGGGCGCGGCCGAGAATTTCGTGACGCGTGCGATGAATCCCAAGGGTGACGAATCCGTCTGGGTGCTGGATGGCAGCGCGCAGGGGCTGGCCGAGGTGCTGGGGGTCATCAGCCTCAAGCGCATGGATGAAGAGCGTTACAACCGCGATCAGAGCGAAATCGGCTATTGGGTCGCCCCGGCCTTCTGGAATACCGGTTTCGCCTCCGAGGCGGTGCGGGCGCTGGTCACCGCAAATCCGCAGAAGAACCGCACGATCTTTGCCGAGGTGTTTCAGGACAATCCGGGGTCGGCGCGCGTCCTGACCAATGCGGGTTTTGAATATCTGGGCGATGCCGAGACGTTCAGCGTGGCCCGCAATGCGCGCGTGCCAACCTGGACCTATATCCGCAAACTGGGCTGAGGGGGCGATCATGGCGCTGCCGGCCCGGCTGAAGGCGGGGCCGCTGCTGCTGCGCCCGCCCATTGCAGAGGATGGGGCTGCCGTGGTGGCTGCCCTGTCGCAACCCCGGGTCAGCCGCTGGCTGAGCCGGGTGCCGCATCCCTATGGACTGGCGGATTTCACCGCATGGCTGGGCCGGGCGGATCAGGCAGGTGGCCGCTGGAGCATCGTCGAGGCAGGGGTCTGCATCGGCGCCATCGGGCTGGAGGCCGAGTTGGGCTATTGGCTGACGCCGGCGGCGCAGGGGCGCGGCATTGCATCCCGGGCGGCGCAGGCCGTGCAGGCCGCGCATTTTGCCGATCCGGCGGCAGGGCCGGTTCAGGCCGGATATTTCGAAGGCAATGCCCCCTCTGCCCGGGTGTTGGCCAAGCTGGGTTTTGTGGAAACCGGGCGCGATTTGCGGCGATCCCTGTCGCTGGGGGTTGATTTGCCGCATGTGGTGCTGCGCCTGACCCGCGCCGATTGGGCGGCGGCGCATCCGTTGGTGATCGACACGGCGCGGTTGCGGCTGGCCCCGCTGGATGCAGATCGCGACGGGGCCGAACTGGCCCGGATCGGGGGCCAGCCGGATGTCGCGCGCAACATGGCCTCGCTTCTGTCCCCCTGGCCGGAACAGGCGGTGCGCGACTGGATCGCGCGGGGCGCATGGCAGGGATGCCTGGGCTTTCGGCTGGGCATCTGGCGCGCGGGCAGGCTGATCGGGTCTGTCGGTATCGGCGGAACACCGGTTTCGGTGGGCTATTTCCTTGATCCCGATCATTGGGGCCATGGCTATGCGACTGAGGCGATGCAGGGCTTGTTGGGCGCTGTCCTGCCCCGCTTTGCACCGGAAAGCGTGACTGCCGATCATTTTGCCGATAACCCGGCTTCGGGCGCGGTGCTGCGCAAGCTGGGTTTTCGGCCGATCGGTCAGGGCCATGCCGCCAGCGGTGCGCGCGACGGGCTGCATCCCAATATCCGCTATGATCTGGACCGCAGCGCGTTCCTGCGCCAGCATGGGGACGAAGGAGAGACGGCATGATGATCCGCGACGCCATTCCCGCCGATGCGGCCCCCATTGCCGCGATCTATAATGATGCCGTGCGCAACACGACCGCCATCCTGATGGAGGGCGAGGTGGATGCGGCCAACCGGTTGGCCTGGATGCAGGCGCGTCAGGCCATGGGCTATCCCGTGCTGGTGGCCGAACAGGATGGCATTGTGCTGGGCTATGCCGCCTTTGGCGACTGGCGTCCGTTTGACGGCTTTCGCGGCACAGTGGAAAACTCGGTCTATGTCGCCCCTGCGGCGCGGGGGCAGGGGGTGGCGCAGGCGCTGCTGGCGGCGCTTATCCCGCGGGCACGGACCTGCGGCAAGCATGTCATCGTGGCGGCGATCACGTCGGAAAATGCCGCGTCGCTGCGGCTGCATGAAAAGCTGGGCTTTGTGAAAACCGCCCGGATGCCGCAAGTCGGGCAGAAATTCGGCCGTTGGCTGGACCTTGTGTTCCTGCAATTGCGGCTGGATGACCGACCGCAGCCCTGATCCGCTTGCGCCCGGGCCATTCCGGGGCTATCGCCATTCGTCAAATCTGTCTGCCAATCCGCTATCCCGAAGGGGCATCCGATGAAATTCCTCGATCTGGCCAAGGTCTATATCCGCTCGGGCGGCGGCGGGGCGGGCTGCGTGTCCTTCCGGCGCGAGAAGTTCATCGAATTCGGCGGCCCGGATGGCGGCGATGGTGGCAATGGCGGTTCGGTCTGGGCCGAGGCGGTCGAGGGGCTGAACACCCTGATCGACTATCGCTATCAGCAGCATTTCTTCGCCAAATCCGGCCAGCCCGGCATGGGCAACCAGCGCACCGGCAAATCGGGGGATGACATCATCCTGAAAGTGCCACTGGGCACCGAGATCATCGACGAGGATGAGGAAACCGTGCTGGCCGACCTGACCGAACCGGGCCAGCGTGTACTGCTGGCCAAGGGCGGCAATGGGGGCTGGGGCAACCTTGCGTTCAAATCCTCGACCAACCGCAGCCCGAACCGGGCCAATCCGGGGCAGGAAGGGGTAGAGCGCACGATCTGGCTGCGCCTGAAGCTGATCGCCGATGCGGGGCTTCTGGGCCTGCCCAATGCGGGTAAATCCACCTTTCTGGCGGCCGTGTCCAATGCCCGGCCCAAGATCGCCGATTACCCCTTCACCACGCTGGTGCCCAATCTGGGGGTCGTGGGCATTGACGGGCATGAATTTGTCATGGCCGATATTCCGGGTCTGATCGAAGGGGCGTCCGAAGGCCGGGGGCTGGGGGATCAGTTTCTGGCCCATGTCGAACGCTGTTCGGTGCTGCTGCATCTGGTGGATGGCACATCGAGCACGATCACCAAGGATTACCGCACCATCGTCGCCGAACTTGAGGCCTATGCCGAGGAATTGGCCGACAAGCCGCGCATCCTTGCGCTGAACAAGATCGATGCGCTGGACAAGAAGACGCTGGGCACCCGCAAGCGGGCGCTGGAAAAGGCCAGCGGCGGGCCGGTATTCTGCATCTCGGGTGCGACGGGCGAAAGCCTGAAGGATGTGCTGCGCGCCATCCATGCCGAGATCATCGCCGACCGCAAGGCCCGCAATCCGGTGGAGGTGGCGCCTTGGCAGCCCTGATGCGACTGGCCGCCCCAGATGTGCGGGCGGCGAAACGTCTGGTCATCAAGATCGGTTCGGCCTTGCTGGTGGATCGGGCCAGGGGCCTGAAACAGGGCTGGCTGTCGGCGCTGGCCATGGATGTGGCCGAGGCCAAGGTGCGCGGGGCCGATGTCGTGCTGGTCTCGTCCGGCTCCATCGCCTTGGGCCGGATCGTGCTGGGCCTGCCCAGCGGCCCGCTGACGCTGGAGCAAAGTCAGGCAGCGGCGGCCGTGGGGCAGATCCGTCTGGCCCGCGCCTATGAGGAAGTGCTGGCGCCGCATGGCATCACCACGGCGCAGGTTCTGGTGACGCTGGAAGATACCGAGGATCGCCGCCGCTATCTGAACAGCCGCGCCACGATGGAAACGCTGCTGGGGCTGGGGGTGGTGCCGATCGTCAATGAGAATGACACCGTTGCCACGGATGAGATCCGCTTTGGCGACAATGACCGGCTGGCTGCACAGATCGCGGTGACCGTCGGGGCGGATCAATTGATCCTGCTGTCGGATGTGGACGGGTTCTACAGTGCCAATCCGAAGGAAGACCCGACTGCCGAACGGTTCGATATCGTCGAAGCCATCACACCCGAGATCGAGGCGATGGCGGGCGATCCGATTTCTGGCCTGTCAAAAGGCGGGATGAAGACCAAGCTGATGGCGGCCAAGACCGCCGTCGCGGGCGGTTGCGCCATGGCGATCATGGAAGGCAGCACCCTGCGCCCGCTGAAGGCGCTGGCGGAAGGCGCGCATCGCACCTGGTTCGTGGCGCAGGCCGATCCGCAACTGGCGCGCAAGCGCTGGATCAATGCGATGAAGGAAAAGGGCAGGATCCGGGTCGATGCGGGGGCCGTGGCCGCGCTAAGGCAGGGCAAGAGCCTGTTGCCTGCGGGGGTGGTGGCCGTCGAGGGCAGCTTTGGCCGGGGCGAGCCGGTGGGGATCGATGGCCCCGACGGCGCGGCGCTTGGCAAGGGATTGATCCGCTATACCTCGGACGAGGCGCGGGCGATTGCCGGGCACAGGTCGGGGGATATTGCGTCGATCCTGGGCTATGTTGGCCGGGCGGCGCTGATCCACCGGGATGACATGGTGGTATGACGGGTCCGGCGGGGGCTTCGCGCCCCGTCAGCCCTCGGTCTTGAACCGATGGCACCCGATGGCTGACCCCCGCGGGATATTTGTGAACAGATGAAAGAGGGCGCGATGGAAGATGTGGGCGAGCTGATGCACAAGATCGGGGCTGCGGCTCGGGCGGCGGCGGCAGAGCTGGCCTTCGCACCATCCGAGGCCAAGCGTGCGGCGCTGGAGGCGGCGGCGGATGCGGTCTGGGCACAGCGGGCCGGGATCATCGCGGCCAATGCGCGCGATCTGGAGTTCGGGCGCGACAAGGGGTTGAGCCCGGCGATGATGGACCGGTTGATGCTGGACGAGGCGCGGATCGGCGGCATTGTTGCCGCCCTGCGCGCGGTTGCGGCGCAGCCCGATCCTGTGGGCCGTGTACTGGCGGAATGGGACCGGCCCACGGGGCTGCATATCCAGCGGGTCGCCACGCCCCTGGGGGTGGTGGGGGTGATCTATGAAAGCCGCCCCAATGTGACGGCGGATGCCGGGGCGCTCTGTCTGAAGGCCGGCAATGCGGTGATCCTGCGGGGCGGCAGCGAAAGCTTCCATTCCTCTGCGGCGATTCATGCCTGCATGGTAGAAGGGCTGCGAGCCGCTGGCCTGCCCGAAGACGCCGTGCAACTGGTGCCCACGCGCGATCGGGCGGCGGTGTCGGCCATGCTGCAGGCGGTGGAGCATATCGATGTGATCGTGCCGCGCGGGGGCAAGGGGCTGGTGGGCCTTGTGCAGCGCGAGGCGCGGGTGCCGGTCTTTGCCCATCTGGAAGGCATCTGCCATGTCTATGCCGATGGGGCTGCCGATCTGGAAAAGGCCCGGCGTGTTGTGCTGAACGCCAAGACCCGCCGCACCGGGATTTGCGGATCGGCGGAATGTCTGCTGATCGACCGGGCGTTCTACGCCCGTCACGGCGCCGTGCTGATCGCGGATTTGCTGGCTGCAGGGGTCGAGGTTCGGGCCGAGGGCGAATTGCAATCCGTGCCCGGCACGGTGCCCGCGTCCCCCGATGATTTCGGGCGCGAGTTTCTGGACATGATCATCGCGGCAAAGCTGGTGGATGGGGTGGATGACGCGATTGCCCATATCCGGCGCTATGGATCGAACCATACCGAAAGTATCCTGACCGAAGATGACGCCACCGCCGCGCGGTTCTTTCAGCGGCTGGACAGTGCGATCCTGATGCGCAATGCCTCGACCCAGTTTGCCGATGGCGGCGAATTCGGGATGGGCGGCGAAATCGGCATCGCCACCGGCAAGATGCATGCGCGCGGGCCGGTCGGGGCCGAGCAGTTGACCAGTTTCAAGTATCTGGTCACCGGCGACGGCACCTGCCGGGCCTGACGCATCAGAAGCTGAGCCGGATCTCGCCTTCGCGGATTTCCACCTGCAGGCTGCGGCCAAGTGCCGTCAGCTCTTCGGGGGCCAGCGCGAACTGAACCTGCGCCGCTGTCACCTGATGGCGCGCGGCGGGGTTCGACAGCACTTCCCACAGGTCAGGTTCGATGCGCATCTTGGGGGCGGTGCCGGTCAGCACCCAGCGGCTTTCGCCGCGCTCCACGCTGATGCGCCCGCCAAATGCCATGGCGGTTTCAAGACACATGATCAGCAGGAAGGCGAGTTTCACCTCGGATCGGGGCAGCTCCTGCGGGCCCTGCCAGTCGATCACCAGCCGCCCGCCGCGCGTCAGATCAGAAAGGATGCTGGCAACTTCCGGGCGGCCGATGCGCTGATCGACACTGGCTGCGCCAAATCCGATGCGGAAAAACCGGATGCGCGCATTGGCATTGGCCACGCTTTCGGCAATGAGCATGACTTCAGGGCTTTGCGCCGCACCATCCATCATCAACAGTTCGACCCCATTGCCGATGGCCCCGATGGGGCTGATAAGGTCATGGCAGATTCGGGAGCCGAGCAGGGCGCTCAGGTCGTTGCGGTCAATCATGGTCGCTCCGGGCTGGCTGGAAGAAAGGGAATTGGATGCATCTTGGACTGAATGCTTTGCTAGAACCGGGCATGCTTGTCCGCCACCCGACCGAGCCTGACTGGGGCATGGGGCAGGTGCAATCCAATATCGGCAACCGGATCACTGTGAATTTCGAACATCGCGGCAAGGTGGTCATTGATGGAACTCGGATCTCGCTGATGCGGGTCTTTGACGCGTGAAGCATAAAGCCGTGCCAAACAGGAATTCAACTGCCGATGCCGGTTTGCGGGGCTGGCCATGACCGGTGACGGAATGTTCGACTTGCGGCTTGCGCAGGATGCCCGCGATCTGGCGGCAGCGCAACGGCTGCGTTACCGGGTATTTGTGGGCGAAATGGGCAGTGACGGGCCGCTGGTGGATCATCAGGCGGAACTGGAACGCGATGAATTTGATGACATTTGCGATCATTTGCTGCTGATCGACCGGCGGCGCGATCCGGCCCGGCTGGAGGATGTGGTGGGCGTGTACCGGCTTTTGCCGGGTGATCGTCTGGCGCCGGGGCAGCGCTTCTATTCGGAACAGGAATATGACCTGACGGCGATCCGCGCCACCGGGCGGCGCTTGCTGGAACTGGGGCGGTCTTGCGTGCATCCCGATCATCGGGGCGGGGCGGCCATGATGCTGATGTGGAACGCTTTGGCCGATTATGTGCTGGAACGCGGGATCGAGATCATGTTCGGCACGGCCTCATTTCCGGGCACCGATGTGGTGGGTCTGGCGGAACCGCTCAGCTATTTGCACCACAATCATCTGGCACCGCCGTCGCTGCGGGCCATCGCGCTGCCGCCCGACCGGGCTGCGATGGATGTTCTGCCCGTCGGGGCGGTGGATCGCCGTGCCGCGATGCAGGCGACGCCGGCGCTGATCAAGGCCTATCTGCGTCTGGGCGGCTTTGTCGGTGACGGGGCCTTTGTCGATCATGCCTTCAATACCACCGATGTGTTGCTGGTGATGGATACGGCCCACATGTCGGCCAAGCACCGCGAATTCTACATCCGCAGGCATGAGGGGCAGGCATGACCGACTGGACGCAAAGCCGGATGGAGCTGCCGCCCATCCGTCCGCTGGGCTGGTGTCTGGCCGGGCTGCGTGGGATCGCCCTGGCGGTAGTAACCTATGGCTGCCTTGCGGTCTTTCTGCTGCTGCGTCTTGTGGAACGTCCGCTGCATGGGATGAACCGGCCCTGGACCCCCCATATCACCCAGTTCGTCTGCCGGATGGCGGTGCGGATCATGGGCTTTGGCTATCAGGTGACCGGGCAACCGATGGCGCAGCGCGGGGCGATTGTCGCCAATCATGTCGGTTGGCTCGACATATTCGCGCTCAATGCGGCGGATCGCATCTATTTCGTGTCAAAGGATGATGTGGCGGGCTGGCCGATGATCGGCATTCTGGCCCGCGCCACCGGCACCATGTTCATCGAACGCAAGGCGACCGAGGCAAAGGCGCATCAGGCGATGATGGAGGAACGGCTGCGGGCGGGACATCGGCTGCTGTTCTTTCCGGAAGGCACATCGACGGATGCGATCCGGGTTCTGCCCTTCAAGACGCCACTGTTTCAGGCCTTTTTCAGCCATGGGCTGGACCGGGTCTTGCATGTGCAGCCGGTGACGGCCGTATATCACGCGCCGCCGGGGGCCGATCCACGGTTTTATGGCTGGTGGGCGGACATGAGCTTTGCGTCCCATCTGCTGCGGGTGCTGGCCACGCCCAGGCAGGGCCGGATCGAGGTGATCTTTCATCCCCCGGTTCCCGTGGATGCCTTTGCCAACCGCAAGGAACTGGCGGCCTATTGCGAAAGGGTGATCCGGGCGTCGCATCCCCTTGCCGCACCTGCGTAAGGCCCTGCGCTGCGCAAAATGGCCGCACGGTGATCGGGCAACGGGGGGGAAACTGTGCATCCGGTCACTTGATCAAATTGCGCAGCGCTGCATATGGTCACCAGACAGTAACCCGTGGCAGGCCGATGGACGACGAACCGCAACGCAAGATCCCGACCCATGAAGTGACCTATGGCCGCCTGCGGGATATGGTCATGTTCGGGGTGCTGGCCCCCGGTCAGCCGGTCACCATTCAGGGGCTGATCCGCGATCTGGATGCCGGGATGACCCCGGTGCGCGAGGCGATCCGTCGCCTGACGGCCGAAGGCGCGCTGTCGCTGCAGGATAACCGCCGGGTGACGGTGCCGCGCATGACGCCGCATCTGTTCGAACAACTGGTTCATGCGCGGCTGGCGATCGAACCCAAACTGGCCGAACTGGCCGCCCCCCGTGTGACGCCCGCCTTGATCACGCGGATGACCGAGATCGACGCCGGCATCGAACCGGCCATCCGTGCGGGCGATGTGCAGGCCTATCTGCGGCTGAACCATGCCTTCCACTTTGCGCTTTATCAGGCGGCGGGGGCGACGGTGCTGGAAGACATCACCCATGGGCTCTGGCTGCGGTTCGGGCCATCGCTGCGGGTCGTGCTGGGGCGCTATATCGAAAGCGGGCTGCCTGACCGCCATGCCGAGGCGCTGGAGGCCATGCGGGCGGGCGATGGCGCCGCGCTGGCGCAAGCGGTGCGGGATGACATTCTGCAGGGTGTGGAACAGGTGCGGGCGTCGCTTGGCGTGGGCGAGGGCTGAGCCGCAAGGCGGAAATCGCCCTTGACGCATCGGGGCGGATCGGAAAGCCTGAGCCATGTTTCCGATCCGTGACCATAACCCTTCGGGGCGCACCGCATATGTCACCTGGGCGCTGATTGCGGCCAATGTGGTGATCTTTCTGGCCTACTGGCTGCCACTGTCCGGGGATGAACAGGCTCTGGGCCAGTTCTTCCTGACCTGGGGGCTGGTGCCCGCCGACCTGACCCAGGGCGGGGCTGTGGGGGGGCTGGTGACCTCGATGTTCCTGCATGGCGGCTGGATGCATCTGGCGGGTAACATGCTGTTCCTGTGGATCTTCGGCGACAATCTGGAAGATACGCTGGGACATCTGGGCTTTGCGCTGTTCTATCTGGTCAGCGGTCTGGGCGCGGCGGCCTTGCAGGTGGCGATGGACCCGGGATCCCCCATTCCCATGGTTGGCGCGTCCGGCGCGATTGCCGGGGTGATGGGCGGCTATATCCTGCTGTTCCCCAAGGCGCGGGTCGATGTGCTGGTGATCTTTCTGATCTTCTTTCGCATCTTCGCCATTCCGGCCTGGATCGTGCTGGGCCTGTGGTTTGCGCTGCAGATCGGTGGCGGGCTGGCCACGCCCACCGATGCGGGCGGTGTGGCCTATTGGGCGCATGCGGGCGGGTTTGTGACCGGCCTGCTGCTGGCCTTGCGGGCCTGGGCGCGGCGCGGTGGAACCGGCTTCTGGGCCCGGACGGAAGGCCATCCGGCCCATGCCCCGGCGCAATATCGTTTCGATGCGTCGCGCGTGCCGGTGGTGCGCCGCCGCCGCTGATCGGCAAGGCAGACGGTTTCAGACCTGGGTTTTCCGAAAAAGGGGGGCGGGCCTTGGGGGCATCGAGCCCCCTCGGCCCGCATTGCCATGGGATGCGGGCCGTGCAGTTTCCCGGCGCGGCAACGGCGCGCGGGCGAAGCTGCGGGCGTTATTCGCCGCGGATGATCTTGCGGAACGGCTCGAACAGCGGGTCATTGGCACAGATCACCGCGCCCTTTTCCAGCGGATCGTCGCCCTCGCGGATGGCCGAGATCATGCCGCCCGCCTCTTTCACCAGAAGCACACCGGCCGCGATGTCCCAGATGTTCAGGGCGCGTTCCCAATAGCCATCGTAGCGACCCGCCGCCACATAGGCCAGATCAAGCGAGGCGGCCCCCCAACGGCGCACGCCCGCGCAGACCGGCATCAGCCGAGCCAGATCCTGCAGGGTGGCGGGCAGCGGCCCGCGTCCGGCAAAGGGCACGCCGGTGGCAAAGATCGCCTCGTGCATGTGGCGGCGGCCCGACACGCGCAGGCGCTTGTCGTTCATCCAGGCGCCTGCGCCCTTTTCGGCCCAGTACAATTCGTCCTTCGCGGCATCGAAGATCACGCCCGAGACGATTTCGCCCTTGTGTTCCAGCGCGATGGAAATGGCCCAATGCGGCAGACCGTGCAGGAAGTTGGTCGTGCCATCCAGCGGATCGACGATCCAGCGGCGGGTCGGGTCGGCGCCCGCTGTCTCGCCGCCTTCCTCGCCGACAAAGCCATAGGTCGGGCGCGCGCCCATCAGCTCTTCGCGGATGATGCGTTCCGCCTCGCGGTCGGCCTTCGAGACGAAGTCCCCCGGCCCCTTGGCCGAAACCTGAAGGTTTTCGACTTCGCGGAAATCCTTTACCAGGCTGCGGCCTGCCTTGCGGGCGGCCTTCATCATCACGTTCAGATTGGCGCTGCCCTGCATCCGCTGCGTCCTTCGTTCCAACATTCCGGCTGTTCAAGGCGCGGCTTCTACCGCGATTGGCGGGGATTGTGAAGGGGTGGGGCGCAGACCCGTGCCGAAAGCTGCCTGTCGCAAAAACTTCATCGCTTTGTGGTCTGTCGGGGCCGAACGCAGGAGGCCGCGATGAATGATGATCTGACCCCCGAATCCCAGGAAATGCCGGGTCGCGACTGGCTGGCGGCTGAACTGGCCGATGCCCTGGATGAGGAATACGAACTGGAACTGGAAGATGTCGCGCTCTCGGCCGAGATTGCGCGCATCTACAAGGACCGCCACCCGGATGCCCTGGATCGCGCGACCTATATGCATGCGCTGATCCGCCTGCAATCCGAGCTTATCAAGCTGCAGGATTGGGTGGTGCATAACCGCCAGAAGGTCGTGGTGATCTTTGAAGGCCGCGACAGTGCCGGGAAGGGTGGCGTCATCAAGCGCATTGCCCAGCGGCTCAACCCTCGTGTGGTGCGCACCGTCGCGCTGCCCGCCCCGACCGAGCGGGAACGCGGCCAGTGGTATTTCCAGCGCTATGTGCCGCATCTGCCGGCTGCCGGGGAAATCGTGCTGTTCGACCGAAGCTGGTACAACCGTGCCGGGGTGGAACGGGTGATGGGTTTCGCGACCGAGGATCAGGTCGAGGAATTCTTTCGCGACGTGCCGGAATTCGAACGGATGCTGGTGCGTTCGGGGATCAAGGTGGTGAAATACTGGTTCTCCATCACCGATGAAGAACAGCAGTTCCGCTTTCTCATGCGCATCCACGATCCGATGAAACAGTGGAAACTGTCACCGATGGACCTGCAAAGCCGGGTCCGGTGGGAACAATACACCAAGGCCAAGGAAGATATGTTCGAACGCACGAACATCCACGAAGCGCCGTGGTACATCGTGGAAGGCAATGACAAGAAGCGGGCGCGGCTGAACTGCATCGACCATTTCCTGAGCCTGATGCCCTATGGCCCGGTGCCGCATGAGGAAATCGTGCTGCCGGACCGCGTGTTCAACCCCGATTACGAACGCGCCACCCTGCCCCCCGAACTGTATGTGCCTTCAAAGTACTGATCCCTGTCGCGGGCGTTCCCCCTGATCCTTCGGGGCAGGGGGGCCTTTTCGGGGGCGCCGGTCAGAGCAGGAAGTCAGCCGCAGTGATGGCCGTAACACCGACAAGGCCGATATGCATGTCGGCCTGACCGTCGCCATTCACGTCCAGTTCCAGCAGCATCCCATCCTGCAGGCGTTCGGCGCGCAATTGGCCCTGGCGGCCCCCAAACTCTTGTCCGCCGATGAAGCTGAAGGCCTGATTTCCGGCGATCCCGCTGGCCGCGTCGATCGGGCGCAGATCAATCCGGTCCCCCTCGCGGCTGGAGAAATCAAGGATCAGGTCCGTGAATTCCGCATCCACCACGGCATCCTGCACGCTGCGGAACACGAATCTGTCAGCCCCGCCGCGCCCGGCCATCTGATCAAAGCCACCGGCCGCTTCCAGCACGTTGGCCCCATTGGTGCCGCCGATCACGTCATCGGAATTGGTGCCGATCACGTTTTCAATTCCTCGGACTGTTTCGATCCGATTGGCGCCTGTCAGGGTTTGCCCGGCCAGCAGATCGACCGTGACGCCGCCGCGCCCGGGATCGTCATTGCGGGGTTGATAGCTGATCGTGTCGGTCCCTTTGCCCCCGATGAAGGTGTTCTGCTGCCCGAAAGAGAAGAAGCGGTCATTCCCGCTGCCACCGTCGTACACGCTTTTGAAGGTGGTCACGATGATCCGGTCATTGCCAGCCCCGCCCAGCACGGTATCTGCGCGTTCGGTGGCAAAGCTGCCAAAGCCCTCGCCAATATAGGTATCGTTGCCGGAACCGAGCCGGATCACGCTGCCATCTTCTTTCAGGCTGTGGATGATGTCATTGCCGAGGCCCGCAAAGACAGAGTTGCGGCCACCGAAATCGTCGTCGCGGTCCAGAAAGACCCGGTCGTCGCCTGCGCCCATGAACAGGGTCAATTCCGTGTTCTGGAAGGAATTGCCTTGGGTGAATGTGTCATTTGCAGAGCTGAAGCGGATCGTGCGGCCCATCGGGGTGTCTCCTGTTGGCTGATGGGCAGAAGATACCCGTCGCTGATCTGTGCATCTGTTCCCCGGGTAACACGTTCAGGCGGCCGTGTCAGTGCCGCTGCAACTTCACCGCCTCGGTGCGGACCAGACGCAGGAAATGCGCCATGAAGGGGTGCAGCGCGTCTTCGTCGCGGGTGGCGGCATACATGCGTTTGGTCACATTGCCCGCCAGCGGGCGCAGCACATAGTCGGGATTGTCGCGCACATCGCGCATCACCCAATCGGGCAGCACCGATACGCCGCGGTTCGATCCGACCAGCATCAGGATCACCGCCGTCAGTTCCGCCTGACGATGGGCGCGTGGCTCTACCCGGGCGGGGGTCAGCATTTCGGTAAAGACGTCAAGCCGGTCGCGCCCGACCGGATAGGTGATGAGGGTCTGATCGGCGAAATCCTCGGCCACCACCTGCGTCTTGCGGGCAATCGGGTTCTGCGCCGCAGCGACAAGGGTCGGGTGATAGTCGAACAACGCATTGAAGGTGATGCCCGGCAGGTTCGACGGGTTGGAGGTGATCACCAGATCGACCTCTTCGCGGTCCAGCGCCGGAAAGGCATCGAAAGCCAGACCGGCACGGATATCCACATCCACATCCGGCCAGGCGTGGCGGAATTTCTCCAGCACCGGGAACAGCCAGTCATAACAGGCATGACATTCCAGCGTGATATGCAGCCGACCGGTCTTGCCGGTTTGCAGCGCCCGAAACTCGGCCTCCAGCGCCTCGATCTCGGGCAGGACGCGATCTGCCACCCGCAACATGCGCTGCCCGGCTGCCGACAGTTTCAGCGGTTTGGAGCGCCGCACGAACAGCTCCACCCCGGCCTGATCTTCCAGCCCCTTCACCTGATGGCTCAGCGCCGACTGGGTCATGTTCAGCAGATCGGCAGCACGCGCCAGCCCCCCACATTCATGGATGGCGCGGATCGTGCGCAGGTGGCGCAATTCGAAATACATGAGCAACCTTCATGTTGATCTTGAGAATTATGAATTTGTCTCACATGCGGATTTCCGGCACAAGAGGGCATCGGAAACAGGAGCCGACCCATGACTGCACCGCGCATCTCGTTCGAATTCTTCCCGCCCCAGACGCTCGATGCGTCGTTCAAGCTGTGGGAAACGGTGCAGATGCTGGCGCCGCTGGCACCGGAATTCGTGTCGGTCACCTATGGCGCGGGCGGCACCACCCGCAAGCTGACGCAGGATGCGGTCACGACGATTGCCAAGAATACCGGGCTGCGGGTCGCGGCGCATCTGACCTGCGTTGACGCGACCCGGGCCGAAACGCTGGAGATCGCCAATGCCTATGCCGAGGCGGGGATCACCGATATCGTGGCCCTGCGCGGCGATGCGCCCAAGGGTGCCGCCCGCTTCACTCCCCATCCTGATGGCTTTGCCCATAGCGTGGACCTGATCGAGGCGCTGGCTGCTACCGGCAAGTTCACCCTGCGCGTCGGGGCCTATCCCGAACCGCACCCCGATGCCGCCGATACGCTGCAGGATGTGCGCTGGCTGAAACGCAAGATTGATGCCGGTGCCAGTGCCGCGCTGACCCAGTTCTTTTTCGAACCCGAAACCTTCCTGCGTTTCCGCGATCTTTGCGCGAAGGAAGGCATCACGGCCCCGATCATCCCCGGCATCCTGCCGATTGAAAATTTTGCAGGCGTCAAGAAATTCGCGGCCCGCTGCGGTGCGCAGGTGCCGCAATGGCTGGATGATGCCTTTACTGTGGCCAAGCGCGACGGGCGCGAAGACCTGCTGTCGGTCGCGCTCTGCACCGAACTGTGCGACACGCTGATTTCCGAAGGGGTGGAGGATCTGCATTTCTACACCCTGAACCGCCCGCATCTGACGCGCGACGTTTGCCACGCGCTTGACATCACTCCCGAGGTGGCGCTGGAAAAGGTCGCCTGACCGACCATTCCGGCAAACTTGCGCCCGACCCCAGAGGAGGGGGCCGGGCGCTTTTTCCTTGTGTGCGTTCAGGCCATGCGCCGCAGTTGCCAGCCGCCGCGCAGCATCAGCAGACCGATGGTCGCCACCAGATAGATCAGCGGTTCCAAGGCCCAGGCCTTGGTCAGCCAGACGAAATGCAGCGCCGCCAGCAGTACGGCGGGATAGGTCAGCAGGTGCAACCGCCGCCAATCGGCCCCCAGCTTGCGGACCGAAGTGTTGTTCGAGGTTGCAGCCAGCGGCAGCAGCAACACAAAGGCCAGCATGCCCAGAATGATATAGGGCCGCTTCAACAGATCGGCGGCGATCTCGGCCCAGCGGAACTGCAGATCCAGCGCCAACCAGACCGCCAGATGCAGGCTGGCATAGGCAAAGGCCAAGAGCCCGATGGCGCGGCGAAAACGGATCAGGTTCAAACCGGTCAGGCGGCGCAGCGGGGTGATGGCCAGCCCCGCCACCAGAAACTGCAACGCCCATTCCCCCAGCCGGTGTTCCAGCACCTTCACCGGATCGACACCAAGCCCCCCGGTCAGGGCCTGCCAGATCAGAACCGCCGCCGGGATTGCGCCCAGCAGATAAATCGCACCGGGCGGAATACGGCGCAGGCCGTGGTTGACCCTGTCCATCAGTAATCCACCGCCAGATCCTGCCCTTTGTAGAGATCGGCCACGAACTCCTCATATCCGTTGAACATCAGCGTATCGACGCGCGGCGCGAACAGCCCGCCGCCCACCCGCCGCTCGGACGCCTGCGACCAGCGCGGGTGATCGACCTTCGGGTTCACATTGGCATAGAACCCATATTCGGCGGGTTGCAGGCCCTGCCATGTGGTGGTGGGCTGGGTGTCGGTCAGCGTGATGCGGACCAGCGATTTCGCCGATTTGAACCCGTATTTCCATGGCACCACGAGCCGCAAGGGCGCGCCATTCTGATTGGGCAGGGTTTCGCCATAAAGTCCGGTGGCCATCAGGGTCAGCGGATGCATCGCCTCGTCCAGCCGCAGCCCTTCGCGATAGGGGAAATTCAGCAATCCAGCTGCCACACCCGGCATTTCTTCGGGGCGTGCCAGCGATTCAAAGGCCACGAACCGTGCGCCCGATTGCACGCCGACCTTGTCAAGGATCGCCGCCAGCGGCACCCCGTTCCACGGAATGACCATCGACCAGGCCTCGACACAGCGGAAGCGGTAGATGCGGTCCTCGATTGTCAGCCCCGCCAGCAGGTCTTCCAGCGCATAGGTGCCGGGGCGTTCGACCAGCCCGTCGATCTGCACGGCCCAGGGGCTGGTGGTCAGCCCGCCTGCCAGCCGGGCCGGGTCTTCCTTGCCAAATCCGAATTCATAGAAGTTGTTGTAAGAGGTGATGTCTTCCAGGGAATTCGGCGGCAGATCGGTGCTGTAGGGGCCAGCGGCCTGGGCAGGCCGGCCTGCTGTCAACGCAATGGCCCCCATCCCGGCCAAAAGCGACCGCCGGTTGAGCCAGAGCGCGCGTGGGGTCACATCGGCGGGCTGAAGACCAAAGGTCCGGGTGGTGCGGTTGTTCTGTGCCATGGGGGCCTCGCTTGCTGCGCTGTCACATTCCATTTCGCGCGGCGGGGCGGGGTTGCTACATCACGATTGCGTCAGGCGCAGTCACATTTCGCGCAGCCTGTGCACAGCGCCGGGGGGCAGAAGTGATCTCGCCCCCCGAACGATCATTGTCAGATCGGCCACTGCAGCGCAGGATCTAGCCACCTGCGGCTTGCTGGCGCCGGAATTCGGTCACCGGCACTCCGCCGATGCCCCAATCTTCCAGCGCCACTTCGTCAATGACGACAAACGTCGTGGCGGGCGACTTGTTCAGCACATCGACCAACACATTCGTGACGCCTGCAATCAGCCGGGCCTTCTGTTCGGGGGTTACGCCTTCGCGGGTCACCTTGATGTTCACATATGGCATGAGGGGCTCGTTCAGTCGGTCAGTGTGTAACGGTGAAAGACCTTGGCGATGATCTGCCAGCGGCCGTCGATCCGGATCAGGGTCAGCAGGTCGATGAAGCCATGCGGCGCGATGGCGCATTCAACGCGGGCCAGTGCGGTGACCGGCCCGGCCAGTTCTATTCCGATGATCCGATCCTGCCGCGGCAGGTTGCTGTCAGCCGGGGCAGGGCGGGCGGCGACGATCGGCAGATACTCGGCCATCGTCCGGATCAGCAGCGTTCCATCACTGGCGCAGGCATAGGTGGCTGCCGGGTGAAAGACCCGGGCCAGCCGTTCGGTATCGCTGCGGTATAGCCCGTCGAAATAGGTGCCTAGCACCGCCGAAATCTCGGCAAGGCTGCGCGCATCTGCCGGAGCGCTGTGCGAGGGCATCATGCAGCCCTCGCGTCGGGTGACCAGCGCAGCGCGGCCTCGGCCACGCGTCGGCCCAGATGGGCGGCGGTCTCACGGTCGGCGCGGGGCGGGGCCTGTTCGGGGCCGACATCGGCATTCGATTGCGCCATTGCCCCGAGAAAACCTGCCAGACGGTTCAGATCCTCGGGCGAACCCTGGCTGGTGTGATTGCCGGGCAGAAGCCCTAGGCCAACCCAGACCATCCCGTGCTGCATGGCAAACAGCGACAGCATCTGCAGAACGGCCAGCTTGTCGCCGTTCATTCCGGCCGAGTTGGTGAAACCGGCTCCGATCTTGTCCTTCCAGCGCTGATCGGCCCACCGCCCGGATGTCGCATCCATGAAGGCCTTGAACGCGGCAGAAGGCCCGGCCATGTAGGTGGGCGTGCCGAAGATCAGCGCTTGCGCCGCATCAAGAAAATCCCACTGCGCCTCGATATCTTCCACCGCGACCAGCCGCACCTCGACGCCCGGAAGGCTGGCGCCGCGCGCCACGGCCTCGGCTTGAACCCGGGTATGGCCGTAGCCCGAATGATAGATCACCGCGATTTTCATTCCGTCATCCTTTGTCTCATGTCGGGCACCAGTTCGGCCCGCAGAGCCGAGAATGGGGAGTTTGGTTGTACAGGTATAGATGGTATCCATATGATACTTGCATTTCCGGGTATCTGCCGGGATACTGGATATCCTGTTCAAGAGGGTTTCATGTCGCTTCGTGTCCGCAAGAACCGCAGCCAGCCGCCACCCGAAACCTGTGCGCTTGGCGATTGTCTCACGCTGATCGGTGGGGCCTGGACGCCAAATATCCTGTGGTATCTGGCCGCAGGCCCGCGCCGTTTTTCGGAATTGAAGGGCGATCTGCGCCCGGTCACCGCACGGGTTCTGACGCGCCGCCTGCGCGAGTTGGAAGAGGATGGCGTGATCCGGCGTCAGGTGATGCCGACCTCGCCGCCATCGGTGGAATATGGGTTGACCGATTTCGGCCAGGACCTTTTGCCCGCCATCCGGGCTATCGTGGCGGTGGGTGAACGGATCAAGCAACGCCGCGCCGGTCTTGCTGTCGCGGGGGAAACCGCTATCGTGCCGGCAGTCCTGCCGGAGGGGGCACGCCATGAAACCGATCTTCGTCCTGAACGGGCCGAACCTGAACCTGCTGGGGCTGCGACAGCCTGAAATCTATGGCGCAGAGACGCTGGCCGATGTGGCGGCTCGTTGCGCGGCCTTGGCGGATGACCTGGGGCTCGGCATCGATTTCCGGCAAAGCAATCACGAAGGCGCGCTGGTCGAGATGATCCACGAGGCGCGGGACGCAGCCTCGGCCATCGTCATCAACCCGGCGGCCTATACCCATACCTCGGTGGCCATTCTGGACGCGCTGCATGCCTTTGAAGGCCCGGTGATCGAGGTGCATATCTCCAACGTCCACAAGCGTGAAAGCTTCCGGCACCACTCCTATGTGTCCTTGCGCGCCGATGGGGTGATCGCAGGTTGCGGGACCGACGGATATCTGCTGGCCTTGCGGCGGGTGGCCACTCTGCTGGCCAAGGGGGGATGACCGGCTTTCGCTGGCATCCGGCGGCGCGCGCCCTTGATGCGGCAGGGCAAGTGACAGGCGTTCCGGGCGCGGTTGGGCAGGGTGGCGCGGTTGCCCCCGATATGCCGGTGGGTGCCCTGATGTCTGCCATGGGGGCGGCGGCATTTCGCATAGGCCTGCCTGAACTGCCCGCGCCACTGCCGGGGCCGACGCCCATGCTGGAAACGCTCAGCGGTGGCACGACGGGGGCGCCCAAGCGGATCCGCCGCACGCAAGCCAGTTGGGTTGCGTCCTTCACCATCAATGCCGCGCTGTTTGGCATCGGGCCGGGGCAGGGTGTGGCGGTGCTGGGCGGGCTGATCCATTCGCTGGCGCTTTATGCCAGCATCGAGGCGCTGCATCTGGGGGCCGATCTGCATCTGCTGGCGGGATTGCGTCCCGGTGCGCAGCGCGCGGCCTTGGCGGCACGCAGGGTGGGGGTGCTATATGCCACGCCCGCCCAGTTGCGCCTGCTGACCGAGGCGCGCGGCCCTGATCTGCCGCAGTTGGCGCAGGTGGTGGTGGGTGGATCAAAGCTCGATCCCGGCCTGCGTGCTGCGCTGGCCGGCATGACCGGCGCGCAGGTGACCGAATTCTATGGCGCGGCCGAGGCCAGCTTCATCACCCTGTCCGAATCCGCCACACCGCCCGACAGCGTGGGCCGTCCCTATCCGGGGGTTGCGCTGCGCTTCGATGCGGGGCGGGTTCAGGTCCGCTCTCCCTATCTGGCCGAAGGGGTGGCGGGGCCGGATGGCTGGCATGATACAGGGGAATTCGGGGTTCTGCGTGCCGGGCAGTTGATCCTGCAGGGCCGTGCGGCGCGGATGGTGAAGATCGCCGATCAGGCCGTGTTTCCGGAAGCGGTCGAAGCCGCGCTGCTGGCCCAGCCGGGCATCCGCCGCGCCGCCGTGGTGCCACGACCCGACCCGCTGCGCGGCGCTGTGCTTGAAGCCTTTGTGATCGGCAATCCCGATCAGGAGTCCGCGCTTCTGGCGGCCCTGCGCGCAGAGGTCGGGGCCTTGGCCTGCCCGCGCCGGGTGCATTGGCTGACCGACTGGCCCGAATTGCCTTCGGGCAAGACCGATCTGGCGGCTTTGGCGCGGTGTGTCGGATGACGGCCTTCATCATCGCTGCCCGGCGCAGCCCGGTCATGCCGCGTGCAGGGGCCTTTGCTGCCTTGGCACCGCATGATCTGGCCGCACCGGTCATTCATGCCGTGCTGGCGGATGCGGGTATCGCGACGGATCGGGTGGATGAATTGGTCCTGTCCAACGCGCTTGGGGCCGGGGGCAACCCGGCCCGGCTGGTGGCCCTGGCCGCAGGTCTGCCCGAGCGGGTGGCGGGGCTGAGCATTGACCGGCAATGTGCGGGCGGGATCGATGCCATCGGGCTGGCGACGGCACTCGTGTCTGCAGGCCAGGCCGAGGTTGTGCTGGCGGGCGGGGCGGAAAGCTATAGCCGCCGTCCCTTGCGGCTGGCAGTGGTGCCGGGGCAGCCCCCGCAGCCCTATGACCAGCCGCCCTTCACGCCATGGCCAGAGCGCGATCCCGATATGACCAAGGCCGCTGCCGTCCTGGCCGATCGGCTGGCGATTTCCAGGGACGCGCAAGAGGACTGGGCGATCCGCAGCCATGCACGGGCCTTGGCGGCAGACCTTCCCGAGATTGTGCCGGTGCTGGGGCAGGGGCGCGACGGCTTTGCCCGCCATCTGACACCGGCAGTGGCGGCGCGGGCCAAGGTGCTGGCGGGAAGCGTGACGACGGCGACAGCGGCGGTTGCCGCTGATGGGGCGGCCTTTGCGCTGGTGGTCAGCCCGGCCATCGCCGCACGGGCAACGCGCAGCCTGCGTGTGGTGGCACAGGCCACCCTGGGGGCAGCCCCGGACGAGCCGGGCCTGTCGCCCCTGCCTGCCATCCGCGCCGTTCTGGCAAAAGGGGGGCTCGTTCCCGGTGATCTGCAGGCAATAGAATTGATGGAGGCCTATGCGGTGCAAGCGCTGGCCTGCATCCAGGCCTGTGATCTGCCGCTTGACCGGGTGAACACCAAGGGCGGTGCGCTGGCGCGGGGCCATCCGATCGGGGCCTCGGGCGCAGTGCTGGTCGCGCGGCTGTTTCACGATCTGCAGACGGGCCCCGGCCTTGCCGCCATCGCAGCGGCCGGGGGGATTGGCGCGGCGTTGCTGCTGGCGCCTTAGGCGCGCGACAGCACAGAATCCGGGCGCAGCCGGGCAAGGCTTTGGGTGATCGCGCCCGCCAGAACCGCCTTGATCGTGTCCCCGATCAGGAAGGGCGTGGCGGCGGCCACGGCCTGCACCCAGGTGAAGGTCTTGGCATCTGCGACACCTTCGGCGATCAGCACCGAATAGGCACGCAGGCCTACGATGCCAAAGGCCGACAAGAGCAGGATACCGCCCAGCACGGCCCCTGCAAAGGCGGCTACACCAATTGGGGCCCGCCAGCGCTCGACCACCAACCCGGCGACAAAGGCCGCAACCGGAAAGCCGACCAGATAGCCGACCGAAGGCCCCATGAAGACGCCGATGCCGCCGCGCCCGCCCGACAGCAGCGGCAGACCAAGCGCCACAAGGGCCAGAAACAGCAGGACCGCTGCCGCACCACGCTTGGCCCCCAGCACCGTGCCGCACAGCATGATGCCCAGCGATTGCGCGGTGATCGGCACGCCTGAAATCAGGTCGATCTTGGGCACAAGGCTCAGCACGGCAATCAAGGCTGCGAACAGCGCAATATGGGTCAGGTTGCGTTCCATGGGGTCTCCTTCACAGCCCGCCCCGCGCGCGCAGGGCCTCGGCGACATGATCGGCATCATCCAGCGCGGCCAGCGCAAGCGGCAGCGCGATTGCTGTACGCGGCCGTTTCGGGCTGCGCGCCTGCCACGCTTGCCGCAATGCAGCAGCCTTGTCCAGCAGAACCGGGGTGAAGCGGATCACCAGTGCCATGGCCAGGGCGATGGCGCGCGGGTTCATCCCCAGCCGGGCTAGTGGTGCCAGCCCGCGTTCGGCAAGCGCCAGCAGATCGGCAAGGCGCGTGGTCATGGTCATCAGCGTGGCAAGCCCGATGGCAAAGACCATGCGGCCCGCCACAACGGCACCTGCGGTCCAATGCCCGCTCCAGCCGTGCCAGATCAGGATGATCGCCACCACTGGCCATAGCGCCAGCAGGTGCTGCCCGGCCTGCCGCGCGAAACCCGGCCCAAGGGCAAGCAGCGTCAGCCCCAGCCCCGCCAGCAGCCCCGCCGTGCCAGGCAGGCTGGTTACCCGCAGCGCCAGAACGGTGCCCGCCGCCACCGCACCCAGCTTCAGGCAGGCAGGCATGCGATGCAGCGGTGTTTCAGTGGGAGAGATCAGTGTCAGCATCGGCATCCCCCAGCCGCGCCATTTCCGCGCGGAAGGCGGGCAATACATCTGCGGGCCGGCCCTGCCGCGCAACTTCCCCGCCCTCGATCCAGACCAGATGATCGGCAGCGGCGACCGCGTCAGGGTCATGGCTGATGGTGACAATCCGCTGCGGCAAGACAGCCAGTCGGCGGGCCAGACGCGCCTGCGTGGGCAGATCGAGCGCGGCGAAAGGTTCATCCAGCAGCAGCGTGGCCGGGCGCATCAGCAAGACCGCCATCAGGCACAGCCATTGTTTCTGGCCATGGCTCAGGCTGGCAACCAGGGCCTTGGCCCAATGGCTGCGCCCCTCGGCCTGCAACAGTGTGGCCACCTCAGCCGCCGCCTCTGTCGCCGATGCGCCCTGCTGGCGCAGGCCGAAGGCCAGTTCTTCTTCGACCGTGGGAAACAGGATCTGGTGATCGGGGTTCTGGAACAGGATGCCGACACGATCCAGCATGGCCCGCCGATCCGCCGCCGGGTCCAGCCCGTCCAGCCGGATCTGCCCGGAACTGGGCGCAACCAGCCCCGCCATCAGCCGCAGCAGCGTGGTCTTGCCCGATCCATTCCGCCCTATCACGCCAATCCGCCGCGCGGTCAGCGACAGGCTGATCCCGCGCAGGATCAACCGATCCTGCCGCCGATAGGTGACATCCTGAAATGTGATCCCCTGATCCATGGCCGGGGAATAGCGCCGCGCCCGCTGTCCCGCAATGCCGATCTGACCGGCAAAAGAAAGGGGGGCAGAGGCCCCCCTTCCGATAGGTCAGACATCGTGCAGCGCGCTCAGCCCTGGCGCGCGGCGGCGACGGCCTCCTCCAGAATGCCAAGCGCCTCGGTGAAATGCGCCTCGGGGATGGTGATGGGCGCCAGGAAGCGCACCACATTGCCATAAACGCCGCAGGTCAGCAGGATCAGCCCACGCTTCAACGCCTCGACCCGGACCCGACCGGTAAAGGCCGCATCGGGGGCATGGGTGGAGGGATTGGCAAATTCCACCGCCACCATGAAGCCCGGGCCGCGGATATCGCTGATTTCCGGCGTGGTGGCGCGGATCGCCTCCAGCTTCTGTTTCAGCCGCGAGCCCAGTTCATTGGCCCGGGCGCAAAGGTCTTCATCCTCGATCACATCCAGCACCGCATGGGCGGCGGCAATGCCCAACGGGTTGCCCGCATAAGTGCCACCCAGCCCGCCCGGATTGGCCGCATCCATCAGATCGGCCCGGCCAGTGACCGCCGCCAGCGGCAGCCCGCCCGCCAGCCCCTTGGCCATGGTCGTCAGATCGGCCGCCACGCCATAGGCCTCCATCGCAAAGAGATGGCCGGTGCGGGCAAAGCCGGTCTGCACCTCATCGGCAATCATCACGATCCCATGGGCATCACACAGCGCGCGGATACCCTTCACCAGTTCTGCCGGGGCCGGATAGAACCCGCCTTCGCCCTGCACCGGTTCAAGGATGATCGCTGCCACGCGGGCCGGATCGAGGTCGGCCTTGAACAGTTTTTCAATCCCCGCCATCGCATCGGCGGTCGAGATGCCATGCACATCCTGCGGGAAGGGCACATGAAAGACATCGGGCATCATGGCCCCGAAGCCCTTCTTGTAGGGTTCTACCTTGCCAGTCAGCGACATGCCCATGAAGGTCCGGCCATGAAAGCCGCCTCCGAAAGCGATGACGGCGTTCCGACCGGTGGCCACGCGGGCAATCTTGATCGCGTTTTCGCAGGCCTCGGCACCGGTGGTGACGAAGATGGTCTTCTTGCGGAAATCGCCCGGCACCTTGTCATTGAGCCGTTCGGCCAGACGGATGTAATTCTCGTAAGGCAGAACCTGATGGCAGGTATGGGTGAAACGGCCCATCTGTTCGGTCACGGCGGCCATCACACGCGGATGGCAATGGCCCGTGTTCACCACGGCGATACCCGCCGCAAAATCGATGTAGCGGTTGCCTTCGATATCCCAGATCTCGGCATTCAGTGCGCGATCGGCATAGATCTGCGTTTGCATGCCAACGCCGCGCGAAATCGCCTCGTCCCGGCGCTTGGCCACTTCGGTGTTTTTCATGGGTCTGGTCCTCTCTGGCCCGGAAGGTCTGCTTGGCCAGCAGTATTTGATCAAAATATGCCGCGAAGGCAATCGGATTCGCATGGATCGCCGATGCAATCCTCCGTTGCGGGTGGTGGCATGGCCGGGCAATTGCGCTATAGTCTGGTCAAGAACTGTTCCGGAGACTGCAGCCATGGCCGATACCCGCCCCAAGCTTTCGACGATCGATCCGGTCTGGTCGCGCATCTGCGACGAGGCGGTTGCTGCCATTGGCACGGAACCGCTGCTGGGGGGGCTGGTTCATTCCAGCATCCTGCACCATCCCAGCCTGGAACGCGCTCTGGCCTATCGCTTTTCGCTGAAACTCGCCTCGGGCGAGATGAGCGAACAGATCCTGCGCGAGATCGCCGACGAGGCCCATGCCAGCGATCCAAGCCTTGGGCACGCCGCCCGCGCTGACGTGACAGCCGTGTTCGAACGCGATCCGGCATGCCATCGCTATCTGCAGCCCATCCTGTTCTTCAAGGGATTTCAGGCTGTGCAGGCCTATCGCATCGGGCATTGGCTGTGGCAGCAAGGCCGGTTCGACATGGCCTATTTCGTTCAGATGCGCGTGTCCGAGGTGTTCGGCGTCGATATTCACCCCGCCGCCCGCATCGGGCGCGGGATCATGATTGATCATGCCCATTCCATCGTGATCGGGGAAACGGCGGTTGTGGGCGACAATGTCTCCATGCTGCATTCGGTGACGCTTGGCGGCACCGGCAAGGAAGATGGCGACCGTCACCCCAAGATTGGCAATGGTGTGCTGATCGGGGCGGGGGCCAAGGTGCTGGGGAATATCCATATCGGCCATTGCACCCGCATCGCTGCCGGTTCGGTGGTGCTGCAGGATGTGCCGCCCTGCAAGACCGTCGCGGGTGTTCCGGCCCGTGTGGTGGGCGAGGCAGGCTGCGCGACCCCGTCGCTGACCATGGATCAGGTTGTCTAGCCTGACTAAGCGTTCGGCTGGCGTTTCGATGACCGCCGCGACAGGGCGGCAGCGTTGCTGACACCTTTCGGATCAGCGGGTCATGGGGCAGTATGTACCTGAATCCGCCTATATCGTGGTATCGAATATCCTCGGGGGACTGGGGGCAAGACCCCCGGCGCTTTCCGCCGGGGGCCTCTGTTTCAAACCCTTAGGCCAGCATCATCATCGGGTTTTCCAACCCTTCGATGATCGCCTTCAGGAATTCGGCACCCAGCGCGCCGTCGATCACCCGGTGATCCACCGACAGGGTCATCGACATCATGGTGGCCACCACGATCTCGCCCGCCTTGTTCACCACCGGCTTCTTCACGCCCGCGCCCACGGCCAGGATCGAGCCATGCGGCGGGTTGATCACGGCGTCGAAATTCTCCACCCCCATCATCCCGAGGTTGGAGATCGCGAAGCTGCCACCCTGATATTCATGCGGGGCGAGCTTCTTGGTCTTGGCGCGGCCTGCCAGATCCTTCATCTCGGCCGACAGGGCCGAAAGCGACTTCTTGTCGGCATCCTTAAGAACGGGCGTGAACAGCCCGCCCTCGATGGCCACGGCCACCGCCACATCTGACGGCTTCATCTTCAGCACCCGGTCGCCCGCCCAGACGGCGTTGCAATCCGGCACCTTCTGCAAGGCCAGCGCGCAGGCCTTGATGATGAAGTCATTGACCGACAGCTTCACGCCACGCCCTTCCAGCGATTTGTTCAGCTGCTCGCGGAAGGCCATCAGCGTATCCAGCTGCACTTCGCGGCGCAGATAGAAATGCGGGATGGTTTGCTTCGCTTCCGTCAGGCGCGCGGCGATGGTGCGGCGCATGCCATCCAGCGGCATTTCGGTATATTCGCGGTCGGCATAAAGCTTCTTGACCGCATCTGCCGAAACAGAAGGGGCTGCAGCAGGGGCCGGGGCCGCTGCTGCCGCCACGGGGGCCGCCGCTGCCGCGACCGGAGCCGCCGCCTTGGGTGCGGCTTGCGCGCCCTCGACATCGGCCTTGACGATCCGGCCATGCGGGCCAGTGCCCTTCACCGCCGTCAGATCCAGACCCTTTTCCGCCGCGATGCGACGGGCCAGCGGTGAGGCAAAGACCCGCGCGCCGCCCGAGGCCGGGGCCGCCGGTGCTGCTGCAACCGCCGCTGCCGGGGCAGCGGCCGCCACGGGGGCTGCTGCGACAGGCGCCGCCGCTGCCGGGGCGCTGGCGGCAGCCGAGGCATCCTCGCCATCCTCCAGCAGCACCGCGATGGGCGTGTTCACCTTAACGCCCGCCGTGCCTTCCGCGATCAGGATCTTGCCGATCACGCCCTCATCCACGGCCTCGAATTCCATCGTGGCCTTGTCGGTCTCGATCTCGGCCAGAATCTGGCCGGATTTCACCGTATCGCCTTCCTTGACCAACCATTTGGCAAGGGTGCCTTCCTCCATCGTGGGAGAAAGGGCCGGCATCAGAACTTGAATAGCCATTTCACACCTCAGCGATAGCAAACGGATTTCACGGCTTCGACCACTTCGGCAGTCGTCACCAGCGCCAGCTTTTCAAGGTTGGCCGCATAGGGCATCGGCACGTCCTTGCCGCACAGGTTGATCACCGGCGCGTCGAGATAATCGAAGGCGCGTTCCATGATCACTGCCGACAGATGGTTGCCGATGGAGCCGACGGGGAAGCCCTCTTCCACGGTGACGCAGCGATTGGTCTTCATGACCGAGGCCAGAACCGTGTCGTAATCCAGCGGGCGCAGGGTGCGCAGGTCGATCACCTCGGCGCTGATGCCCTCGGCAGCCAGCTTGTCAGCGGCCTCCAGCGCATAGGTCATGCCGATGCCGAAGCTCACGATGGTCACGTCGGTGCCCTCGCGCCAGATTTTCGCCTTCCCGAAGGGGATGGTGAAATCGGGCAGGTCCGGCACTTCGAACGATTTGCCATACATGATCTCGTTTTCAAGGAAGATCACCGGGTTCGGATCGCGGATGGCTTGCTTCAGCAGGCCTTTGGCATCCGCCGCCGAATAGGGCATCACCACTTTCAGGCCCGGCAGCGCCGCATACCATGCCGCGTAATCCTGGCTGTGCTGCGCGCCCACGCGGGCGGCGGCGCCGTTCGGACCCCGGAACACGATGGGGCAGCCCAGCTGACCGCCCGACATGTAATTGGTCTTGGCGGCCGAGTTCACGATATGGTCAATCGCCTGCATGGCGAAGTTGAAGGTCATGAATTCGACGATGGGGTTCAACCCACCCCATGCCGCGCCCACGGCGATCCCGGCAAAACCATGCTCGGTGATCGGCGTGTCGATCACGCGTTTGGGGCCGAACTCATCCAGCAGGCCTTGGCTGATCTTGTAGGCGCCCTGATATTCGCCCACTTCCTCGCCCATCAGGAACACATTGCCATTGCCACGCATTTCTTCGGCCATGGCCTCGCGCAGGGCTTCCCGCACGGTCATGGTTTTCATCGGCGTGCCGGTCGCCCAATCGGCCGAAGCCTTGGACACCACAGCCACCGGCGCCTTGGCCTGAGCCGCGACCGGGGCCGCTGCTGCAACTGGGGCCGCCGCAGCCGCCACGGGTGCATGGGCCGCATCGGCGCTTTCGCCTTCCTCGACCAGCACTGCAATCGGCGTGTTCACTTTCACGCCCGCCGTGCCCTCGGCCACCAGCAGCTTGCCGATGATGCCTTCATCCACGGCCTCGAATTCCATCGTGGCCTTGTCGGTTTCGATTTCCGCGATGATCTGGCCGGATTTGACCGCATCGCCTTCTTTCACCAGCCATTTGGCCAGTGTGCCTTCCTCCATCGTCGGAGAAAGCGCGGGCATGAGTACTTGGGTTGCCATGTCGTTCTCTCCTCAGGCGTAGATGTCGGTATAGAGTTCCGAAACCGGCGGTTCGGGGCTTTCCTTGGAGAATTCGGCCGCCTCGTTCACGATGGCCTTGATCTCCTTGTCGATCGCCTTCAGCTCGTCATCCGATGCAAGGCCGCCCTGCGTCAGCAGATCGCGCACATGTTCGATGCAGTCCTTCTCGGTCTTGATCTTTTCAACTTCTTCGCGGGTCCGGTATTTCGCCGGGTCCGACATCGAGTGGCCGCGGTAACGATAGGTCATCATTTCAAGGATGTACGGGCCCTTGCCGGCGCGGCAATGCGCCACGGCCTTTTCGGCGGCGGCCTTCACGGCCAGAACATCCATGCCGTCCACCTGTTCGCCCGGAATGCCATAGGCCTCGCCCCGGCCATAAAGCGTGACCGATTTGGTCGCCCGCTTCATGCTTGTGCCCATGGCATACTGGTTGTTTTCGATGACGAAGATCACCGGCAGGTTCCACAACTCGGCCATGTTGTAGGTTTCATAAACCTGGCCCTGGTTCGCCGCGCCATCGCCGAAATAGGTGAAGGTGACGTTGTCATTGCCCTTGTACCAGTCGGAGAAGGCCAACCCCGCGCCCAGCGGCACCTGCGCGCCCACGATACCGTGGCCGCCATAGAAATGTTTGTCGCGCGAAAACATGTGCATGCTTCCGCCCTTGCCCTTGGAATAGCCCCCCTCGCGCCCGGTCAGTTCGGCCATCACGCCCTTGGGGTCCATGCCGCAGGCCAGCATATGGCCGTGGTCGCGGTAAGAGGTCAGGCGCTTGTCGCCGTCCTTTGCTGCGGCCTCAAGGCCCACAACCACCGCTTCCTGCCCGATATACAGGTGGCAGAAGCCGCCGATCAGGCCCATGCCATACAACTGGCCCGCCTTTTCCTCGAAGCGCCGGATCAACAGCATCTCGCGGTAATATTTGAGAAGTTCCTCTTTCGAGACGTTCGGTCTCTCCGGTACCTTCCTGGTGGCCATGCGGCGCCCCTCCCTTTGGGAAATAGTTCAGCGTTAAACTATCTGCACTGTATCGGAGAAATAAGGCGTTTAGCAAGAAAATCTTCCGCCGCAGCGCCGCAAATGTGGTTGCATTGCAGCACAGGTTGCCGCTTGGGAATGTGTCGGGGGGCAAGGTCAACGCATCTGCGGAATGATCGCCTCCTCCCCCTGCTTTGGGGGCGGCGATCAAATGTCAGCGAATGACCAGTTCGTCGGCGCGGATATAGCCCAGAACATCGCGCACCTGTTCATCCAGCAGGTCGATGTCCAGATAGGCGTCCGACAATCGGTGGGTACGGTTCTGCAGTTCTGCAAGCTCGGCCTGCAACCGGTCGCGTTCGGTGCGCAACGCCTCGGCTTCGGCATTGATCTGCACGCGGCGGAACACGCCATAATCGCCCTGCACGGCGGCAAAGGTGAAATAGCCCCCCAGCGTCAGGGCAAGGGCGAAAATCAACAGGCTGCCAATGGAAAGCCGGTGTGGGGTCATGCGTATCTCTGCCTCGTCCGCCCTTCGTATCGGTGAGGGCGGTTCGGCCAGTATGCCACAGCCGAATCACCTTGGGAATCGGAAATCCGCAGCATGTTCAGGTGCCGGTCGCAGAACGCATAAGGGCCGCCCCTGGAGGCGGCCCGTCTTATGGCTTGTCAGGACCTGAATCAGGCCTTGCCCTTGTAGATATCGACCAGTTTGCCCAGCATGGCCAGTGCATCCTCGCGGCTCCGCTGGAAGCTGTTGCGCCCGATGATCGAGCCATTGCCGCCACCGTCGCGGATCGCGCGGGCGTCATCAAACACCGCATCGGCGCCCTTGGCAGCACCGCCCGAGAACACGATGATCCGGCGGCCATTGAAGCTGGCTTGCACGCAATGCTTCACCCGCGCGGTCAGATCGGAAATGTCGATCTTTTCCTTGTCATAGACCTTCTTGGCTTCGGGCTGCATCAGGTGGTCGGTCGAAAGCTTGATTTTGATGATATGGGCACCCAGCAGTGCTGCGATATGCGCGGCATAGGCCGCCACATCCACCGCCGTCTCGCCATCCTTGGTCACCGCCTCGCCGCGCGGATAGGACCAAATCACGGTGGCGATACCCTTGGAAGCCGCTTCCTTGCGCATCTCGACGATCTCTTCGAACATGTCCAAAGCCATGTCCGAGCCCGGATAGATGGTGAAGCCGATGGCGGCGCAGCCCAGACGCAGCGCATCGTCCACGCTTGCCGTCACCGCCTGGTTCTTGCCTGCCGTGTCCGACATCAGGCTGTTGGCGCTGTTCACCTTCAGGATCGTCGGGATCTGGCCCGCGAAGGTGTCAGCCCCTGCCTCCAGCGGCCCCAGCGGCGCGGCATAGGCCGAAAGCCCTGCATCAATCGCCAGCTGATAGTGGTAATGCGGGTCATAGCCCGCCGGATTGGGCGCAAAGCTGCGCGCCGGGCCGTGCTCAAAGCCCTGATCGACCGGGAGGATGATCATCTTGCCGGTGCCACCCAGCTTGCCTTCCATCAGCATGCGGCAAAGGTTGCCCTTCACCCCGGCGTTTTCGCCTTCGTAATAGCTCAGGATCTTCTGCACCTGCTTGGTGGCCCGCATCTTCAAATGCTCCTTCGGGTTGGAAATGGCGGCCGTCCGGCCCTGTGCCAGCCGATAGTGAAGCCCCGCCGCGCGCGCAACGCTGTTAGCGTTAACGACCTGCCGCGCATGGCAGATTTCTGCCGTGTGTGGGGGGGCGGGCAGATTCGCGGTGCGGGCGCGCAGGCGGAGAATTGTTCCTGCTGCGTTGGCAACCTGCTGATTATCGGAAGATTGTTGCCGGTCAGCCGAGGGATTAACGCCGTTTGCATCAATCAGCTTGACCGCGAATTTAGCTCAAATATGAGTAAATCAGGGGCGAGTTTCACTGGCTGCGTGCGCGCAGTCATGAGCAGTTGAGGATGGATGCGATTGCGCGGCTGACAACGACGGCGAACATCAAGAAGGGGCTGAACCTGTCGAGCTATCTCGAACGGGAATTCGGCTATATCAACCGGGATGACCCAAGCGATGTGTTCGCGTTCCTTATGGGTGGCAATACCGTTTCGTTTGACGGCAATTACAGCGTGACCGGAAGCAGCGCCACAGGCACGGTGACGGGCTTTGCCTTCCAGGTCAATGGCGCGCCGATTTTCCGGGTGACTGGCCTGTCGTTATCGGCATCCACGCTTTTTTCCAACCTGCGCGGCACGACGGTCGAGGATTTCCTGTCGGCGGTGTTTGCCGGGAATGACAGCATGACCGGGACCGACCATTTCAGGGATCACCTGCTGGGGTTCGGCGGCAATGATACGCTGAACGGGCTCAAAGGCAACGATACGCTGGATGGCGGCACCGGCAATGACGAGCTGTCTGGCGGAAATGGCAACGACCGGGTGATCGGCGGGGCCGGCAATGACTTCATGCAAGGCAATCAGGGATCGGATACCTTGCTGGGCGGTGCCGGGAACGACACGCTGCAGGGCGGTCTGCGAAACGACCTGCTGAATGGCGGAACCGACGATGACGAGCTTTCCGGCGGTAATGGTGACGGCGGCGAGGGCGAGGATGTTTTCGTTTTCGACGCGGGGCATGGCCGGGACGTGGTCAAGAACTTCTCGATTTTCGATTCCATCGTGCTCGACGACATCTATTGGCAGGGCAAAGAGACGGCTGCCGATGTGATCGATGATTTTGCCCGTGTGGTGGGCGACACGGTTGTGCTGACGAATGGCGCAAACCGCATCACCGTTGAATTCGTTGACAGCGTCGATGATCTGGTTGCAGCGCTGGAAAGCCGTCTGTTCCGCAAATCGATCCTTGATCGGTTTGGCAATGACACCATCGATGGCGGGTCAAGCTCTGACCGGCTGCATGGCTGGGTCGGGAATGACCGTCTGAACGGCGGCGCTGGTGCTGATAACCTTTTGGGGGATGTCGGCAACGACACCCTCATCGGTGGTACAGGAAAAGATCTCCTGCAGGGCGGTGCCGGTGCTGACGTCATGTATGGGCAGGGCGGCAATGATCGCCTGCGCGGGGGCTTGGGTGCCGATGCCTTTGCCTTTGCAGGCAGCCATGGCCGTGACAGGATTGCCGATCTGACCAGCGACGACACGATTGTTCTGTCGGATGCCTATTGGCAGGGGGTAGAGGGTGCCCTTGATCTGCTTCAGCAGCGGGGGAGAATTGTGGATGGCGATCTTGTCATCCGGTTGAGCAGCACGACATCGGTGCGCATAGAAAGCTTCACGGATTTCACAGCAAGTACGACGGCGACGATCGAGGACCTGACAGAGGCGAACTTCGCGGAGATTGCAAACCGTCTGCGGACCTTTGAACAGGCGCAAATTGAAATTCTCTGAAACTGTCTGTTGTTGATAGCAAAAAGCCCGCATCCAAGGATGCGGGCTTTTTCATTGAAACGCTGGAGTGCTGGCAGGCACGGGCGGGGGCCAACCTCGCCCGGGTGGAATCACCCAAGCGCGCTGACGCCGGGCAGGTCCTTGCCCTCCATCCATTCAAGAAAAGCCCCGCCTGCGGTGGAGATGAAGCTGAAATCGGCAGCCGCCCCGGCCTTGTTCAGCGCCGCGACAGTGTCGCCCCCGCCCGCGACCGAAATCAGCTTGCCCGCCCGGGTCAGCCCCGCCACGGCCCGCGCCGCTGCATTGGTGGCCGCATCAAACGGCTCGATTTCAAAGGCGCCCAGCGGGCCGTTCCAGATCAGGGTTTTCGCAGTGGCAAAGACCTGCTCCAGCGCCGCCACTGTGGCCGGGCCTGCATCCAGGATCATCGCATCGGCGGGGCAATCTGCGGTCGGCACGCATTCATTCGCGGCATTCGCCTTGAACTCGCGCGCCACCACCACATCCACCGGCAGATGGATGGTGCAACCCGCCGCCTGCGCCTTGCCCATGATCTCGCGCGCAGTGTCGGCCATATCGCGCTCGGCCAGCGATTTGCCGACCTCAACCCCTTGCGCCACAAGGAAAGTATTGGCCATGCCGCCGCCGATCACCAGATGATCGACCTTGCTGACAAGGTTCCCCAGCAGATCCAGCTTGGTGGACACCTTGGCCCCGCCCACCACCGCCACCACCGGGCGTTCGGGTGCGCCCAAAGCGGCCTCCAGCGCGCGCAGTTCCGCTTCCATCAACCGCCCCGCAGCGGCAGGCAGCAGATGCGCCAGACCGGCGGTCGAGGCATGGGCACGATGCGCCGCCGAGAAGGCGTCGTTCACATACACATCCCCCAGCTCGGCCATGGCCGCAGCCAGCTCGGGGGCGTTCTTTTCCTCACCCGCGTGGAACCGGGTGTTTTCCAGCAGCACCACATCGCCGGGGCCCGCGCCCTTGATCGCGGCCTTGGCCACATCGCCCACGCAATCGGAGCCAAACACCACCTTGCCGCCCAGGGCCGCCGCCAGCGCGCCCTGCACATGGGCCAGGCTCATTTCCGGCACCACCTTGCCCTTGGGCCGGTCATAATGGGCAAGCAACACCACCTTGCCACCCTTGGCCTGAATATCCTTCACCGTCGGCACGATCTTTTCGATCCGTGTTGCATCGGTGACCACGCCATTTTCCATCGGCACGTTGATATCCACCCGTACCAGCACGGTCTTGCCGTTCAGGTCGATCTCATCCAGCGTCTTCCAAGCCATGACAGCCTCCTCGCAAATCGGTTGCCCCTGTTTCCGCCGATCATGGGCCCGCGTCAACAGGATCACGCGGGTTTGCCCTTCCCCTTGCGCGCAGGGGCCATTACCTTGCGCCCAGCAAAACAGGAGACCGACCGGATGGCCGAGATCAAAGACCCCGAAAACACCATCATCATGATGCTGAAAGACGGCGAAGTGGTGATTGCGCTTCTGCCAGATGTGGCACCCAAGCACAGCGAACGCATGAAAGAACTGGCCCGCGCCGGAAAATACGACAACGTGGCCTTCCACCGCGTGATCGAGGGGTTCATGGCCCAGACCGGCGACGTGGAACATGGCAATATGGAAAGCCCGTCCTACAATGCCCGCCGTTCGGGCACCGGCGGGTCGGACCTGCCGGACCTGCCGGCCGAATTTTCCAAACTGCCGCATGACCGGGGCACGCTGGGCGCTGCGCGGTCGCAGAACCCGAATTCAGCCAACAGCCAGTTCTTCATCAACTTCAAGGACAACCATTTCCTGAACGGTCAGTACACGGTCTATGGCCGTGTCATTTCGGGGATGGAACATGTGGACAAGATCATGCGCGGCGAGCCCCCGGCGAACCCGGACCGCATGATCACCGTGCGGGTGGCTGCCGATGTCGCGTAAGATCCTCGCTGTTCTGGCCCTGCTCGCCTCGCCCGCGCTGGCCGAGTATGGCCCCGGTCCCAATCTGGTGATCGAGGTCGATGGCGAGGCCAAGGGCACCATCGTGATCGACATGGCCGATCACGTTGCCCCCAATCATGTGGCGCAGATCGTGGCGCTGGCCAAGGAAGGCGCCTATGATGATGTGGTGTTCCACCGCGTGATCGACGGTTTCATGGCGCAGACTGGCGATGTGGAATTCGGCAAGGCGGGAGGCAGCCCGCAGGCAGGCATGGGTGGGTCTTCCAAACCCGATCTGGCCGCCGAATTTTCGGATCTGACCTTTGATCGCGGCGTGGTCGGCATGGCGCGGTCGATGGACCCGAACTCGGCCAACAGCCAGTTCTTCATCATGTTCGCCCCGGCCCCGCATCTGGACGGCCAATATACCGTCGTCGGTCGTGTGGTCGAGGGGATGGATGTCGTGGACGCGATCAAGCGCGGGCAGGGCGGCAATGGCGAAGTGGCTGGCCCTGATCGCATGGTCAAGGTGACAGTGGCGGACTAAGGGCTGCAGCCCTGGCGTGTATTTTGGGTGCGGCCTGACAAGGCCGCACCTTTTTCTTTGACCGTATTGCTGCGCTGGCTTTAACTGCCGCAAGGTTTTCCACAGATGGAGGTTTCCATGCCAGTTCTTTCCGGCGTTTCGTCTCTTGCCAACTTTGTTCCCCTGCTCAATGAACTTTATGCCGATGGCGTGATCGTCACGCGCAACAGCCCGACCCAGGTTCTGGCTGGCAATGATGATGTGCGCTTTGCGTTTGGCGGCACCGGGCTGAATGCGAACACGTTTGACTCGCTGTTGGTCGGCTTCAGCACAGGTGTCATCACTTCGGTCAAGATCCGCGCGGCCGATGTAGACCAGGTTCTGGCCAGCATCACGGGCCTGAATGTGGATGTCGCCACGAATGCTGCTGTTTTCTCGGATGGGCGCGCCCTGCTGACCTACTTTGCCAATCAGAACTGGACGATCCAGGGCACCACGGGGGCGGATGTTTACAACCTTTCAAATACGTCGGGATTCCATACCAGGGCTGCGGTCACGCTGAACCTGCGCGGCGGTAATGATGAGGCGACCGGTGGCCTCGGGAAAGATCGCATTGTTGGCGATCTCGGCAATGATACGATCTATGACAGCCGTGGCAACGACGTGGCGCTTGGTGGGTCGGGCAACGATCTTCTGGGGCTTGCAAAAGGCGCGAATGGCAATGACATCCTGCGCGGCGGCACCGGCCATGACACCGTTCTGGGTGGTCTGGGGCGCGACAAGCTGTATGGCGAAGCAGGCGATGACGTTCTGGATGGCGGTGCCGGCAACGACCAGCTCTTTGGCGCAGCAGGGCGCGATACCATGACGGGTGGCGCTGGTAACGATACCTTCGTCTTCGCTGCGGCCGAGGGCAATGACGTCATCACCGATTTCGATCTGGATGCCGACACGATCCGCATTGATGCCGCCGAGGTCTCGGTGGTGGATGTCGAGGGCGGCGCAGCCATCCGTTACGCCGGAACCCGTATCGTGCTGGAAGACATTTCCGCCGCCGATCTGGTGATGGGCGATCACATCGTTCTGTTCTGACAGAAAAAAGGGGGCCGCATTGCGGCCCCCTGTTCCATCTGTGCCTCGGGCAGGTCAGCCCAGAACCACCAGGGCGTGGCGTTTCTTCCCTGCCGTCAGCTTCACCGGTTCGGCCAGATCCGCCGCATGCAGCTTGTGCCCCGCATCCAGCACCGGATCATCGTTCACCCGTGCGCCGCCTTCGGCCACCAGCCGCTTGGCCTCCTTGCCTGACGGTGCAAGCCCTGCGCGGACAAACAGCTGCGCCACGGTGATGCCATCCACCAGATCGGCCACGTTCAACGTAACGGTTGGCAGATCGGCCCCCACGCCGCCTTTTTCGAACACTTCGCGCGCCGTGGCTTCGGCGGCCTGTGCGGCCTCGGCTCCGTGAAGCAGCGCCGTCACCTCATTGGCCAGGATGATCTTGGCCGCGTTGATCTCCGATCCCGCCAGCGCGCCCAGACGTTCGCATTCCTCCACCGGCAGATCGGTGTAGAGTTTCAGGAAGCGGCCCACATCGGCATCGGTGGTGTTGCGCCAGAATTGCCAGAATTCATACGGGCTCAGCATCGCGCCATTCAGCCAGACCGCGCCCGAGGCCGATTTGCCCATCTTCTTGCCGTCGCTGGTGGTCAGCAGCGGCGAGGTGAGGCCGTAAATCTCACGGTCCAGCACGCGGCGGGTGAGATCGATCCCGTTGACGATATTGCCCCATTGATCGCTGCCGCCCATCTGCAGCAGGCACCCGTAACGGCGGTTCAGCTCCAGAAAATCATAGGCTTGCAGGATCATGTAGTTGAATTCGAGGAAGCTGAGCGATTGTTCGCGATCCAGCCGCGATTTCACCGATTCAAACGAGAGCATGCGGTTCACGCTGAAATGCCGCCCGATATCGCGCAGGAAATCGAGGTAATTCAGGCTGTCCAGCCATTCGGCATTGTTGAGCATGATGGCATCGGTCGCACCCTCGCCATACGAAAGGTAACGGCCAAAGACCTGCTTCATGCCGGCGATGTTCTCGTCGATCTTTTCGGGTGTCAGCAGCGGGCGTTCATCGGCACGGAAGGACGGGTCGCCCACCTTGGTGGTGCCGCCGCCCATCAGCGTGATCGGCTTGTGCCCGGTCTTTTGCAGCCAGCGCAGCATCATGATGTTGAGCAGATGCCCCACATGCAAGGACGCCGCCGTGGCGTCATAGCCGATATAGGCGGGCACGATCCCCTTGACCAAAGCCTCGTCGAGCGCCTGATAATCGGTGCAATCGGCCAGATAGCCGCGCTCCATCATCACGCGCATGAAATCGGATTTCGGGTGGTAGGTCATCGGTCTCTCGTGTTCTATGACGCGAGCCCGGGTATATCGGGCCAGCGTCACAAGGGGAAGCCATGTTGAAGGCCGAAGCAGTCTGGGCATTGGGCACTATGTCGGGCACATCGCTGGACGGTGTGGATGCGGCGCTGGTGCTGACCGATGGCGAAACCATTCAGGAATTCGGCGATACCGCCTATCGCCCCTATTCCGAGGCCGAGCGGGCCATCCTGCGCACCGCTTTGGGCGGCTGGCCCGGCGATCCGGGCGTGATGGCTGCCGCAGAGCTGGTGGAAACCGCCCATGCCGAGGTGATGTCGCGCTTTTCCGGCGCGCAGATTGCCGGGTTTCATGGCCAGACCCTGGCCCATGATCCGCGCGGGCGCGGCACCCATCAGGCAGGGGATGGTGCAGTGCTGGCGCAGGTTCTGGGTCTGCCGGTGGTCTGGGATTTCCGCGCGGCTGATGTGGCCCTGGGCGGGCAGGGGGCTCCGCTTGCGCCCTTCTTCCATTTCGCGCTGGCCCGTCATATCGGGGCGGGTGAACCGCTGGCCTTCCTCAATCTGGGCGGGGTGGGCAACCTGACATGGGTTGATCCCCGCTGTTCAGGCCCGGAAGCCGAGGGCGCCTGCCTTGCCTTTGATACTGGCCCCGCCAATGCCCCCGTCAATGATCTGCTGCGCGCCCGGCGCGGGCTGGATCATGATGAGAACGGGGCGCTGGCGGCCAGCGGCACGGCGGATGACGCGATCCTGCAGGCCTTCCTCAATCACCCCTATTTCTTCCGTATGCCGCCCAAATCTCTGGATCGCAACGATTTTCATGGCCTGATCGAAGCCGTTGCCTCGCTCTCGGATGCCGATGCCGCGGCCACATTGACCAAGGCCGCCGCCATGGCTGTGGCGCGCGGGGCCGACCATTTTCCCCGGCCGATCACGCGCCTGCTGGTGACGGGGGGCGGGCGGCTGAATGCCACGCTGATGGCCCATCTGTCTGACCTTTTCGCCTGCCCGGTCGATCCGGTCGAGGCGGTGGGCCTGAATGGCGATATGCTGGAGGCGCAGGCCTTCGCCCATCTGGCCGTGCGTGTCGCGCGGGGCCTGCCAACTTCGGGGCCCGGCACGACCGGCGTTCCGGCCCTTGTCGGTGGCGGACAGATCAGCCGGCCTGACTGACACCACCTCTATCTTGGCCCAGGAGGGGCGCGCGAGCGCCCTTACGCCCGTGCCGCGCGCAACATGCCAAGGGAATAGATCGCCAGCGCCGCCCAGATCATCGGAAAGGCGATCATCCGCGCCCAGCCGAAGGGTTCGCCAAAGACCAGCACGGCGACCAGAAAGATCAGCGTGGGTGAGACATATTGCAGGATGCCGATGGTGGACAGCCGCAGCAGCTTGGCCCCATTGGCATAAAGGATCAGCGGCACCGCCGTCACCACCCCGGCCGCGGGCAGCATCCAGTCATAAAAGGCGATTCCGTTCAGGAAATGGCTTTCCCCCTTGGCGGCCAGCCAGCCCGCATAGCCCAATGCCAGCGGCAAGAGCAGCGTCACCTCCAGCATGAAACCCTGATTGGGGCCGATGGGCAGCTGCTTTTTCGCATAGGCATAGGCCGCCCAGGTCGCCGTCATGCCAAGCGCCAGCACGGGCAGCCGCCCCGCATCCCATGTCAGCACCCCGACTGCCGCCGCCGCCAGCACCAGGGCCGCCATCTGCGCGCGGTTCAGCCGCTCGCCCAGCAGGCCCGCACCCACCAGCACGGTGACAAGCGGGTTGATGTAATAGCCAAGTGCTGCATCCAGCGCATGGCCGTTCTGGATCGACCAGACATAGATCCCCCAATTGAGCGAGATCAGCCCCGCCGTCACTACCCCCATGCCCAGCATGCGCGGATTGCGCAGGGCGGCCCAGAAATCGGCGGTCCGGCCCAGCCAGACCAGCAACAGCCCTGCCACCGGCACCGACCAGATCACCCGATGGGCAATCACTTCGGCGGCAGGCACATCGGCCAGCGCCTTCATGTAGAGCGGCAGAAAGCCCCACAGCACATAGGCCGACAGGGCAAAGGCAAATCCTTGCGGGGAATCTTTGGTCTGGGTCATCATGGCCAATGCCTAATCCTTCGGCAGGCCGGGGGCCATGGCGATCTTGTCACCGGGACAATTCAGCGGAGCCGGGCATTTCAGCGCGGAATGTCAAATCCCGGCGGGGCAAGGGTGAAGCCGTCAAAGTGAAACCCAGGCGAGACGGTGCAGGAAACCAGTGTCCAGTCGCCCAGACTGCGCGCCGCCTGCCAGTGCCCCTCGGGCACGATCAGCTGGGGCATTTCCCCTTGCAGCACGGCAGGGCCCAGAACCCGATCCTCTGCCGGGCCTTCGTCTCCGGCGGCGGTGGACAGGTGCAGTGGTGCCCCCGCATGCCAGAGCCAGATTTCCACCGCATCCACCCGGTGCCAATGGCTGCACTCGCCCGCTTTCAGCAGAAACAGGATGGCCGTGCCATGGGGTCGCCCGGCGCTGGTCGTGTCGACCCAGGTTTGCCGATACCAGCCGCCTTCGGGATGCGGGGCCAGGTCAAGCGCGGCGATAAGGCGGTCGGCTTCGGTCATGCCTTGGTCCTTTCGGGGCAGGGGAGGCGACAGCCAGTTCCCGCCATTCGCCCGGTGCCAGCCCTTCCAGTGTCCAGTCGCCCACCCGCCAGCGGATCAGCCGCAGCGTGGGATGGCCAATCGCGGCTGTCATCCGGCGCACCTGGCGGTTGCGGCCTTCGCGCAGGGTCAGTTCGATCCAGCAATCGGGGACGCTCTGCCGCACCCGGATCGGCGGGATGCGTGGCCAAAGCCATGCGGGCGGATCAATCGCGCGCGCCCGGGCGGGCAGGGTTGGGCCATCGTTCAGCACGACGCCCCGGCACAGGGCCTCCAGCGCCGCTGCATCTGGCAGGCCCTCGACCTGCGCCAGATAGGTCTTTTCCATCTTGTGGGCCGGGTCGCTGATCCGGGCTTGCAACCTGCCGTCATCGGTCAGCAGCACCAGCCCTTCGCTGTCGCGATCCAGCCGCCCTGCCGGATAGACCCCCGGCACCGGCACCAGATCGGCCAGCGTCGCGCGCGTGCCATCGCCCGAGAACTGGCACATCACATCATAGGGTTTGTTCAGACAGATCAGCCGGGCCATGGCCGCCTTATGCCATGCCCCGGTGATGAAGGGAATGTGCCCTGCGGGCTTTTGCGGGCGCGCTCAGGAAGGGCCGCCGCATCGTCGGCCCCCTCTTTCCGTCAGCCCTGCAGCGTGCGCACGCCATATCCTTCGCTGCGGGCCTTCATGGCGGCAACGGCGGCGATGCTGGCGGCGGCGGTGGTGAAATAGGGGATCTTGTCCATCAGCGCCACCCGCCGGATGTCGCGGCTGTCATTGATGGCCTGATTGCCCTCGGTCGTGTTCATCACCAGTGCGATTTCGGTGTTCTTCAACGCATCCACGATATTGGGGCGGCCTTCATAGACCTTGTTCACGGTGCGTGCCGCAATGCCCAGCCCGGTCAGCCAGCCTGCCGTGCCCCGTGTCGCCACGATTTCAAACCCAAGAGCGATCAGGTCGCGGGCGGCATCGGCCAATGCGGCGGTCTTGTCCATGTCCTTGACTGACAAAAAGACCTTGCCTCCTTCGGGCAATTGCATGCCTGCGCCCATCTGTGCCTTGAGGAAGGCCAGCGCGAAGGTGCGATCCCAGCCCATCACCTCGCCGGTCGAACGCATTTCCGGGCCGAGCAGCGGGTCAACACCGGGGAAGCGGGCGAAGGGCAGCACGGCCTCTTTCACGCTGAACCACGGGGTGATCGGGTTGGCCAGCGTCATCGCATCGGCCAGCGGCAGCACGGTATCGGGGCCGACACCTGCCGCATAGGGCGCGCGTTCGGGGAAGTTCGACAGGGGTTCCCCCGCCATCAGGCGCGCCGCGATGGATGCAATCGCGCTATCGGTCGCCTTGGCCACAAAGGGCACGGTGCGGCTGGCGCGCGGGTTCACCTCAAGCACGTAAATCACGCCATCCTTGATGGCGAATTGCACGTTCATCAGGCCGACAACATTCAGCGCGCGGGCCATCAGCACCGTCTGGCGCTTCAACTCTTCAACCGTTTCCGCGCTCAGCGAATGCGGCGGCAGGCAGCAGGCAGAATCGCCCGAATGGACGCCCGCCTCTTCGATATGCTCCATGATGCCTGCGACATGCACGTTCTCGCCATCGCAGAGCGCATCCACATCCACCTCGATGGCGCCCGAGAGATAGCTGTCCAGCAGCACCGGCGTATCGCCCGAAACCTGCACGGCGGTGGCGATGTAACGCTCCAGCTGCTCATCGCTGCGCACGATCTCCATCGCGCGGCCGCCCAGCACGAAGCTGGGGCGGATCACCAGCGGATAGCCCACGGCCTTGGCCACGGCAAAGGCTTCGTCGCGGCTCCGCGCCGTGCCATTGACCGGCTGTTTCAGGCCCAGATCGTTCAGCAATTGCTGGAACCGCTCGCGGTCTTCGGCCAGATCAATCGCATCCGGCGTAGTGCCGAGGATCGGAATGCCTTCCTCATGCAGCGCATTGGCCAGCTTCAGCGGCGTTTGCCCGCCGAACTGCACGATCACCCCATGCAGCGTGCCGTTCTCCTGCTCCACCCGAAGGATTTCCAGCACATGTTCCAGCGTCAGCGGCTCGAAATACAGGCGGTCCGAGGTGTCGTAATCGGTCGACACCGTCTCGGGGTTGCAGTTGACCATGATGGTCTCATAGCCCTGCGCGGTCAGCGCAAAGCAGGCATGGCAGCAGCAATAATCGAACTCGATGCCTTGGCCGATCCGGTTCGGGCCACCGCCGAGGATGACCACCTTCTTGGCATTCGACGGGCGGCTTTCGCATTCCACATCGCCCATCGCGGGGGCCTCATAGGTGGAATACATATAGGGCGTCTGGGCCTCAAACTCTGCGGCGCAGGTGTCGATGCGCTTGAACACCGCCTTCACGCCCAGATTGCGACGGGCGCGGCGCACCTGCCCCTCATCCCGGCCCGTGAGCTTGGCCAGACGCGCATCGGTAAAGCCCATCATCTTGACCCGGCGCAGGCCGTCTTCGGTCACCGGCAGGCCTTTGGCGCGGATTTCTGCTTCCATATCCATGATTTCGCGGATGCGGGCCAGGAACCACGGATCAAACGAGGTCACTTGCTGGATTTCGTCATTCGTCAAACCATGGCGCATGGCTTGCGCGATCACGCGCAGACGGTCGGGCGTTTGTTGCCCAAGCGCCTTGAAGATCGAGGCCTTGTCCGGCGCGCCCGGAATAGCGAATTCGTCAAAGCCCGACAGCCCGGTTTCCAAGCTGGCCAACGCCTTTTGCAGGGACTCATGAATGGTGCGGCCAATCGCCATCACCTCGCCCACCGATTTCATCGCGGTGGTCAGGTTGTTTTCCGAACCGGGGAATTTTTCAAAAGCGAACCGCGGGATCTTGGTCACCACATAGTCGATTGACGGTTCAAACGACGCGGGTGTGACCTTGGTGATGTCGTTATCCAGCTCGTCCAGCGTGTAACCCACAGCCAGTTTGGCGGCGATTTTCGCAATCGGGAAGCCGGTCGCCTTCGACGCCAGCGCCGAGGAGCGCGACACGCGCGGGTTCATCTCGATCACCACCATACGGCCATCGGCCGGGTTGATCGCCCATTGCACGTTCGACCCGCCGGTTTCCACGCCGATCTCGCGCAAAACGGCGATCGAGCCGTTGCGCATGATCTGATATTCCTTGTCGGTCAGGGTCAGCGCCGGGGCGACGGTGATCGAATCGCCGGTATGCACGCCCATCGGATCAATGTTTTCGATTGAACAGACGATGATGGCGTTGTCCTTGCGGTCGCGCACCACCTCCATTTCATATTCTTTCCAGCCCAGCAGCGATTCATCGACCAGAACCTGCGCCACAGGGCTGGCCTCAAGGCCGCTTTTCACGATGGCCTCATAATCATCGCGGTTATAGGCTACACCGCCACCGGTGCCGCCAAGGGTAAAGGCGGGGCGGATGATCGCGGGCAGGCCGACATAATCCAGCGCCTTCATCGCCTCGGCCACACCCGCAGCCACATCGTATTTGCCGTTCACCTTGGGGGCCGCGATGATCGTGGCCTTGGGGTTTTCCAGCCCCAGCCGGTCCATCGCCTCGCGGAACAGCTTGCGGTCTTCGGCCATCTCGATGGCCTGCCGGTTGGCGCCGATCAGCTTGACGTTGAATTTTTCCAGCACGCCCATGTCATCCAGCGCCAGCGTGGTGTTCAGCCCGGTCTGGCCGCCCATGGTGGGCAGGATCGCGTCGGGGCGTTCCTTCTCGATGATCTTGGCCACCACTTCCGGCGTGATCGGTTCGATATAGGTGGCATCGGCCAGGCCCGGATCGGTCATGATCGTGGCGGGGTTGGAGTTCACGAGGATGACCCGATACCCTTCCTCGCGCAGCGCCTTGCAGGCCTGTGCGCCGGAATAGTCGAACTCGCAGGCCTGCCCGATCACAATGGGGCCTGCACCGATGATCATGATCGAGGAGATATCGGTTCTTTTCGGCATGGTGGCCCCCGTATGAGGTCCGCCGCGCCCCTTCGGGCCGGAGGACAGGATTCTGAGCATTGCGCAAATTGTCGGGGGTTATAGTCAGCGCAGGCCGGGGCGCAAGGGTGAATGCTTTCCATTTGCGCGGATCACAGGCGTATCCCCATCCGGCTGGCCCCCCAGATCATCAGTAGATAGAGCATCACGGTCAGAATGCACCCGATGCCAAGCCCGGCCCAGAACGAAACGCCCGCACGCCAGAGCCAGGGCATCAGCACGAACATCGGCACGGACGGGGCGATGAACCACAGGGTTGCCTGCGTGTGATCAGCCAGCCGTTCGATATCTGCGGTGTCGCGCCAAAGCCAGATCATCCCCAGCAGGGAAATCAGCGGCAGCGAGGCAATCAACGCACCGAACCCCGGCCAGTGCCGGGCCACTTCCGACGCGATGGCAATCAGAGCCCCGGACAGCATGGCCTTGAACAAGAGATAGGTCACATTCATTCCCTGTCTGGCCGCATTTGCCGGGGCAGTGTGGGCAGGCTGCGTCTAAAGGTCAACGAACCCTTTGCCGGAACCATGACTGGTCGGGGGCAGGGGGCGGTGCTAGATGGACCCCACGACACTTGGCAGAAGGGAGCGATGCGTTGATCCTGCTGGAACACGGCCCAGAGCGGCGCCCCGTCTGCTTTCGCGCCCCGCGCGATCTTGTCGTTGCGCATGATCCCTCCGAACTGGCCCCTGCCTTGGCGCGGCTGGATGCCGAACGTGGGGCCGGGGCCTGGGTCGCGGGCTATGTCAGCTATGAGGCCGGCTATGCGCTGGAGCCCAAGCTGGCCGCGCTGATGCCGGAGGGGCGCGACCATCCGTTGCTGGCCTTTGGCGTTTACGATGCGCCCGAACCGGCGGACGCCCTGCTGGCGGACCTGCCGCGCGATGCCCATCTGGCCGCCCTCGACCCCATGATCAGCCGTGCCGAATATGGCGCGGCCTTTGATCGGGTCGCGGATTATGTCGCGGCGGGTGACTGCTATCAGATCAACCTGACCTTCCCGATGGCAACCCGGGTGACGGGCGATCCGCTGGCGCTTTATGGTGCGCTGCGGGCCCGGCAGGCCGTGGGGTATGGGGCCTATCTGGATCTGGGCACCGGGCCGGTGATCGTGTCGCGCAGCCCGGAGCTGTTCTTTTCCACCACCCCGGCAGGCCGGATCGAAAGCCGCCCGATGAAGGGCACCGCCCCACGCGGTGCCGACCCCGAGGAAGATGCGGCGCTGGCCCAGGCGCTTTATCACAGTGAAAAGGGCCGGGCGGAAAACCTGATGATCGTCGATCTGCTGCGCAATGACATATCGCGCCTGTCTGCCATCGGATCGGTGAAAGTGCCCGAACTTTTCGCGGTCGAGGCCTTTGCCACCGTGCATCAGATGTCATCGCGCGTGGTCGGGCAATTGGTGGAACCGCCCGCTCTGGCCCGGTTGATGCCTGCGCTGTTTCCTTGCGGGTCGATCACCGGGGCACCCAAGATCCGTGCCATGCAGATCATTCGCGAAGTCGAACCCTTTCCGCGCGGGGTCTATTGCGGGGCCATCGGCTGGATGGCACCGGATGGGGCCAGCGCCTTCAACGTCGCGATCCGCACGCTGTCGGTCTGGCCGGATCGGGCGGTGCTGAATGTGGGCGGCGGCGTGGTGCATGACAGCACCGCCCAGGGCGAATGGGACGAGGCGCATTGGAAGGCGCGCTATGCGGCGGCGCTGGTGCGCTGATGGATGTGGCGCTGATCGAAACGATCCTGTGGGATGGCGCGTGCTGCCCGCGTCTGGCCGGGCATGAGGCGCGGCTTGCGCGCTCTGCCGCCCAACTGGGATTTCCCTATGTCCCCGGCGCGCTGCAATCAGCCTTGCCCCGGCCCGAAGGCCCGGCCCGGCTGCGGGCCACATTGGGGGCAGATGGTGCCCTGTCGGTGACGGAAGCCCCCTTGCCACCCGCCGCGGCGCAATGGCGGCTGGGGCTGGCCGATCAGCGGCTGTGGTCAGGCGACCCCTGGCTGCGGGTGAAATCGACCCGCCGCGCGCTTTATGATGCGGCCCGCGCCGCCCTTCCCGGCGGGGTGGATGAACTGATCTTCCTCAACGAACGCGGCGAGGTCTGCGAAGGCACGATCACGAATATCTTCTTTGACCGGGGGCAGGGACTGCGCACGCCCCCTCTGGCTTGCGGGGTGCTGCCCGGGGTGCTGCGGGCCGAACTGGCTTGCCAGGAAGAGATGCTTTGGCCGCAGGACTTGCCCCGGGTGCAGCTTTGGGTTGGAAATGCCCTGCGCGGGCTGATCCCGGCCGTCTGGGTGGGTTGACCGGACAAAAATCACCCCAAGCCGATGGCGAAGCGCCCGCGCCCTATCCCGGCGGGGTTGACTTGGCCCGGCGCGCGGTGTGTATCGGCACGTCAGGACCAAAGCCTCGGAAAGGGGAGCGTGATGCACGCCTATCGCAGCCATACTTGTGCGCAACTCAACAAGGATCACGTCGGGCAAAATGTGCGCCTGTCGGGTTGGGTCCATCGCGTGCGCGATCATGGCGGCGTGCTGTTCATCGACCTGCGCGACCATTACGGCATCACGCAGGTGCTGGCCGACAGCGACAGCCCGGCCTTTGCCGAGATTGAAAAGGTCCGCGCCGAATGGGTCATCAGCATTGATGGCCTCGTGAAGGCCCGCGACGCCAGCCTTGTGAACCCGAAACTGCCGACGGGCGAGATCGAGGTCTATATCAAGGGCATGCGCGTGCTGGGCGAGGCCGCCGAACTGCCGATGCCGGTCTTTGGCGAGGTCGATTACCCCGAGGAAACCCGCCTCACCTATCGCTTCCTCGACCTGCGCCGCGAAAAGCTGCACAACAACATGATGCTGCGTTCCAACGTGGTGCGCCATCTGCGCAATGCCATGTGGGATCAGGGCTTCAACGAATTCCAGACCCCGATCATCACCGCCTCCAGCCCCGAAGGCGCGCGCGACTTCCTCGTGCCGTCGCGCCTGCATCCGGGCAAGTTCTACGCCCTGCCGCAAGCGCCGCAGCAGTTCAAGCAGCTGATCATGGTGGCCGGTTTCGACCGCTACTTCCAGATCGCGCCCTGCTTCCGCGATGAAGACCCGCGCGCCGACCGCTCGCCCACTGATTTCTATCAGCTGGATGTCGAGATGTCCTTTGTCGAGCAGGAAGACATCTTCGCCGCCGTGCAGCCGGTGATCCAAGGGTTGTTCGAGAAGTTCCGCCCCGATTGCAAAACCGCCACCGATTGGCCGCGCATCGCCTATCGCGACAGCCTGCTGTGGTATGGCTCAGACAAGCCCGATCTGCGCAACCCGATCAAGATGCAGGTGGTCTCCGAGCATTTCCGCGACTCCGGTTTCGCCGTCTTCGCCAAACTGCTGGAACAAGAAGGCACCCAAATCCGCGCCATCCCCGCCCCCAAAGGCGGCAGCCGCAAGTTCTGCGACCGCATGAACGCCTTTGCGCAGCAGCAGGGCCTGCCGGGAATGGGGTATATCTTCTGGCGCGAGGCCGAGGATGGCGATGATAGGAAAGCTGAAATGAAAGCCTCGATCGAGGCCTTCCAAGCTGACCTAATCCGAAAGCTCGACGGCAAAGTGGAGAATAATCTCCTTAAAATGGTCGCCGCCTATGGCAGAACGCGACCCGGCAAAGAAATCATTGCTAGAAGCGTTGGTGTGGAGCGAGCGAAAGCAAAGGATTTCAGCTACACTGAAAATGGGTATCTCACTGATTTGGGGCGTGAACTTGCATCAGAGTTTTTTAACGATGCTGGATTTCTGGTCTACAAGGACACTCTTATCGCTGAGAGCGTTTTGGAAGCCGCAGGCCCCCTCGCCAAGAACATCGGCCCGGAACGCACCGAAGCCATCCGCCAGCAGCTTGGCCTTGGCCTTGGCGACGCGGCCTTCTTCCTTGGCGGCAAGCCCGAGCAGTTCGAGGCCATCGCTGGCCGCGCCCGCAATGAAATCGGCCGCGAACTGGGCCTGATCGAGGAAAATTCCTTCCGTTTCGCATGGATCGTCGATTTCCCGATGTATGAGAAAACCGACGACGGTAAAATCGACTTCAGCCACAACCCCTTCTCCATGCCGCAAGGCGGGATGGAGGCGCTGCAAGGCGATCCGCTCAGCGTTTACGCCTATCAATATGACCTTGCCTGCAACGGCTACGAGCTGATTTCGGGTGGTATCCGCAACCACAAGCCCGAGATCATGTACAAGGCCTTTGAACTGGCGGGCTACCCGAACAGCGAAGTGGACAAGCGCTTTGGTGGCATGGTCAAGGCGTTCAAATATGGCGCACCGCCCCACGGTGGCTGTGCAATGGGCATCGACCGCGCCGTGATGCTGCTGGCGGATGAGATGAACATCCGCGAGGTCATCATGTTCCCGATGAACCAGCGCGCCGAGGATCTGCTGATGAACGCGCCGTCGGAGCCGACCAACGAACAGCTGCGCGAATTGCGCCTGCGTGTGGTGCCGAAGGACGCCTGATCGTTTCTTCGGCATGATTTCAACCCGTCCGGTCCTTGGTCCGGGCGGGTTTTCTTTTGCTTCAATTCGTTATCAAGGGTTCTTAAAGTTGCGGCATGGTGCCGGCAGGCAAAAAGCCGCGCGCGCCCATGATCGGGCCTTACAACCCCGCACCGCTGGCCTATCTTGAGGCTGTGTCATTCCAGAGGGCAGCAGATGACCGAAGCCGCAGATATCCTTGCCTTTCGCTTTGGCACCGGTTTGCCCCTGACGCCCGGCGCGCCACAGGATGCAACGGCGGTGCTGGCCCTTCTGGCCGGGCCCGATCTTGCAGCGCAAGCCTTTCCCACCCCATCGCCTGATGCGGTGCTTGAGGTTTTCGCGCGGGTGTCCGAGGCACGGCGGGTATCGCGCCAGACCCAGCAAAAGGCAGCCCGCAAGGCCTATGGCAAGGTGTTGCAAGAGGTTCTGGCGCAGGAACAGGCGATCCTGCGCGCCCAGATTGCCCGTGCGGTCGATACGCAAGACGGGTTTCGTGAAAGGCTTGTTGCCTTTTGGGCCGATCATTTCAGCACCGGAACCCGGCTGCGCGATCACCGGGCCCTGTCCGCCGCGCGGATGGACGAGGCGATCCGCCCGCATCTGGCCGGACGCTTTGCCGATCTGCTGAAGGCGGCGATCCAGCATCCTTCGATGCTGATCTATCTGGATCAGACGGCTTCGCGCGGACCGGGGTCAAGGCAGGCGCAGGGCCGCAAACGGGGCGGGCTGAATGAAAACCTTGCCCGTGAATTGATCGAATTGCACACCATGGGCGTCGGCGCGGGCTATAGCCAGGAAGATGTGCGGCAACTGGCCGAATTGCTGACTGGGCTCAGCTTCGAACAGGGGCAGGGCACGGTGTTCAATCCGGCCATGGCCGAACCCGGTGCGGAAACCGTGCTGGGGCGTGACTATCGCGGCAAGGGTCTGGCCCCGATCCTGGCTGTGCTGGACGATCTGGCCCGCCGCCCGGAAACGGCCCGGCATCTGGCGCAGAAACTGGCGGTGCATTTTCTGGCCGATCAGCCCGATCCCGCCTTGGTGGACCGGATGGCGGCGGCCTATCTTGCGGCGGAAACCGCGCTGATGCCGGTGTATGAGGTAATGCTGACCGATGCCGCCGCCCTGTCACCCAAGATGAACAAGGCGCGGCAACCCTTTGATTTCATGTCCGCATCTCTGCGTGCGCTTGGGGTGGACGGGGCAGGGGTGCTGCGCATGGCGCCCAAGCCCTTTGAACGGCTGATCCGCGCCCCGATGAAAACCATGGGGCAGGATTGGGGGCAGGCCCCCGGCCCCGATGGCTGGGCCGAAGAGGTCACCGCCTGGATCACGCCGCTGGGTCTGGCCGCGCGGATCGACTGGGCGATGACTGTGCCGGGGCGGCTGGTTTCGGGGGGCATGCCCGACCCGCGCGATCTGGCCCGCCGTGCCTTGGGAAGTCTGGCCTCGCCCGTGTTGTTGCAGGCCGTGGCGCGGGCAGAATCGCCGCGCGAAGGCGTGGGGCTGGTTCTGGCCTCTGCCGAATTCAACCGCCGCTGAGAGGGACAAGATGCTGAACCGACGGCTATTCCTGAAAGGTGCGGCGGTGCTGGGCTGCTCGGCTGCCGCCCACCCCTGGCTGACCACGGTCACACTGGCGCAAGGGGCGCCCGCCCTGGGCGAAAACCGGCTGGTGGTGGTGATCCTGCGCGGCGCGATGGACGGGCTGGATGCGGTGCAGCCGCTGGGCGATCCGCTTTTTGCCCGCTATCGCCCCAGTCTGGGGGTTCAGACTGGCGCACTGCCGCTGGACGGTTATTTCGCGCTGCATCCAAAGCTGGCCGGGCTGATGCCCCTGTGGCAGGCGGGGGAGCTTGCGATGGTCCATGCCACATCGACCCCCTATCGCGACAAGCGCAGCCATTTCGACGGGCAGGATATTCTGGAGGCCGGCACGGGCCTCGATGTGCCGCAACCCGAGGTGCGCGATGGCTGGCTGAACCGCATGTTGCAGGCTGTGCCGGGGATCACCGCCGAAACCGCCTATGCGGTCGGGCGCGAGGCCTTGCCCCTGCTGGCGGGGGCTGCCGATGTGCGCAACTGGACCCCGGATCAGGAATTGCAGCTTTCGGCGCAGAGCCGCCTCTTGCTCGAACAGATCTATCACGATGACCCGCTGTTCCAGCAGGCCGCGATGGAGGCGATGGAAATCACCGCAGGTGACCGCGACGCCAGCGGTGCGCCGATGTTGCCCGCCGCCGGAAAGCGGCTGGCCGATATCGACCGCCTGGCCGGTTTCGCGGTGGAACGTCTGCGCGCGGAAACGCGGATCGCGGCCTTTTCGCTGTCGGGTTGGGACACGCACCGCCAGCAAAAAGGGCCTCTGGGGCAAAGCCTGTCGGGGTTGGAGCGATTGTTCCTGCAATTGCGCAGCGGGCTGGGGGGCATCTGGGATCGCACATTGGTGGTTGCAATGACCGAATTCGGCCGCACCGTGGCCGAGAATGGCACAAGGGGCACGGATCACGGCACGGGTGGCGCCATGCTTCTGGCCGGTGGCGCCCTGCGCGGCGGGCGGGTGCTTGGCCGCTGGCCTGGGCTGGACGAGACCGCCCTTTATGCCCGGCGCGACCTGATGCCCACGACCGATGTGCGCGCCTGGGCGGCTTGGGCGATGCGGGGCCTCTACGGTTTTGACCGTGCGGTTCTGGAAAATGCCGTGTTTCCGGGGCTGCAGATGGGGGATGATCCTGGCCTGCTGCGCTGATCTTGCGCTTGGCCCAACCGCCGCATAGCCTTGGGCAAAACCGGGATGGAGGGGGTGATGGTGGTGGATCTTGGCGTGGCAGTGGCCCCTCTGCAGGATTTGGCCCATCCGGCGGGGGCCGTCTTGCGCGGCGATGGTGTCTGGCTGGAACCGCTTCAGGCCGATCTGCACGCCGCCGATCTGTATCGCGCCTTTTCGGTGGATGATTCGCTGTGGGATTACATGGGCTACGGCCCCTTTGGCGGGGCTGCGGCCTATCATCGCTGGGCCAAGGATCACGAGGCATTGCGTGATCCGGTCTTTCTGGTGATCCGCGATCTGGCCAGCGGCCATTGCACCGGGATCGCGGCTTTCCTGCGCATCGACCAGACCCATGGCGTGATCGAGGTGGGGCATATCTGCATGGCCCCCGCCCTGCAAAAGACCCGCGCCGCGACCGAAGCCATGTTCCTGATGATGGATTGGACCTTTGCCGCCGGATATCGTCGCTATGAATGGAAATGCAATGCCCGCAACCTGCCGTCACGCCGGGCCGCACAGCGGCTTGGCTTCAGTTACGAAGGCACCTTCCGGCAGCATATGGTGGTCAAGGGGCATAACCGCGATACAGCGTGGTTTTCCGTCATCGACAGTGAATGGCCCGGCCTGCGCGAGGCCTATGCCGCTTGGCTCAGCCCCGGCAATTTCAGCCCCGAGGGGCGTCAGCGCGAACGCCTGTCCGATCTGACGCGGCTCGTCCGTGCAGGATCGGACCCGGCCCTGCAATCCCTGTGACCCAACCGGAGTGATGTTGTGATCCGTTTTCTGACCCTTGCCCTGCTGTTTGCCACGCCTGTCACCGCCCAAGAGATCAGCACTGCCCGGTACAGCTGCGATCGCGGCGCGCAGGTCTTGGCCAGCTATCTCAATCCCGGGGACCGCAGTTTCGCCGTGCTGACCTTCGAAGGCCGTCAGATGGTGTTCGAAGTGGCGCTCAGCGCCTCTGGCGCGCGCTATGTCAGCCGCGACCCGGCCGCCCCCTTTGTCTGGTGGACCAAAGGGGACAGCGCCATGTTGCTGCATGGCGAAGGCGATGCCGAGGCGATGATCTATTCGGAATGTCTGGCCGGCTGACCGGTTATTCCATGGCGGGGCGCGGGGCGATCAACGGCGCGACAGGTGCCTTGAGCCGGGCCGAGATCAGCTGCGCCAGTTCCGAGAGGCCACCACCGCGTTGACGGGCGGCCCCGGCCGCCTGTTCCAGCACGGGGTCGCAGGCAACCCGCGCCACACCCTGAACGAACCCGGCGACATAGCCCGCACTGGCGGCATCAGGGCCCGCCTCGATCAGTGCCGCCGCATGAACCAGATCATCATGCAGGGCCAGAGGATCAGGGGCCTGGGCCGCAGATGGATCGCTGGTCAGCGCATGGCCCAAAGTCGTGCGCTGCGCCCCCGGCATCAGCCGCAGGATCAGGGTCTGGAATGCGGCCAGCCCCGGGACCGGCTTTTCAACGAACCCGTCTGCCCCGGCGGCCAGCGCCCCGGCCCGCCCGGATGGATCGCCGCTGAGCCCGAGAAGAACCGGACGTGGCCCCGACCCAAGCGCCAGTTCACGGATCAGCGCCTCGCCCCTGCCATCGGGAAGGCCCAGATCGATCATCACCACATCGGGCCGGTACAGCCGCAGATGCGCCCGCGCGGCGCGCAGGGTTTCCGCCCGCCGCAGCCGGGCCCCTGACCGCTGGCACAAAAGGCGCAGCGCATCCGATGCGAAGCGGCTGTCCTCCACCATCAGGATCGTCAGCCCGCGCAACGGGGCAGCCTGCGCTTCGGCGGCCAGCCGGGCGGGCAGATGCAGGTGGGGCGGATCAGAGGCGGATGCGGGCAGCGGCATGGCGGATCCTGTCGGTGGGTGCAGAGGTCCAGAACAGCAGAAAAGGCCTAATCGCTGGTAAACGATCCAGCACCCCTGTGCGAGTCTGACGCAACGCGCATGGGCGCATCCCGCCGTTCCGGGGCTTGCGCCAGTCGCGGCAGCGCAGCATAACCACGGGGATGGCCCCTGGCCCGGGCCGCGCGTGACATGAACGCAAGCGAGAGGAGAGCCTGCGATGATCGGACGTCTGAACCATGTGGCGATTGCTGTGCCCGATCTTGAGGCGGCGGCAGCACAATACCGCGACACGCTGGGTGCCCATGTGCGCGCGCCGCAGGACGAACCCGATCATGGCGTGACGGTCGTGTTCATCGATCTGCCCAATACCAAGATCGAACTGCTGTATCCGCTGGGGGAAAATTCGCCCATTCAGGGGTTTCTTGACAAGAATCCCGCAGGCGGCATCCACCATATCTGCTATGAGGTGGAAGATATCCTTGCGGCGCGCGATCAGCTCAAGGCCGCAGGGGCGCGGGTTCTGGGCACGGGCGAGCCGAAGATCGGCGCGCATGGCAAACCGGTCCTGTTCCTGCATCCCAAGGATTTCAACGGCTGTCTTGTCGAACTGGAGCAAGTCTGACCCATGTCCATCACCGGCGCGCTGATCCTTTTTGCTGTCACCTGGTTCATGGTCTTCTTCATGGTGCTGCCCGTGCGCTTCACCTCGCAGGGGGATCGGGGCGAGGTGGTGCCCGGCACGCCGAAATCCGCGCCTGCAGACCATGTGGTCGCCAGAAAGGCTTGGATCACCACGGGTATCACCTTCGTGATCTGGTTGGCGCTGGTTGCCTTCATCCTGTCCGGGGTTGTCACGGTGCGTGACATTGATTTCCGCGGCACGATGGGCTGAAGGGGGCTGCACGCCCCCGGAGTCAGGCCGATGACGTGGCGTTCAGCCGGTGGAACAGATGGGTGAAGGTTGCCACCCCCAGCACCGGGATCACCAGGTTCAGGATCGGGATCGACAGCGGGGCCGCCATCAGCGCACCCGCCATCCAGACCTTGCCCGCATGACGGGCCCGCAACGCCTTGGCACCCTGACGGCCCAGCCTGCGCATGGCCACCATGGTGAAATATTCCCGCCCCAGCAAAAGCCCGTTCACCGCCCAGAACACCACCGGGATCAGCGGGCCGGCGAAGGGGAACAGGAACAGCGCCAGGACATTGGCCGCCACCAGCAGACCGAAGAAATTCACCGTATCAACCAGAATATCCCCAAAGGGCACGGGTTGTGGCGCGGGCAGGGCGGGGTAGTGTCGCTGCTCCACCGCATCGACGATCCCGTCCAGAAACAGGCCGGAAAACAAGGCCGCCACTGGAACCATCAGAAAGATCGACAGGAACAGCATCACTGCCACCGATCCGAAAACGGCCGCCACCATGTCCAATCCGCCGATCGGCCCGATCCAGGGCAGCGAGACGCTGGCCGGAACCAGCCATTCGATCAGGGCGGCACTGCCTGCCGTGACGGCAACCAGCATCAGGAAGGCCAGCCCGATGCCGATCAGAACCACCCGGCGAAAGCGCGGATCGCCCAACTGGCCAAGGGCCTTGCCGAAAGCGGAAAAGATCATCGCATCACTCCGTCAGCCAGCGGGTCAGCGCCGCCACATCCGGGCGCGGTCGGTCCGGTGGCGGGGTGGTTTCCGTGCCGATATGCACGATGCCTGCCACCCATTCCTGCGGCGCAAGGCCAAAGGCCGGTTCGGCAAAGCCCCGGTCATGGCTGACCCAGCCGGTCAGCCAGCAGGCCCCCCAGCCCGCCGCCTGTGCCGCATTCACCAGCCCCAGACAGACCGCGCCTGCCGACAGGGTCTGTTCGATCTCCGGCACCTTGTCCTGTGCCTTGGGGCTGGCGATCACCACCACCGCCAGATTGCCCTGATCGAACTGGCCGCGCCCCTTGGCGATGCGTTCGTCATTGCCACCAGTGGCACGGGCGCGGGCCTCGGCCATATCGGCCAGCCGGATCATCGCGGGCCGGGTCAGCACCAGCAGCCGCCAGGGTTCCAGCTTGCCATGATCCGGCACCCGCAGCGCGGCAGTCAGGATCGGTGCCAGCTCTTCCGCCGTGGGAACCGGCGTGGTCATCGTCTTGGCCGGGCGTGACCGGCGCGTCAGCAGGAAATCCAGAACGGCGGGGTTGGGGGCGGGCATGGCGGTTCCTTCTGGTCATGTTGGCCGCAACATAGGCGCGGGCAGGGGCGGGGGGAAGCGGGCAGGCAACGGAAATGCGCAGTTGCCGCCCCGCTGCGGGGCTTGCCCCGACGGGCAGCGGGCGTCTATCAGGGGGAACCCCTGCCGAAGGAGCCCGAAATGACCGCCCTGTCCCGCCGCGCCGCCCTTGCCCTTGGTCTGGCCAGTCTGGTTGCCGCCTGTGGTGGCAGCCGTCGCCGCGACAGGCGCCGTGCCGAAGACTCCCGTGGACCGGCCGAGATCAATGCCCTGATCAGCCGCTTTGCCCGGGAATATGACATTCCCGAAAGCCTGCTGCACCGTGTGGTGAAACGCGAAAGCAACTATAATCCTGCAGCGCGCAATGGTCCCTATTGGGGATTGATGCAGATCCTGCCGCAAACCGCGCGCACCATGGGGCATCGGGGGCCGGCGCAGGAATTGCTCGATCCCGAGGTGAACCTGCGCTACGGGGCCAAATACCTGCGCGGGGCCTATCTGGTGGCGCGCGGCAATCACGACCGTGCAGTGATGTGGTATGCGCGCGGCTATTACTATGAGGCCAAGCGCATGGGTCTGCTGGAAGAAACCGGGCTGCGCAGCTGACATGGCCCGCGTTTCGGCCCCGGACCTTTCGGCCATGGCCCAGGCCGGGGCGGAATTTGCCGTGCGCGTCACGCCGCGGGCATCCCGAAATGCCCTGCAGATGGTGGAGGGCCAGATCCGCATCAGCGTGACCACGGTGCCCGAGGATGGCAAGGCCAACCGGGCGGTGCAGGATTTGCTGGCAGATGCATTGGGGGTGGCAAAAACCCGCCTGACACTGGTCCGGGGCGCCACGTCGCGCGACAAGCTGTTCCGGCTGGACTGACCTGCGGGCGTATCTGCGCCAAGTGCGGCTTGTATCTGCTGCCGGGGCAGGTAAAATGCGCGCCAGCCCGGGGTCCGTCGCCCCATCTGCGCATCCCTACCGGAGAACACAATGTCCTGGACCGACGAGCGTGTCGAGACGCTCAAGAGAATGTGGGCCGAAGGCCAGAGCGCCAGCCAGATCGCCAAGGAACTGGGCGGTGTCACCCGCAACGCGGTGATCGGCAAGGTCCATCGTCTGGGCCTTTCGAACCGTGTCGGCGGTACGGCTGGTAAGGAAGAAGAGGAAGAGGTTGTCGAAACCCCGGTTGCCGCACCTGCGGCACCGGACCCGGTTGCCTCTCGCCCTGAACCTGCAAAACCCGCCGCACCCGTGGCAGAGCCGGTGGTCACCCGCGCGGAACCTGCACCACGCCCGGCTGCGGAACGTCCTGCCGCTGCCCCTGCGGCCTCGGCTGGCAATGTGACGCCGCTGCCGCTGCGCAAGGCCATTGTGCCAGCAGGTCAACCGCTGCCGCCGCAGCCTTCGGCCAATGAGATCAGCCCCGAGGCGCTGGCCAAGGTGGGCGAGGTCGAAAAGCGTGCCCGCAAGCTGACGCTGATGGAACTGACGGAACGCACCTGCAAATGGCCGATCGGCGACCCGGCGACGGATGATTTCTGGTTCTGCGGTCTTCCCAGCCAGCCCGGCAAACCCTATTGCGATGCCCATGTCGGCGTTGCCTTCCAGCCGATGAGCGCACGGCGCGACCGTCGCCGCTAAGGCTCGGGTTCTGCCCCATCGCATGAATGACACGACGCTCGCACCGAAAGGCGCGGGCGTTGTGCTGTGTGCGGGGGCTCAGATGCTCTGGCGTTCAGCTTGCCTTGTCATGCTCGCAGCCAGGAAGGCCAGCATCCGTTCAGGATGAATGCCGAAATGATTGTAGCCGTCAAATCGGTTCAGTGGCCCTTCGATCCACAGAAGCTCGGATCGGGTCGGGGTCTGGTCATGCATGGCCTGCACATCTTCTGGTGAGGTCAGAACATCCTCCCGCACCTGCGCATACAGAACCGGCACCCGCAGGTCGCGCAGAAAGGCCATGGGCGACATGTCGGCCAGCTTCAGCCCGGCCTCGGCGGTCAGCGCCGCGTCAATCTCTGCCAGGTCACTGCCGCCGCCGAACAGCGGGATCATCTTCTCGGCCATATAGCGCATTGAAATCGGCTGCACGGCCACCAGCGCGCGCACTTGTGCAAACAGATCGGGCGCGAGGCTCATTGCCCGGATCGCGGCATTGGCCCCCATGCAATGATTGACCAGCGCGACGGGCAAGCGGGCCAGATCGGGGCGGCTGGCGATGAAGGTCATCGCGCCTGCCGCATCCTGCCATTCAAAGGCCCCGATGCCCGAGGTGCCATGCGGGCTATCGGCGCTGTCGCCGTGATTGCGCAGGTCATAACTCAGGACAGTGTAGCCCGCGTCGTGCAGGTGGCGGGCCGTCTTCAGAAATTCGACATGCACCGGCACCAGATCTCCGATCGGGCCGCTGGGGACATAGCCATATTTGTTGCAGTAAAGCGGGTGGTTCATCACCACAAGGCGCGGTTCCGCCGTGCCTGCCGGGGCGGGGATCAGCCAGCCGGACAGGGCCAGCCCGTCCAGAGCGGGAAAGCCAACCTGTTCGAACGCCATGCCATAGTCCAACGGGGTCTTGGGTTGGCTGCTGCGGACGGGGCGGGTGAAGGCCTGCGCAATGGTCCGGGCGATCTGGGGAAGCGTCTGTGTCATCCGATATGCTCCGAAAGAAGATGAGGATTGGGCTATACACCCCATGGATCGTTCACTAAATTGCCTTAATATTTCACAGCTTGTTCAGTTCTGCTAAACATCATGCGCCAGACCCTTCTGTCGGACCTGCCGGTCTTCATGGCGGTTGCCGATCTTAACAGCCTGACAGCCGCCGCATCGCGGCTGGGGGTGACCAAATCCGCCATCAGCCAATCCTTGCGGCGGCTTGAGGATGAGCTGGGCCTGCGCCTGTTCCATCGCAGCACAAGAGGCGTGCATCTGACCGAGGCGGGCGCGCAGTTTCTTGCCTTGGTCGAAGGCCCGTATCAGGCGCTCGGTGCAGCCCGAGACGAGGTTCAGGCCGTGTCGGGCGCACCAAAGGGTCTACTGCGCGTGACCGCGCCGTCGGTGGTGTTTGATTGGCTGCTCTTGCCTGCATTGGAGCGGTTGCGGACGCAGGCGCCCGATCTGCGGGTGGAACTCGACCTGAACGATCACTTCGTGGATATCGTGCGCGAGGGGTATGATGCCGGGTTGCGGCTGGTGGAAGCCGTCTCGCCCGACATGATCGGGCGTCGCGTCACCGGGGCGCTGGATTGCGCGCTTGTGGCCGCGCCGGCCTATCTGGCCACTTGTCCGCCCCTGACGGTGCCTGAGGACGTGTTGGCCCATCCCTGCCTTGTCTGGATGATAAAGGGGCGGCCGGTGTCATGGGACTTTGGGCCGCCCGGGCAGGTCACACGGCTGGAAATCACCCCCGCGCTGCAATTCAGCACCCATCACGCCTCTATCGCGGCGGCAAGGGCGGGGCTGGGCCTTGCCTATGCTGTACCGCGTGCGCAGGTCGCCGACGATATTGCCAGCGGGGCGCTGGTCGAGGTGCTGCCCGGCCTCCCCACCCCTTTGCCGCCGCTGATGGTGTACTATTCCAGCCGCCGCCATGTACCAGCCAAACTGGGGGCCTTTCTGGCGGCTCTGAACATTGCAGGCGGTTTGATCCGGGCTTGAAGCGCTGCCGGGGCGCGTGCCACTCTGCGCTGCAAGAGACGGGGGCTGCTCCCCTTTGCCAAAGGCATCGCCATGACCCCTGACGAGATTGCGGCCCTTGCCGCCGACCAACCGCCCTTTGCCCGTCTGCTGGGCCTGCGCATCACCCATGCCAGCCCTGACCGGGTAGAGGCCGATCTGCCGGTGACCGAGGCGCTGGCCAATCGCAATGGCATGCTGCATGGCGGTGCCGTGATGGGGCTGGCCGATAATCTGGGTGGCACCGCCACTTTCCTGAACCTGAAACCGGGGCAGGGCACGGTGACGGTGGAAAGCAAGACCAATTTCTTTCGCCCCGTGCCTCTGAACGAAACCGCCCATGCCGTAACCATCGCCCTGCATCGCGGCCGCAAGACCATGGTCTGGCAGACCAGCCTTTTTCGCGCGGATGGCAAACTTGCAGCCCTGGTGACGCAGACGCAGATGGTGCTTTCCGGGCAGGAATGACGCGCCCGCATGGCGCGGTTTGGGGACGCCAGAAATGCGAAACCGGGCCACATGATAGGGCCCGGTTCGGCATTTCGTCAGAAAGATCGTGATCAGCGCGCCGGGCTGCGATAGGTCATGCGGCGCACCGATCCGGTTTTCGACCGCATCAGCAGGGTTTCGGTGGTGACCCAGCCCGGTTCCCGCTTGATCCCAGCCAGAAGCGAGCCATTGGTAACCCCGGTCGCCGCAAAGATCACATCGCCGCGCACCAGATCATCGCGGGTATAGACCCGGTCGAAATTCTGGATGCCGGCATTGCGGGCGCGGGCCTTTTCATCCTCGTTGCGGAACAGAAGCTTGCCGAAGAACTGCCCGCCCATGCATTTCAGGGCCGCAGCCGCCAGCACGCCTTCGGGTGCCCCGCCCGAGCCCATGTACATGTCAATCCCGGTCACTTCCGGTTCGGCGCAATGCATGACGCCTGCCACATCGCCATCGGTGATCAGGCGGATCGAGGCGCCGGTGGACCGGATCTCGCGGATCAGATCTTCGTGGCGCGGACGTTCCAGCACGCAGACGGTGATATTCTCGGTCGATACCCCCTTCGCGGCAGCCAGAGCCGAAACGCGTTCCGACGGGGTCATGGTCATGGTCACGGTGCCGGGCTTGTAGCCCGGGCCGATGGCCAGCTTTTCCATATAAACGTCGGGCGCATGCAACAGCGTGCCGCGCGGGGCCATGGCGATCACGGTCAGGGCGTTGGGCATATCCTTCGCCGTCAGCGTGGTGCCTTCCAGCGGGTCCAGGGCGATATCAACCGCCGGACCATTGCCGCTGCCGACTTCTTCGCCGATATACAGCATCGGCGCCTCGTCACGCTCACCTTCCCCGATCACCACCACGCCCTTGATGTCGAGCAGGTTCAGCTGGTCGCGCATGGCGTTCACGGCGGCCTGATCGGCGGCCTTCTCGTCTCCGCGCCCGATCAGCGAGGCAGAGGCCAGCGCCGCAGCTTCAGAAACGCGGGCAAGGCCCAGAGAAAGCAGTCGGTCCTGGAATTCGGCGGCGTCAGCCATGATCAGTCCTCATCAAGAAATGGTTGCTGCTGGCTTAGCCGCCGCTGCGTCGCCGGGCAAGGCCGGTTGCGTTAACGGTGCGGCACAAAGCGCATCCCGTCGGGCGTCCGGTCAGATCTCTTCGATGCGGATGGCGACCGGCTGGCCCACCAGAACACCGGTTTGGCCAAAGCGGGTCAGCGCATGTTCCACATCGGCAGGCGCGGCCTTGTGGGTGACAAAGATCACGATGGCATCGTCATCCTCTTCGCCCGGCTGGTTGATCTGGCGCATCTGATCAATGGAAATGCCCGCCTCGCCCAGACAAGTGGCGATCTTGGCCAGCGCGCCGGGTTTATCGAGCAGGGTCATCCGCAGGTAATAGGGCGCGGGCGTGGCAGATTTGGCCGGAACTGCATCCTGCAGCGTGCTGGCAGGCTGGCCAAAGGTCGGCAGGCGCAGACCCCGGGCAATATCCATCACATCGCCCATCACGGCGCTGGCCGTCGGGCCTTCGCCCGCACCGGGGCCGCGCAGCACGATCTGGCCGACGCTGTCGCCCTCCAGCATCACCATATTGGTGCCGCCCTGCAGCTGCCCGAACGGGCTTTCCGCAGGCACAAGGCAGGGGGTCATGCGCTGCTCCAGCCCGCGCCCGGACATCTGCGCCACACCCAGCAGCTTGATGTGATAGCCCATGTCATCGGCCAGGTTGATATCCTCGATCGACACATTGCCGATGCCTTCCAACTCCACATGGTCGAAGGCCACCTTGGTGCCAAAGGCGATAGAGGCCAGAAGGCTCAGCTTGTGGCCCGCATCGATCCCCCCGACATCAAGATTCGGGTCGGCCTCAAGATACCCCAATTGGCGGGCCTCTTCGAACACCACCTCATAGGGCAGGCCTGCATTGGCCATGCGCGTCAGGATGTAATTGCAGGTGCCGTTCATCACGCCCATCACCCGGCGGATGCGGTTTCCGGCAAGCCCTTCGGTCAGCGCCTTGATGACCGGGATGCCGCCGGCGACCGCAGCCTCGAAGCGGATCACCCGGCCTGCGGCCTCGGCCGCCAGGGCAAGGTCGTGGCCATGATGCGCCAGCAGCGCCTTGTTGGCGGTGACCACATCCTTGCCCGCTGCAATCGCCGCCTCGGTCGCGGCCCGGGCCGCCCCTTCATGGCCGCCCATCACCTCGACAAAGACATCGACATCATCGCGCTGCGCCAGAACCACCGGATCGCTTTCCCAGGCATAGCCCGACAGATCGGCATCGCGGTTCTTGGTACGGTCGCGGGCGGATACGGCAGTGATGACAACTGGCCGTCCGGTGCGCGCTGTGATCAGGTCCGCGTGTTGCTGGACGATTTTCACCACACCGATACCGACGGTCCCCAGACCGGCGAGCCCAAGGCGCAGGGGCTGAACCATGATAGTCTCCGTGTATTGCCTGCCAGCCTGTTAGCGGTTTCGGCTGGCCCGCGCAATCGCGCGCGCACCTTGGCTGCGGTTGTGGCAATCACTGCGCCAGAACCTCCGCCCCGTGACATGCGGGGCGGAGAGGCGTGGCAGGTTACTGCGGCGGAACGGTGGCCGGGGCCCCGCCTTCAAACAGATTGGGCCGCGAATAGCTGCAGGGCGCTTCCTGCATCTGCAGATGCAACCCGGTGCCGGTATAGGGATGCGCGCGCGCCACATCTTCGTCAAAGTCGATGCCGAGGCCGGGGCCATCCGGCGGAAGGATATAGCCGTCTTCCCAAGTGATCGAATTGCGGATCAATTTCTGATGGAAAGCCCCGCCGGTTTCGATGGTTTCCGCGATCAGAAGATTGGGGATCGACGCCGCGAAATGCACATTCGCCGCCCATTCCACCGGGCCGGCATAGAGATGCGGCGCCATTTCGGCATTGAAGATTTCGGCCATGGCGGCGATCTTCTTGGCTTCCCAGATGCCGCCCACCCGGCCAAGCGCAGGTTGCAGGATCTTGACGCCGCCCGCCCGCAACAGCGTGCCGAACTCGGCCTTGGTGGTCAGCCTTTCGCCGGTTGCCAGCGGAATGCGGACGGATTTCGCAACCTCGGCGAATTCCAGCAGATTGTCCGGCGGGATCGGCTCTTCGTACCACAGCGGGTTGTAGGGTTCCAACTCGCGTCCCAGACGGATCGCGCCGGGCGTGGTGAACTGGCCATGCGTGCCAAACAGCAGATCGGCGCGATCACCCACCGCCTCGCGGATCGCCTTGCAGAAGGCAACCGAGCGGGCGATGTCCGACATGGCGGGTTCATGCCCGCCCCGAATGGTATAGGGGCCGGCAGGATCGAACTTCACCGCCGTGAAGCCCATGCCGACAAAACGCAGCGCGGCTTCGGCGGCGGCATCGGGGTCCACCCAGAACTGCGCGCTTTCCTTGCCCGGTTCGGGATAGAGATAGGTATAGCTGCGGATGCGGTCGTTCATCCGCCCGCCCAGCAGCGCCCAGACCGGCCGATTGCGCGCCTTGCCAAGAATGTCCCAGCAGGCGATTTCAAGCCCGGCAAAGGCGCCCATGACCGTCGGGTCGGGCCGTTGGGTGAAACCCGCCGAATAGGCGCGGCGGAACATCAGTTCGATGTTTTCGGGGTTTTCGCCCTGCATGTGGCGTTCAAAGACATCCTCGATCACCGCCTTCATCGCCTTCGGCCCGACGGTGGAGGCATAGCATTCGCCATAGCCCACGATGCCGCAGGCCGTCGTCAGTTTCGGAAAGATCCAGTAGCGCCCCCCCCAGCCCGGGGCGGGTGGGGCCACAACGAAAATCTCAAGGTCCTGCAGTTTCATGGCGCTCTCCCTGTGCCCCGCAAGACCTGGATCACGCCCGGGCCCCTGCGGGATATCTCTGCCAGGGTCAGGCTAGGCGTCAGGGCCGGGGTGGCTCGCGCGTGCGGGCGACAAAGACTATCGTGGCAGCGACCATAAGTGTCGCAGACAGAAGGAAAGGCGCGCCGGGCCAATGGACCCAGGCATCGCTGCGGGTGAACTGGCCGAAGACCCAGGTCATCACCAGCGGGGCCAGGATCATCGCCAGTGCATTGAGCGAGGTGTTGATGCCCTGCAATTCACCTTGCTGTGTTTCAGGGGTGCGTCGCGACATCATTGCCTGCAGGGCCGGGCCTGCCAGCCCGCCGATGGCGGTCAGCGGGGTGAAGGTCAGCGCCCAGAAACCCGATGTGACAAAGGCATAGAAGGCATAGGTCAGCACTTCGCCCCACATGCCGATCAACGCGGTGCGGCGTTCGCCAAAGCGGGTGATGACAGGCTGCACCAGCGTCGCCTGCGCCGCGGCCATGCACAGGCCAAAGATCGCCAGTGAAAGGCCGATCCATTGCGCATCCCAGCCAAAGGCGGCCTTGCCATAATAGCTCCAGATCGCGGGCCAGACGTTGAAAGTGACCGCATAGATGAAGCTGACCAGCAGCAGGGATTTCAACCCCGGCAGGGTGCGGATCGCCGCGAAGGATGACAGCGGGTTGGCGCGCGCCAGTGTGAAGGGGCGGCGGCGGTCTGCGGGCAGGCTTTCGGGCAGGATGACAAGGCCGAACAGGAAATTGCCTGCCGCAAGGGCCGCGGCTGCCCAGAAGGGCGCGCGGCTGTCGATCCCGGCCAGCAGCCCGCCGATCATCGGCCCCGCGACAAAGCCCAGCCCGAAGGCCGCACCAATCAGCCCGAACCTTGCGCCGCGCTGATCCGGGGCCGAGATATCGGCCACATAGGCATTGGCGGTGGAATGGGTGGCGGCGGCGATGCCTGCGATGATGCGGCCAATCAGCAGCAGCCAGACCGTCTGGGCCAGCGCCATGACCACATAGTCCACCGCCATGATGGCCAGCGAGGTCAAGAGCACCAAGCGGCGCCCGAAGCGGTCAGACAGGTTGCCGACCACCGGGCCGAACAGGAACTGCATCACTGCAAAGGCTGTAGTCAGCGCGCCCCCCCACAAGGCGGCATCGGCCAATGACTGGTGGGTGACCTCGGTCATCAGGTCGGGCATGACCGGAAAGATCAGGCCGATGCCGATCGCATCGATCAGCACCGTCATCAGGATGAAGCCAAGCGCGAGATTCTGCCGCATCAGAAGCTCTGCGCCAGACCCTGCAGCGCATCGGCAAGGCGCTCGGGCATGGAAAAGAACGGCGAATGCCCCGAGGCCAAAGAGATCAGCGGCAAGCCACGGGCCATCTCCAGCTGATAGGCGGGCGGAATGGCGCGATCATGGGCGCAATGGACATAGGCGCGGGGCAGGCCGGTTGTGTGACGGGGGTCCATCGGGGTTTCCTGCGGACGGATCGGTTCAGGCCGCAATCTGGGTGCCGCATAGGCCAGGGTTTCGGGCGGGCAATCGTGATAGAACCGGTCGGCAATCAGGGCGGGATCAAAGCTGAAACTGGCCCGGTCCGGGCTGACCCGGATCGCATCGGCCAGCGGCTGTGACGGCCCGGCCCGGCGCATCTGCGCCAGGCTCTGCCCCGGTTGGGGCACATAGGCGCAGATATAGATCAGCCCCGAAACCCGATCGGGGGCGGCTTCGGCGGCTGCGGTGATGGCATAGCCCCCGGCGGAATGGCCGACCAGCACGCTGGGCTCTTCTAACTGGTTGGTGATGGTTGCTGCATAGGATTCCAGCGTGGCGGCCGAGGGGTCTTTTGGCAGGTCGATCAGCTGCGCATTGTTGAAAAATGGCAAAACATCGCGCCAGCACCAGGCTCCATGACATGATCCGTGAACGAAAACAAATCTCATAAGATCATACTCTTGTCAGTTCATGTTCAACGATTGGTCGAGAACGGGTAAATGTTCGATTTATACATGGCCAATGCGCCTGAGGAAGCTGGTCAGCGCCGTGGCAAATGTCTCGGGCGCGTCGATGGCGGGCAGGTGACCACTGCGGCGGATCAGCTGGAAATCGGCGCCGGCGATCAGATCGGCGGTTTCGCGCACCAGATCGGGCGGGGTCGATCCGTCCTCGGACCCGGCGATAACCAGCGTGGGCAAGGTCAGGCTGGCGGTGGGGGTGTAGAAATCGGTGCCGCCGATGGCGGCGCAGGCCCCGCGATAGCCTGCCGGGTTGCAGTCCAACAGCCGCGCGCGCCAGGGCAGGTGGTGCCCTTCGGCCCGGAAGGTACGGGTAAACCAGCGTTCCATCGTGGCATCGGCCAAGGCCGCGATGCCCTGTTCCGCCACCAGATCGGCGCGCGCCCGCCATTGGCTTTCGATCCCGATGCGCGCCGCCGTGTTGGACAGAACCATGCCGCGCACAAGATCAAGCCGCTTCACGGCCAGACCCTGCGCCACCAGCCCCCCCAGCGACAGGCCGACAAAAACGCAATCCTTCACCCCCAGATGATCCAGCAGGCGCTCGGCATCGCGCACCATGGCCCCCATGGCATAGGGGGGATCGGGCACATCCGATCCGCCATGGCCGCGATGGTCATAGCGGATCAGCCGCAGACCGAGCGGCAGCAGCGGCAGGACTGCATCCCACATGCGCAGATCAAGGCCAAGCGCATGGGAAAAGACCACCGCCGGGCCGGTGCCCTGATCGGCATAGTTCAGGCGCAGGTCAGGCAGAAAGGCCAGAGGCATTACAAATCTCCGAACCGGGACAGCGCGGTCTGGAACAGCGCCGCATCAATGTTGCCGCCGGTGGCAATGGCGATGACATCTTCTCCCGCGATCTGGCCGGGGTGGAACAGGGCCGCCGCCAGCGCCACTGCGCCGCCGGGTTCCAGCACGATCTTCAACCGCTTGAAGGCCAGTGCCACCGCCATCAGCGCCTGATCGTCAGTGACCACCAGACCGGGGCCACACAGGCGACGGTTGATCGGAAAGGTGATCGCGCCCGGAACCGGCGTCACGATGGCATCGCAGACCGAACCGGACAGCCGGGCATTGCGCCGCACTTCACCCGCCGCAAGGCTGCGCGCCGTGTCGTCGAACCCTTCCGGCTCCACCGGGCGGACGCGCAGCCCCGGCGCGCGGCTTTCCAGCGCCAGGGCAACCCCTGCCGTCAGCCCGCCGCCACCGCAGCAGACCAGCACATCGGCGGTGCGCAGACCGATTTCCGTCACCTGTTCGGCCAGTTCCAGCCCGCAGGTGCCCTGACCGGCAATCACTTCGGGTTCGTCATAGGGTTTGATCAGCGTCAGGCCCCGCAAGGCGGCCATGCGGGCCCCGATCGCATCGCGGTTTTCGCGCGCACGATCATAAGTGACCACCTCGGCCCCATAGGCCCGCGTATTGGCGAGCTTGAGCCGGGGCGCATCCGACGGCATCACGATGACGCAAGGCGCGCCATGCCGCTGTGCGGCCAGCGCCACGCCCTGCGCGTGATTGCCGGAACTATAGGCGATGACCCCCTTTTGCCGCGCCTCGGCAGACAGGGCCGACACTGCCGCCCAACCGCCCCGGAACTTGAACGATCCGGTATGCTGCAGGCATTCCGCCTTGACCCAGACGCGGCGCCCGGCAATCTCGTTCAGGAAGGACGACCCCAGCAAGGGGGTGCGCAGCGCATGACCCGCCAGACGGAAGCTGGCCGCTTCGATCCGGGCAATGTCGATCATCGCAGAGTCTCCAGCCAGCGATGCAGGGCAGACACGGCCTCGGGTTCATCGAGGAAGGGGATATGGGCGCGGTCGGGTACATCGGCAAAGATCATCCCCGGATGGCGGCGGGCCATTTCCGCAGCCGTCTCGCTGGACAGAAGGTCGGAATTCGCGCCCCGGATCAGTGCCACCGGCAGGCCCGCCAGAGCATCGAACAGCGGCCAGGCATCCACCTCGGGGCCCTTGAAGGCGGCAAGGAAGGCCTCGCGCAATTCCGGGTCATAGGTGATCTTCAGCCCGCGATCGCTGACCGTGTAATGCTTGACCGCTTCTTCCATCCAGCGGCTTTCGGGCACATTGGCAAAGCCCGGCATGTTGCGGGGCAGGGCCGCAGCAAGCGCGGCATGGGTCTTGGCATTGGGATTGCGCCCGACATAATCGAAGATGCGTTCCAGCCCCTTGCGCTCGATGACAGGGCCGATGTCGTTCAGCGCCACGCCCAGCAGACGGGGCTTGGCAACTGCCGCCAGAAACATCGCGATCAGCCCCCCGCGCGAGGTGCCCAGCAGGGCGGCGCGGTCCAGCCCCAGATGATCCAGCAGGGCCAGCGCGTCATGGCCTTCCTGCGGTACGGTATAGCTTGCCGCGCCCGACCACTGGCTTTCGCCCCGGCCCCGGTAATCCATGCGGATCAGCCGGATGGGCAAGGGCAGGGTGGCCAGATGCGGGATCATGTAATCGAAATCGGCCATGGTCCGGGTCAGCCCGGCAAGGCAGAGCAGCGGCAGCCCTTCGCCTTCGTCACGATAGGCCAGGCGGGTGCCATCGGCGGCGGTGAAAAAGCGGGTCATGCAAGAAAATCCGTCAAGCTGGTCAGATCATGGGCGATATGGGCGGGGCCATGGGGCAGCCGGTCTTGTGGCAGGCCCGCCCGGTTTACCCAAAGCGTCTCAAATCCGAAAGCGGCGGCCCCTGCAATATCCCACCCATTTGACGAAACGAACAGCACCTCGGCCGGTGCGACGGAAAACCGCCGGGTTGCAAGCGCATAGACGGCGGGACTTGGCTTGTAGATGCCCAACTCCTCGACCGAGAGCAGCGCGGCAAAGCGCCCCTCCAGCCCGGCAGCGCGGGTGGCGGCGGCCAGCATGGCGGGGCTGCCATTCGACAGGATCGCCGCCGGGCAGGGCAGCGCCTGCAACATGGCGGGCACCTCGGCATAGCAGGGCAGCCTGTCATTGAGCGCCATCAACCGCTGCGCCAGCACAGCATCCTCGGCCAAGCCCTGTGCCGCCAGCGCCCAATCCAGCGCTTCGGCTGTCACCTGGGCGAAATCGGCATGCAGGCCCATCAAGCTGCGCAACCAGGTATATTCCAACTGCTTGCGTCGCCAGTCATCGGCAAGGCGCGGCCAGATCGCGGCCAGACGATTGTCCTCTTGCGCGGCGATGCGGGCGGCGCCCGCCACATCGAACAGGGTTCCATAGGCGTCAAAGACGACGCATCGGATCGGGCGAGTGTCGGGGCGGGTCAGGGTCATGGCTATCCTCTCGGATGGCAGGGTGGCACAGGCTCGGGGCCGGTGAAAGGGGCGAACATGGTTTCGTAGCGCTTGCTCCGCAGGCATTTGCCGCCTAAACCCGCTGCGCAAGACCGGAGGAAGCCATGGCCCGTGGAAGCGACCCGTTGCCCGACAGGGCGGCATCAAAGCGTGTAAGCTCATTGTCGGGGTTGCGGCCCTTTCTGGCCCCTTACCGGGGTATGTTGCTGGCGGCGTTTGCGGCGCTGACGTTGACTGCGACGGTCAGCCTGATCCTGCCGCTGGCGGTGCGCCGGGTGGTGGACAATTTCAACGTGGGCGCGGCGGAACTGCTGGATCAGTATTTCGGCGCGGCGTTGCTGATTGCGGCGGCGCTCGCCCTGGGTACCGGGTTGCGCTATTATCTGGTCACCCGGCTGGGAGAGCGGGTGGTGGCCGATATCCGCCGCGCGCTGTTCGACCGGGTGTCGGGCCTGTCGCCTGCCTTCTTTGAACGCGTGCTGACCGGCGAAGTGCTGAGCCGACTGACCACCGATACCACGCTGATCCTGTCGGTGATCGGGTCTTCTGTTTCGGTCGCGCTGCGCAATGTGCTGCTTTTGCTGGGCGGTCTGGTGTTTCTGTTCTTCACCTCGGCCAAGCTGACCGGGCTGGTGCTGCTGATCGTGCCGGCGGTGATCGTGCCGATCATCGTGCTGGGGCGCAGGTTGCGCACGCTCAGCCGCGACAATCAGGACTGGATCGCCGCTTCCTCGGGGTCCGCCTCCGAAGCGCTTGGCGCGGTGCAGACAGTGCAAAGCTATACCCACGAGGCCCGCACCCGCGCGGCCTTTGCCGAAGTGACCGAAAAATCCTATGCCTCGGCCAAGGCGCGCATCGGCACCCGCGCGGTAATGACCGTCATCGTGATCTTCCTTGTCTTTGCGGGGATCGTGGGCGTTCTGTGGATCGGCGCGCGCGATGTGCGGGCCGGGATGATGAGCGCGGGCGAACTGGTGCAATTCGTCATCTATGCGGTGATGGTGGCGGGGGCCGTGGGGGCGCTGTCGGAAATCTGGGGCGAATTGCAGCGCGCGGCGGGGGCGACCGAACGTCTGGTGGAATTGCTGAACACCGATGATACCGTGCCTGACCCGATCAACCCGAAGCCGCTGCCGCATCCGGTGCGCGGGGCCATTGCCTTTGAAGGCGTGCGCTTCAGCTATCCGACCCGGCCCGAGGCATCGGCGCTGCAAGGGGTTGATCTGCAGGTGTCCCCGGGTGAAACCGTGGCGCTGGTCGGGCCTTCGGGCGCGGGCAAGACCACCATCCTGCAGCTTTTGCTGCGGTTCTACGATCCGCAGGCCGGGCGCGTCACGCTGGATGGCGTTGATCTGCGCGACATGGCCAAGACCGATTTCCGCCGGGCCATGGCCCTTGTGCCACAGGACCCTGTGATCTTTGCCGCCTCGGCCCGCGACAATATCCGCTTTGGCCGCCCTGTGGCGACCGATGCCGAAGTGGAAGCCGCTGCTGCGGCGGCGGCGGCGCATGATTTCATCTCGGCCCTGCCGCAGGGCTATGACACCTTCCTGGGCGAACGCGGGGTGATGCTGTCGGGCGGCCAGAAACAGCGGATCGCCATTGCCCGCGCCATCTTGCGCGATGCCCCGGTGCTGCTGCTGGATGAGGCGACCTCGGCGCTGGATGCCGAAAGCGAACAGGCGGTGCAGGCAGCGGTGGAGCGGCTGTCCCAGGGGCGCAGCACACTGGTCGTCGCGCATCGTCTGGCCACGGTGAAACGCGCCGACCGGATCGTGGTCTTTGATGGCGGGCGGATCGTGGCGCAAGGCAGCCATGATGCGCTGGTGGCCGAAGGTGGCCTTTATGCCCGGCTGGCGCGGCTGCAATTTACCGACGGGCAGGCCTGACCGGCCTTCCCCGAGGGGGAATTTTGTCGTGGTTCTTTCACTGGACGGCGCGGCAGATGCGGCCCATTGTGCCCCCGTTCCGGCGCGGCAGGGGGCTGCGCCCGCAGTGAAAGGAAGATTGCCATGGGTCTGTGGTCATTCGTGAAGGATGCAGGATCGTCGTTGTTCGGCTCCAAGGCCGAAGCCGCCGAGGCACCCGAAGACGCCGCTGCGCGTGAGGCGGCACTGAAGGCCGAGGTGGAAAAGCTCGGGCTTGAGGCGGGCGATGTGCAGATCGCCGTCGAGGGCGACAAGGTGAAGATCACCGGCACCGCCCCGACCGCCGAAGCGCAGGAAAAGGTCATCCTTGCGGTGGGCAATGTGGCAGGTGTCGCCGCGGTCGAGGCCGACATGCCGCAGGGCGCCGAGCCGGTGTTCTACACCGTCAAGAAGGGCGACACACTTTCTGCCATCGCCAAGGCCACGCTGGGCAATGCCAATCGCTATCCGGAGATCTTCGAGGCCAACAAGCCGATGCTGCAGCATCCCGACAAGATCTATCCGGGCCAGAACCTGCGCATTCCTGCGAAGTGAACAAAGGCGCCCATGCGGCAGAGGCGGGGGGCTGACAGGCCCCCCGCTTTTTTTGTTTCTGGCCGGCCTGCGGGTCTGGGGCCAGCGTACCGGCGATGCCCGTTCTGACGCTGCGTTGCCTCGTGCCGTGACGGAAGGGAAAACCTTGCGATCACGCCCACATCTGCCCATGTTTGAGGCAAGGTCCATCCCGGCACCAGACCGGGGGACGAGGGGAGGAGACCAAAATGGGAAGTTTTGCCAATCTGGCCGATATTCAGGCCATCGAGGCCGAAATGCCGTGGGAGGCACGCGACCGTGCCCGCAGCATTCATGAATTCCTCAGCCGGGCCAAGGCTGCACATGGCGCGCGTCCGGCCGTCAGCTATCAGTTGACCTCCGGTCCCGATGACCCGGCCGAGACGCTGACCTGGAGCCAGTTGCATGGCAAGGCCACACAGGCCGCCAATCTTTTCCGCAGTCTGGGTGTGGGGGAATCCGATGTGGTGGCCTATGTGCTGCCCAATGCATCGGAAACCGTGCAGGTTCTGCTGGGCGGCATGATCGCGGGCATCGTGAACCCGATCAATCCGCTGCTGGAGGCCGAACAGATCAGCGCCATCCTGCGCGAAACCAAGGCCAAGGTGGTTGTCACCTTGCGCGCCTTCCCCAAGACCGACCTTTCGGCAAAGGTGGCCGAGGCGGTGAAACATGCCCCCAGCGTGAAAACCGTTCTGGAAGTGGACCTGCTGCGCTATCTCAAGCCGCCGAAGAAATGGATCGCGCATTTCCTGCGGCCCAAATCCCCTGTCAGCCATACCGCCAATGTCAAGAGCTTTCATGCCGAGATGAAACGCCAGCCCGCTGACCGGCTGACCTTTCAGGATGCCAGCACCGATCGCGTGGCCGCCTATTTCCACACCGGCGGCACCACCGGCATGCCGAAAGTGGCGCAGCACAAGGTTTCGGGCATGGTCTATAACGGCTGGCTCGGGTCGCGGCTGTTGTTCCGCGAAACCGATACGGTGATCTGCCCGCTGCCGCTGTTCCATGTGTTTGCAGTCTATCCGATCCTGATGTCGATGATCGCCAGCGGTGCGCATGTGGTGTTCCCGACCCCTGCGGGCTATCGCGGCGACGGCGTGTTCGACAATTTCTGGAAACTGATCGCGCGCTGGAAGGTGACCTATATGATCACCGTGCCCACCGCGCTGGCCGCCCTGATGCAGCGCCCGGTCAATGCCGATGTCAGCAGCCTGCGCGGCGCGTTTTCCGGCTCGGCCCCCTTGCCGATCGAATTGTTCAACCGGTTCGAAAAGGCCACCGGGGTGCAGATCATCGAAGGCTATGGCCTGACCGAATGCACCTGCCTTGTGTCCTGCAACCCGCCGTCGGGGGCCAAGAAGAACGGGTCGGTCGGGATTCCCTTTCCGCATACCCATGTGCGCATCCTCAACACCGATGGGCAGGGTGGCTTCCGGGAATGCGGAACCGATGAAGTGGGCGAAATCTGCGTCGCCAATCCCGGGGTGTTTGAAGGGTCAACCTATACCGAGGTGGACAAGAACCGCTCGCTCTTTGCCGAAGGCCGTTATCTGCGCACGGGCGATCTGGGCCGGATCGACGCTGACGGTTACCTGTACATCACTGGTCGGGCCAAGGATCTGATCATCCGGGGCGGCCATAACATCGACCCTGCGGTGATCGAAGAGGCCCTGATGGGCCATGAAGCGGTCAGCTTTGTTGGCGCCATCGGCCAGCCTGATGCCCATGCGGGTGAATTGCCCTGCGCCTATGTCGAACTGGTCAAGGGATCGAATGTCACCGAGGCCGAGTTGATGGAGTTCGCCAAGACGCATATCCATGAACGCGCGGCCGTTCCCAAACATATCGAGGTTCTGGCCGAACTGCCCAAGACCGCCGTGGGCAAGGTGTTCAAACCCGATCTGCGCCGCAGTGCGATCACCCGCGTCTATGATGCGGCGCTGACCGATGCGGGGCTTGCTGCCCGGGTGGCCGAGGTGGTCGAGGACAAGAAGCGCGGCCTTGTCGCCCGTCTGAGCCCCAAGGGCGATGATGCGGCGGTGCAGGCGGTGCTGGGGCAATTCACCACAGCCTGGGAATGGAAGGCCTGACACGGCCCGGCCTGTCACGCTGACAGATGCCCTGCTCCGTTTCATTCGGGCAGGGCATTTGCCTTTGCGGGCATCGTAAAACGGCAGACAGGCAGGGGGACTGCGGCGGAAATCGTCACAAATGCGTCTTGGATGGCCTGACAGCGCCGCAGCACATGGTATTGAATGGCGGCAATACCCCTGACAGGACTGCCGCTGAATGACCAAGATCGAGATCCGCCGTGACACGCCGCTTGCCGCCGAGGTGCTGCCCCTGCTGCAGCGCCATCTGGATCTGATGTGGTCGGCCAGCCCGCCGGAATCGGTGCATGCGCTGGACCCGCAGGATCTTGCCGCGCCGGGGATTGCCTTCTACACCCTGCGCGAGGGCGAAATGGTGCTGGGCATGGGCGCGGTGAAGCGGATTGACGCCACCCATGCCGAGATCAAATCCATGCATGTGGTGGCCGAGGCACGCGGGCGCGGGCTGGCGCGGGTGCTGCTGGAACACATCATGGATGAGGCGCGCGCCCTGGGCTATCGCAGGCTGTCGCTGGAAACCGGGGTTGAAGATGTCTTTGCCCCGGCGCGCGCGCTTTATGCCAATGCGGGTTTTGTGCAATGCCCGCCCTTTGAAGGCTATTGGAACGACCCGCACAGCTATTTCATGACGCGCAGCCTGGCCTGACTGGGCGCTTTGGCGGATCAGCGCAGCTTCCAGATGCGCCCGATCTCTTCCAGCGCGTCTTTCTGGCGGGGGGCAAGGGTGCCTTCTGCCTTTGCCGCGACATCGCGCAGAACATCCATGAGGGCCGAAAAACCGTTGGCCCCGCCCAGTTTGTACAGCCGCCGTGCCAGCCGGGTCAGGCCCTGCTGCGCGCCGCTGCATTCCTGCATGAGCCAGCGCCCAAGAATGGCCGCTTCGCGTGCGGCGGGTTCGGTCATTCCCAGCCGGTGTTGCAGGCTGATCAACAGGGCCTCGTGCTGCTCGGCAGTGGGCAGGGCGCCCATTTCAAGAAAGGACAGGCCAATCCCGGCGACCGCGACGTTGCGATCTTGCAGGCTGTCAACCGGGTGTTCGTCATGGCGCCGCCGAAATCCGAAGCGCCGCGCCGCAGACATCACATCCCCGGCCATATCGGCCAGATCCTGCGCCGCATGGGCCGCATGGGCCGCATTTCGCGCCCGCATCATCCAGAAAACAATCCCGCCCGCAGCAGCCAGAAGGGCCAGAAGAATCGGCATGTCACACCCAAAAGTTGTTCACGGTTTGGGTGCCACAATCGAACAATTGTTTCAACGATCAAGGGCCTTTGGGCAGGCCGCCCTTTGCACAGGCTGCATCAGCCCAACATGCGCCCGGCCATTTCGCCCAGATCGCGGCTCAGGCCCTGCGTGGCGGCGATGCGGGACAATTCGGCCCGGATCAACTGCTGTCTTCCGGCATCATAGCGCCGCCAGGTTTCAAAGGCGGTGGACATGCGGGCGGCAGTCTGGGGGTTCTTCGGGTCCAGCCGGATCAGCCAATCGGCCAGCAGCCGATAGCCCGATCCATCCGCCTGATGAAAGCCCGCATGATTGGCCGACAGTGCGCCGATCACCGCACGAAAGCGGTTGGGGTTCTGCCAGTCGAAATCGGTGCGGGCCGTCAGGCGGGCGACTGTCGCGGCGGTCTGGTCGGGCGCGGCATGCAGGATTTGCAGCATGAACCATTTGTCCATCACCAGCCTGTCATGCCGCCAGCGGGTTTCAAATGCGTCCAGTTGCGCCTGACCCTGACCCAGATCCAGCAGCGCGACCAGCGCCGCAAGCCCATCGGTCATGTTGCTGGCGCGGGCATAGGCGTCGCGGGCCTGCGCACCGCCATCCAGACGGCTGGCCAGTTGCAGGCAGGCGTTGAACAGCGCGCGCTGTCCGGCCTGTGTCGCGTCGGGGGCAAAGGGGGCGGTGACGCGCATCGCCTCCATCAGCCCGGGCAGATGCGGTGCCAACCGCTCTGCCAGCGCCAGTGCCATGCGGCGGCGTTCGGCATGAAGGCGATCCGGATCGGGCACATGGCCCGCCGCGGCAAGGGTGGCTGCCATGTCATCCTCGGACGGCAGGCGCAGCGCCAGTGCGCGATAGGCGGGATCCAGACTGTCGTCACAGACCAGTGCCGCCAACCCATCCAGCCAGCCCCGCGCGGGCGCCGCCCCTTGGGTGACCATGCGCGCCAGAACATCCTTGGCAAGGCTGCGCCCGGCCTCCCACCGGTTGAACGGGTCGGTATCATGGGCCAGCAGGAAGGCGCGTTCGGCAGCATCAGCGTCGCGCTCCAGCACCACGGGGGCGGAAAAGCCGCGCAGGATCGACGGTACAGGCCGCGCTGCCAGCCCGTCAAACCGGAAGGATTGCACGGCTTGCGTCATTTCCAGAACGGTGGTCGGCAGCACCTCGTCGCCATTGGGGTTCAGCAGGCCCACGGCAATCGGGATCACCTTGGCCCCCTTGTCGGGCTGGCCCGGTGTCGGCGGATTGGTCTGTGTGAAGGTGAGCGTATAGGTCCCCGCGCCATCCCAGGCCTCATGCACGCCCAGACGCGGGGTGCCCGCTTCGGTATACCAGCGCTTGAACTGGGTCAGATCGCGGCCGGTGGCATCTTCAAAGACCTTCAGCCAATCCTCGATCGTGGCGGCATCGCCGTCATGGCGGGTGAAATACAGGTCCAGCGCGGCCTTGTAGCCATCTTCGCCCACCAGCCGTTTCAACATGCCGATGACCTCGGCCCCCTTTTCATAGATCGTGGCGGTGTAGAAGTTGTTGATCTCGACATAGCTGTCGGGCCGCACCGGATGGGCCAATGGCCCCTGATCTTCGCGGAACTGCCGGGCGCGCAGCATCAGTACATCTTCGATGCGCTTCACAGCGTGGCTGCGCATGTCGCCGGAAAACTGCTGATCGCGGAACACGGTCAGCCCTTCCTTCAGGCACAGTTGGAACCAGTCGCGGCAGGTGATGCGGTTGCCGGTCCAGTTGTGAAAGTATTCATGGGCGATGATCGCCTCGATCCGGGCGAAATCGTCATCCGTCGCGGTTTCCGGGCTGGCCAGCACGAATTTGGAGTTGAAGATGTTCAGCCCCTTGTTCTCCATCGCGCCCATGTTGAAATCATCGACCGCCACGATGTTGAACACATCCAGATCATAGGCCCGGCCATAGGCGGTTTCGTCCCATTGCATCGACCGGATCAGCGCATCCATCGCATAGGCGCAGCGGTCCTGATCGCCGGGCCGCACCCAGATGTTCAGCGCGACTTTGCGCCCCTCGGCCGTGGTGAAGGGCGCGGAATGGGCCACCAGATCCCCGGCGACCAGTGCAAACAGATAGGCGGGTTTGGGCCATGGGTCATCCCATTCCGCCCAGCCCGCGCCGCTGTCCACCGGATTGCCGTTTGACAGCAGCACCGGCAGATCGGCCTCGATCCGCACGCGGAACCGCGCCATCACATCCGGGCGATCGGGATAGAAGGTGATCTTGCGGAAACCCTCGGCCTCGCATTGGGTGCAATACATGCCGTTGGACATATACAGCCCCTCAAGCGCGGTATTGCCTTCGGGCGCGATCTCCACCTCGGTTTCCAAGGTGAAGGCCCCGGCGGGGATCAGCGCGGCAGGAATGGTCAGGCCCGTGGCATCGGGCTGGCATTCCAGCGGCGTCCCCCCCAGCCGCAGCGACAGCAGCCTCAGCCCTTCGCCATCCAGCCGCAGATCGTGCTGCCCCGGGCGGGCCGGGTTGGGCGTCAGGTCCAGCCGGGCGCTGACGCGCGTGGCCTGTGGCAACAGGGCAAAGCGCAGGCTGACCTGTTCAATCAGAAAGGGGTAGGGCTGGTAATCCGACAGCAGAACCGGGGCGGGGGTCATTCAACACTCCATCAATGCCCCGGAAAGGTGGGATGAAGCGCCGCCAAGGTCAAGCCGTGGCGGGGGGCGGGCCCGGGCCCGCGATCGGGGCCCGGGCGGATTGGATCAGCCGAGTTCGGCCAGACGGGCCATGGCGGCGCGCACCTTGGCGGCCTCGTCGCTGCGGGCCTCCAGATTGGCGCGGGCTTCGTCGACCACCTCTTCCTTGGCGCTTTCGATGAACTTGGGGTTGGACAGCCGCCCCGACAGGCCGCTGATTTCCTTTTCCAGCTTTTCCAGCGCCTTTTGCAGCCGGGCCTTTTCGGCACCGATATCAATGATCCCCTCCAGCGGGATGGCAAAGCTGGCGCCTTCGGCGGCGATGGCAATGGCCCCCTTGGGCGCGCTGCTGGCATCCGTCAGGCTTTCGACGCGCGCCAACCGCTTGATCAGCGCCTCATTGCGCGTCCAGGCCGCACGGGCCTGCGCATCCATCGCCGTGGCCAGCATGTCGAGCTTCAGCCCCACCGGCACATGCACCTGCGCGCGGGCGGACCGGATTTCGTCGATCAGCCCGGTCACCCATGTCATTTCACGGTCGGCCTCTGTGTCGATCAGCTCGGTCCCGTAGGTCGGCCAATCGGCATGGACCAGCATCCCGGCGCGGGTGCCGGTGGTGGCCCAGAGTTCCTCGGTGATGAAGGGGGTAAAGGGGTGCAACAGGATCATGCACTGATCCAGCACCCAGGCCATGGTGGCGCGGGTTTCATCGGCCTGATCGCCGTCAAACAGCGGCTTGGCAAATTCGACATACCAGTCGCAGACCTTGCCCCAGACGAATTTATAGAGCGCGTCTGCGGCCTGATCGAAGCGGAAATCGGCCAGCGCGGCATCTACCTCGACCCGTGCCTTGGCGGTTTCGCCGATGATCCATTTGTTCGCCGTGGCCTGCGGGCTGGGGGGGGCGGCGCGGGTTGCATGGCCTTCCCAGACGCCGTTCATTTCGGCAAAGCGGCAGGCATTCCACAGCTTGGTGCCAAAGTTGCGATAGCCCGCGATGCGTTGGGTATCGAGTTTCAGCACCCCGCCAAGGCTGGCCATGGCGGCATTGGCAAAGCGCAGCGCGTCAGCCCCGTATTCGTCGATGATCTCCAGCGGGTCGATGACATTGCCCAAGGATTTCGACATCTTCTTGCCCTTGGCGTCGCGCACAAGGCCGTGCAGATAGACGGTGTGGAAGGGGATATCCTCCACCACGGCCAGCTGCATCATCATCATGCGGGCGACCCAGAAGAACAGGATGTCCTGCCCGGTGACCAGCACCGAGGTCGGGAAGTATTTCTCCAGCTCCGGCGTTTGCTCTGGCCAGCCCAGCGTGCCGATGGGCCAGAGACCGGAGGAGAACCAGGTGTCGAGAACGTCGGGGTCGCGCCAGAAGGGAATGTCGCCTCCCTTGTTCGGCGTGTCATGCAGAAACTGAGGCCATTCAGAAGGTTCTGCGTTGACTTCAACCAAATTCGAGGGCGCAGCGCCTGTCCGATCAATCCAAACTTTTGCAATCTGCTTTTGTGCATCCTCAGCAGATGCAGCGCAGAACTGCATAGTAAGGAGCCCCGCGCGGGTGAGTTGTCCTCCGAGGGCCTTCTCATCATAGGCGTTCTCACGCAAGAATTGCGCGGCCTCTCCCAACGGGATTTCGGACCCAACCCCAATGCGCCATGATCCTACTTCACCCTTGAGGCTAGGGACCATTGCTGTCCATACGGGAATCTGATGCCCCCACCAAAGCTGGCGCGAGATGCACCAAGGCTCGATATTCTCCAGCCAGTGATAATAGGTTTTCTCGCCCGATTCCGGGATGATCTTCACGCGGCCCGTGCGCACCGCCTCCAGCGCCGGTTCCACGATCTTGGCGGTATCGACGAACCATTGGTCGGTCAGCATCGGCTCGATGACCACCTTCGAGCGATCCCCAAAGGGCTGCATGATCGGCTTGCTTTCTACCACCGGTTCCAGCCGCAGATGTTCCGATCCGGTTTCCGGGTCGGTTTCGCGGATCATCACGGTGACGGCCAGGCCGATGGCGTTGATATCGGCGATCACGGCCTTGCGGGCCTCGAACCGGTCCATGCCGCGATATTTCGTCGGCACGAGGTTCAGGCTGTCCACTTCGGATTCAGTCGTGGGCGAGCCTGCGGCAATCTCGCGCGCCCGCGCCACGGCGACCTCATAGGCCGCGCCGTCGTCGCGCATCCGGCCGCGGGTATCCATCAGGCGATAGCAGGGCAGGTTGTTGCGCTTGGCCACCGCATAATCGTTGAAATCATGCGCGCCGGTGATCTTCACCGCGCCCGAGCCGAAGTTCGGATCAGGGTATTCATCGGCGATGATCGGGATCAGACGGTCGCAAAGCGGCAGTTTCACCATCTTGCCGACGATGGGCGCATAGCGGGTATCCGACGGATGCACCGCCACCGCGCCATCGCCCAGCATGGTTTCGGGGCGCGTGGTGGCGATGGAGATGTAATTCCGCTTCTCGCGGAAGGTCACATTGCCGTCTTCGTCTTTCTCGACATAGTCATAGGTTTCGCCGCCCGCGAGTTCGTATTTGAAGTGCCACATATGGCCCGCGACTTCGATATTCTCGACCTCAAGGTCGGAAATCGCGGTTTCAAAATGCGGGTCCCAGTTCACGAGGCGTTTGCCGCGATAGATCAGGCCCTTGTTGTACATGTCCACAAAGACCTTGATCACGGCATCGTGGAAATTGCCGGCTTCGCCCGCCGGTGCGCCGGGGGCGCCCGACATGGTAAAGGCCTCGCGGTCCCAATCGCAGCTTGCGCCAAGGCGCTGCAACTGGCCGATGATGGTGCCGCGCGATTTCACCTTTTGCTGCCAGACGCGTTCAAGGAATTTTTCGCGCCCCATCTCGCGTCGGGTGGGTTCCTGGTGCAGCGCCATTTCGCGTTCGGTCACCATCTGCGTGGCGATGCCTGCGTGATCGGTGCCGGGCTGCCAGAGCGTGTCATCGCCCTGCATCCGGTGCCAGCGCACCAGAATATCCTGCAGCGTGTTGTTGAAGGCATGGCCCATATGCAGGCTGCCGGTCACATTGGGCGGCGGGATCATGATGGAAAAGGCCGGACGCCCGGGCTTGGCATGCGCGCCCGCCCGCCCGGCCTTGCCTTCGATCCACTGGGCAGAAATGCGGGCCTCGGCCTCGGCGGCGTTGAAGGTCTTTTCCATCGGCATGATCATTCCCCTTTTCGTCGGCCCCGGGTTTAGCGAAAAGGCCGGGCAAGGGGAAGGCTTGGCAGAGCGGTCAGGTGCCGCCGACAAGGGCGAAATGGCTGCCGCGCGGGTCTTGTGCGATGCAGACCACGGCATCCCCCGGCACCGGCATCGGACCCATGACAACAGTTCCGCCCGAAGCAGTGATCTTCGCCATCGCCCCGGCAATCGACTCGACCCCGAAATAGGGCAGCCAGCAGGGCGGGGCATCGGGGGCGGGCAGGCCCATCATGCCGCCGATATCCTGACCCTGCCAGCCGAACAGCCTGTAGGCCCCGGTCTCGCCCATTGGCATCACTGTCGATTCCTGCCAGCCCAGCACGGCGCGGTAAAAGGTCATGGCTGCCACCGGATCGGGCACCATCAGTTCATGCCAGCACCCATGCCCGGCAGCGGGTGGGGCAAAGGCCCCGCCTTGCAGACCGTCCAGCGGTTGAAACAGGCCGAAGGCCGCGCCTTGGGGATCGGCCAGCACGGCAAATCGCCCGGTGCCCGGAACATCACTGGCCGGTTGCAGGATCGTGGCCCCCAGGCCAATGGCCCGCATCAGCGTGGCATCCAGATCGTCAGCGGCGAAATACACAAGCCAGGCCTCGGGCTGGCCGTCAAAAGGCGGATACAGCCCCGCAACTATGGTTTCCGCCCCGTCGCGGCGGGCATGGGCCAGCGTATAGTCGAACCCTTCCATCCCGGCATCGCGAAAGGACCAGCCCAGAAGCGGCCCGAAGAACCTTGTCGTGGTATCGGGATCGGCGGTGGTCAGTTCATACCAGCACGGGGCGCCCAGAAGTGCCATGGCTCATACCCCTTCCGAATTCTGCGCGCTTTCAAGCAGCAGAGGAACAAAGCCGCCATAGACCATGCGCTTGCCGTCAAATGGCATTTCTCCCAGCGTTGCCGGGTCCAGTGTCATCATTCTGGCATAGGCCGCATCGCGGGTGGCCTTGTCGGGCCAGGTCATCCAGCAGAAGACCACAGTCTCGCCCTCTTTCAGATCGACCGCGCGCAGGAAATCGGTCTGTTTGCCCGGCGGCACATCATCCCCCCAGCCGACCCCGATGCTCAGCGCCCCCATGTCGCGGAACAGGGGCCACCATTTGGCCTCATGCGCGCGGTAGGTTTCGCGGTCGGCTGTCGCGACCGGAACAAGGAAGCCGTCAATATAGCCGATCGCCATGAAATCCCCCGATGAAAGCCCTTGTTGCGTCACTCTGGCGAGGTTAGTTAGAAAAAACAACTAAAATGTGGTGGCATGGACCGAACCCGACGAAGCTATGGCGAAGGCTGTGTGGCCGCTCATGCGCTGGACCTGATCGGCGACCGCTGGGCGTTGCTGGTGGTGCGCGAACTGATGTTCGGCCCGCGCCGCTTTGGCGCCCTGCGTGCGGGCCTGCCGGGGGTCAGCGCCAATGTGCTGACCCAGAGGCTTGCGGAACTGGAGGTGGCGGGGCTCGTGGTCAGCATCCCGCCCGGCTATGGCCTGACTGAGGCGGGCGAGGGGCTTTGGCCGGTGATCCGCGCGTTGTGCCATTGGGGGGCGGCGCAACCCGGGCATGACCCGCGCCTGTTCATCAGCCCGGCGGCGCTGATGCTGTCGATGCGGGCGATGTGTGCGCACGACCGGGCTGGCCGATACCGGGTGGCGATGGATCTGGGAACCGACCGGTTCCAGATCCTCTGCGACCCCGGCAGCTATGTGGTGACGCGCGATCCGGCCGCGACCGGGATGGTGTTTTCCGGGCCGCCCAATGCCATGGCAGCCGCTGTCTACGGGCCGCAGCCCCTGGTCGAAACGGCGCAAAGCCTTATCCACTTTGCGGGCGATCCGGCGGAAGGTCAGGCCTTTCTTGATCTGTTCCGCCTGCGCTGACCCAAGGCCGCCCGGTTACAATGCCCGGTCGAATTTCGTGGACAGGTGGATCAGGCTTTCCGAACTGATGACGCCGGTCAGCGCGCCGATCTGATCCAGCACCTGATCCAGCACCGTGGTGCTGGGGGCTGCCACCTGCAACAGCAGGTCATAACGCCCCGAGGTGGTCGAGACCCGTTCGATTTCCGCGATGCTTTTCAGCCGAGTCAGAATCGCGGCCTGCGCGCGGGGTTCGATGGTCAGCAGCACGCTGGCCCGCAGACGCCCCTGACGTGCGCCTTCGCCCAGCTTGAGCGTGTATCCCGCGATCACGCCGGTGGTCTCCAGCCGCTCCAGCCGGGCCTGCACGGTGGAGCGCGCCACCTTCATCCGCCGGGCCAGGGTGGCCACTGACATGCGTGCATCCGCCCCCAGAAGGCTGATGATGTTTCTATCCAGATCGTCCATGCAATATGCCCGGAAATTTCGTCATTCTGTCACCCCTACACTATATTTTTGTGGTTTTCATCGGTGAAGTTTGGTCCCATATGCGCATTCCACGTTTTCAGGAAAAGGGCGGCTCATACGCACCTGGCCTGGTTGTAATGACCGCGCAGGTGCTGGCTCCCGGAAGGGTTCCGGGCAATGGCCGCTTGCGTTCTGTTGGCAGAAAAGGACACGCCGATGGGACTTTCCAAAACGATCTGGACCAATCCGTCCGAATATATCCGTACCGTTCAGCCGGAAAATCCCGTGCTGTTCTTCTCGCCTGCCGTGCTGCAGGCCGCCGCGCGCCGGTTCATCGACGGCTTCCCGGGCATGGTGACATATGCGGTCAAGACCAACCCGTCGGATGTGGTGATCGAAAACCTCTCGGCGGCGGGGGTGCGTGGCTTTGACGTGGCCAGCCCCGGCGAGATGCGGCTGGTCAAGCGCATCGCACCTGATGCCGCAATGCATTACAACAACCCCGTCCGCGCCCGCGCCGAGATCGCCGTGGCGGTGGAACTGGGTGTGAAAAGCTATTCGGTGGATAGTGCGACCGAGCTGGAAAAGCTGATCGAGATGGTTCCGGCGCAAGACTGCGAAATCTCGGTCCGGTTCAAGCTGCCGGTGGCCGGTGCGGCCTATAATTTCGGGGCCAAGTTCGGCGCGACGGTTGATCTGGCGGCGCAACTGCTCAAGCGCGCGGCCGAGGCGGGCTTCATCCCCTCGCTCACCTTCCATCCGGGCACGCAATGCACTGATCCGCATGCCTGGGAATCCTACATCCGGGCGGCGGCTGACATTGCGCGTATGGCCGATGTGACCGTGGCGCGGCTGAATGTCGGCGGCGGGTTCCCGAACCATCGTCTGCAGGCCGTGGTGCCGCAGATCGACGAAACCTTCGCGCTGATCGACCGTGTCGCGACCGAAGCCTTTGGCGATGCCCGCCCGATGCTGGTCTGCGAACCGGGCCGAGGCCTGTGCGGCGATGCCTTCACCCATATCGCCAAGGTCAAGGCCGTGCGCGATGGCGCGCATGTGTTCCTCAATGACGGGGTCTACGGGGCGCTGGCCGAACTGCCGCTGGTTGGCATCATCGACCGGATCGAGGTGGTCGATGGCATGGGGGCCAAGCGGCGGGGCGAATTGCAGTCGCGCATCGTCTTTGGCCCCACCTGCGATTCGGTGGATCGTATTCCCGGCGAGTTGATGCTGGCAGACGACATTGCCGAAGGCGATTATCTGGTGATCCATGGTATGGGGGCCTATTCGGTGGCCACCAATACCCGGTTCAACGGCTTTGGCGATCTGACCATCGCCACGGTCCTGTCGCTGAAGGTCTGACATCAGGCTGATCCCGTTACGGGCCGTGCCGGAACTTTCCGGCCCGGCCCGCACACATTTGCGCGACAGATTGTAAAACTCTTTGCATTGGGTGGCATCCTGTCAATCATCGGGAAAGGCGGACAGGATCACCCTGATCGTCTGGACCGTAGCGATCCGGCTGCGGGCTTTGGAACGCGAAAGGGCCGCCAATGCGCTGGATGGAGCGCCTGAACAGCTGGCTGCGCCGTCATCCTGTGGTGCAGACCGATCCGGCAGATGCCCCGGCCAAGGGGCGGGGACGCGGACAGGTGGATCATGTGATCGTGCTGGATGGCACCATGGCCTCGCTGGAGCCGGGGATGGACAGCAATGCCGGGCGGGCCTTTCTGGTGATGAAGGAAAGCGTGCCGGGCAACCGCCGTTCCCTCTATTATGAACCCGGTCTGCAATGGGAAGGCTGGCGCAACACGCTGGATGTGATGCAGGGGCGCGGCATCAACCGACAGATCCGCCGTGCCTATGGCCATCTGGCCAGCCATTACCGGCCGGGCGACCGGATCTTCCTGTTCGGCTATTCGCGCGGGGCCTATGCAGTGCGCAGTCTGGCCGGGGTGATCGACCGCGTCGGGCTGCTGCGCCACGATGCGGCGACCGAACGCAATGTGACGCTGGCCTATCGCCATTATGCGCGCGATCCCGATTCCCGTTCGGCCCGGGCCTTCGCCCATGAATTCTGCCATGCCGAGGCAGCGATCCAGATGGTGGGCGTCTGGGATACGGTCAAGGCGCTCGGGCTGCGGCTGCCGTTGCTGTGGATGCTGACCGAAAGCCGCCATGCCTTTCACAACCACCATCTGGGCAGTTCGATCCGTCATGGCTTTCAGGCGCTGGCGCTGCATGAAACGCGGGCGGTGTTCGAACCTGTGCTGTGGGATTGTCCGCCCGGATGGGAGGGCAATGTCGAACAGGTCTGGTTCCGGGGCGCGCATGGCGATGTGGGCGGGCAGATCGGCAGCTGTGAGGCGGCGCGGCCTTTGGCCAATATCCCGCTGGTCTGGATGCTGGAACGGGCCGAGGCCTGCGGGCTGCGCCTGCCGCAGGATTGGCGCGGCCGGTTTCCCTGTGATGCAGCGGCCCCGATGGTGGGCACCTGGCGTGGCTGGGGCGCAGCTTTCCTGTTGCGCAAGGCGCGGGTGGTGGGGCGCGACCCGTCCGAACGGGTGCATCCTACAGCTTCGTCCATGGTGACGCCACGCGCGCGGCTGGCCGGTTTCTGGCCACGCCGCGTGCCGGGCCGCCCTTAGCCCGCCATGATGATGCAGGTGGTACTGCCCGTGGCATAGGTCTTGCCATCGGCGACCCCACGCAGAATGGCGCTTGCAACTGCGGTGCTGCGGCCCGCGTGATCGACGATTGCCACGGCCTTGACCTCTTGCCCCAAGGGCACCGCGCGGGTGATGTTCACCTTGTATTCCAACGTGGTGTACCAGCGCCCCTGTGGCACCGTGGTCATCACCGCGCAGCCAAGAACCGTATCCAGCACCGTGCCATACCAGCCGCCATGCGCTGCGCCAAAGGGGTTGCAATGGTCAAACCCGGCCGCCCCGCGCAGGGCCACCTTGCCCTCAGCCACTTCGGTCAGGTGAAAGCCCATCAGGCGGGCAATCGGCGGATGCGGTAACCGGCCTGCCAGAATGCCTTGCATGAAGTCCAGACCCGACATGGACAACAGGGTTTGGCGGTCAGGCAGATCAGCGGGGCTTTGGGCGAAATAGGGTGTGGTCATGCCCCGATCTGGTCCGGCTCAAACTGCAATGTCGAGAGGGAGCTGGAGTGACGCAGCGTCATACCAGTTGCAGGATCAGCCAGAGCAGTCCGATCAGCACCGGCTGGTGCAGCAGATAGATGGCCAGCGAATGTCGTCCGGGCCAGGCCAGCCAGTCAGGCGCTTGCAACCGGGCCAGCCGCACCCAGCCGGGACCGATCAGCCGGGCAAGGCCAAGCCCGATCAGAAATGGCCCGAACCACGGCACCAGCGGCACGAAATCGACACTGTAGGTCGGTCCGGTCTGCAGCCCCAGAAAGCGCAGGGGCGGCCATGTCCATTCCAGCAGCGGAGGTGCCCACCATGCGGCCCCCAGCACCGTGGCGCCCAGGGCAAGGGTCAGCAGGGCAGGCAGGCGCAGACAGGGCAGGGCGATCAGGCTGGCCAGCGCGATGCAATGCAGGATGCCGAAGAAAACCCAAGCCTGCGGCATGGCAAGGCGGGTGACCAGCGTTACCCCCGCTGCCGCTGCCGCGATCCGCAGCCAGCGCCGCCAGAAGGCATGCCAGTGCAGACCTGAGCCATGTGCCAGCCACAGCCCCATCCCCGCCAGAAACAGGAAGCTGCCGGCCACGATCCGTGCGTGATAGTAGAATATCCCCGATGTTGCAGTGCCCGGCGGCAGCACCCCGAACATCTGCAGGTCATAGACCAGATGAAAGGCCGCCATGCCGATCAGCGCCAATGTGCGCGCCACATCGATGATCCAGATCCGCTGCATCCCGGCCCCCTGTTTGCCCCCTTGTCCCGCAGGACGCCCCTGTCTGCAATGAAAAAGGGCGGCCCGAAGGCCGCCCCGATGGTCTGCTGCGCCCGATCAGCGGTGGCGCACATCCACATAATCCCGGGCCTTTTCGCCCAGATAAAGCTGGCGCGGACGGCCGATCTTCTGCGTCGGGTCACCGATCATCTCTTTCCACTGGCTGATCCAGCCCACAGTGCGCGACAGCGCGAAGATCGGGGTGAACATCGCAGTCGGGAAGCCCATCGCATCCAGAATGATGCCCGAATAGAAGTCGACATTCGGATAGAGCTTTTTCGAGATGAAGTAATCATCCGACAGCGCGATCCGTTCCAGTTCCTTGGCGACCTGCAGCGTCGGGTTGTTTTCAATGCCCAGAAGGCTCAGCACTTCGTCGGCGGATTCCTTCATCACCTTGGCGCGCGGATCGAAGTTCTTGTAAACGCGGTGCCCAAAGCCCATCAGGCGGAAGCCGGAATTCTTGTCCTTGGCCTTGGCGATGTATTCCGGAATGCGGTCCACCGTGCCGATTTCGCGCAGCATTTCCAGACAGGCCTGATTGGCCCCGCCATGGGCCGGGCCCCACAGGCAGGCAATGCCCGCCGCGATGCAGGCAAAGGGGTTGGCCCCCGACGAACCCGCCAGACGCACCGTGGAGGTGGAGGCGTTCTGTTCGTGATCGGCATGCAGCATCATGATGCGGTCCATGGCCTTGGCCAGAACCGGGTTCACCACATAATCCTCGCAGGGCACGGCAAAGCACATGTGCAGGAAATTGGCCGCGTAATCGAGGTTGTTCTTCGGATAGACGAAGGGCTGACCGATCGAATACTTGTAGGCCATTGCCGCGATGGTTGGCAGCTTGGCGATCAGGCGCATGGCCGCAACTTCGCGCTGCCAGGGGTCGTTGATATCGGTGCTGTCGTGATAGAAGGCCGACATGGCGCCCACCACGCCCACCATGGTCGCCATCGGGTGGCTGTCACGACGGAACCCGCGGAAGAAGTTGTGCATCTGTTCATGCACCATGGTATGGCGCGTGACCCGCTGTTCGAAATCCTTCATCTGTGCGGCATTGGGCAGTTCCCCATGCAGCAGCAGATAGCAGACTTCCAGGTAATGCGATTTCTCGGCCAGCTGGTCGATCGGATAGCCGCGATGCAGCAGTTCGCCCTTGTCACCATCGATATAGGTGATCGCGCTGTCGCAGGCTGCCGTCGAAGTAAAGCCCGGATCATACGTGAACATATCCGTCTGCGCATAGAGCTTGCGGATATCCAGCACATCGGGACCGAGGGTGCCCGAATAGATCGGCAGGTCAAACGACTTGTCATCGATCGTGAGCTTTGCGGTCCGGGTCGGTTCTGCCATCTCTTACATCCCTCTGCGTTGGCGGGCAGCGCCGGGAAGGCGCTGCGGCGAATAGTCCGGGCAGGGGGGCGCGGCGATCAGGCCGCGGCATCCTCCAGCCGCGCAATCGTTTCGTCCTGACCGATGACAAGCATCATGTCATAGACGCTGGGGCTTACCGTGCGTCCGGCCAAAGCCGCGCGCAAGGGGGCAGCCAGTTTGCCGAAGCCGATGCCAGCATCTGCGGCAGCCCCGGTCAGAATGGCCTCAAGATCATCCTTGGTCCAGCTAGCATTTCGCAGGCGCGGCGTCAATGATTTCAGTATACCACGGGATACCGGATCAAGCGCCTTCTCGGCGGCCTCGTCGCGTGCAATCGGGCGCGATTCCAGAATATAGCGCGCCTTTTCAAGCAATTCCGGGAAGGTCTTGGCGCGTTCCTTCAACCCGGCCATGCCTTTCAGCATCAGCGCGGCCTGATGATCTGTCAGTGCCGGTTGCTGCGATGCAGCCAGAAACGCCTGCAATTCACGCAGCAATGCGGCATCATCGCCGGCGGCGATGTGTTGACCGCAGAGATTTTCCAGCTTCTTGAAATCCAGTCGGGCCGGTGCGCGACCGATTCCCTTCAGGTCAAACCACTCCATCGCCTGTGCGCTGGTGAAGAATTCGGCATCGCCATGTGCCCAGCCCAGACGTGTCAGGTAATTGCGCATCCCGGCAGCAGGATAGCCCATGGCCTGATATTCCTCGACACCAAGCGCGCCATGGCGTTTCGACAGCTTCTTGCCATCCGGCCCATGGATCAGCGGGATATGGGCCCAGACCGGGATTTCCCACCCCATGGCATCATAGATCATCTGCTGGCGCGCGGCGTTGTTCAGATGGTCATCCCCCCGGATCACATGCGTCACGCCCATATCGTGGTCATCCACCACAACGGCGAGCATGTAGGTCGGCGTACCATCCGAGCGTAAACAAATCATATCGTCCAGCGTGGAATTCTGGATGACCACCCGGCCCTGAACCTGATCGTCGATCACGGTTTCGCCCGTGCGCGGGGCACGCATCCGGATTGCATAAGGCAGATCGGGATAGCTGGCGGGATCGGCGTCGCGCCAGGGGCTCTGGAAGGCGGCATAGCTGCCCCGGGCTTCGGCCTCGGCCCGGAAAGCTTCGATTTCTTCCTTGGTGCTGAAGCACTTGTAGGCCGTTCCTCGTGCAAGCATTTCATGTGCCACGGCAGCATGACGATCCTTGCGGTCAAACTGGCTGACCACCTCGCCATCCCAGTCCAGCCCCAGCCATTCCAGCCCGCGCAGGATTGCCGCCGTTGCCTCGGGGGTTGACCGTTCGCGATCGGTATCCTCGATCCTGAGCAGGAACTTTCCCCCGCGCCCCCGGGCATAGAGCCAGTTGAACAGCGCCGTCCGCCCGCCACCGATATGCAGATAGCCGGTCGGCGACGGGGCGAAACGCGTGACAACGGGACGGGAGGTGGACTGGAGCGCCATACCTTAACCTTTCGGAAACCAGATCTTCGCAAGTTGTCTTCGGTGATAGGCGGAAGGCGGGCCGGACACAAGGAGGCGGCAGGGGATGCAGCGGATCGGCCTCTGGATGCAGCAGGTGGCGCTCTGGCCGGTTCTGGCGCTGGCCGAGGCGCGGGGCATCCTGTTTCCCTGGGTGCCGGTCTTTCTGGCCTGCGGCATTGGCTGGTGGTTCGGCCGCGCCGACGAACCAGACATGCCTGTCTATGCCGCTGCGGCGGCGGTGGTTCTGCTCTGTGTCATCGGCTGGCGGATCGGGCCGCATCTGGCGCAGCCCTTCTGGGTGGCGACCGGATGCGTTGCGGCCGGGGTCTTGCTTTGCGGGTTGCGCGTCATGGTGATTGCGAGCCCGGTGCTGGAGGGCCATTACTACGGCCCGGTATCAGGCCGCATCGTGGAGATCGACCGTTCGCAAAGCGATGCGCTGCGCCTGACGCTGGACCTGGTGGTGCTGGACGGGGTCGCACCCGGCGACGTGCCGATACGGGTACGCATCTCGGTGCAGGGCGATCAACGCTGGCTGGTGTCGCAGCCCGGCGCGCGGGTTCAGGTCACGGCCCATCTGTCACCGCCGCGCGGGCCGGTTGAACCGGGCGCCTTCGATTTTCAGCGCAATGCCTGGTTTCGTCAGATCGGCGCGGTGGGCTATACCCGCCATCCGGTGCTGCCCTGGGCGCCGCCTTCGCCGGGCGAACAATGGGTGGGCCGGTTGCGCAGTCAGCTATCCGCCGGGATACAGGCCGCGATTCCGGGCGATGCCGGGGCCTTTGCTTCCGGTGTCATGACTGGCGACCGTTCTGGGCTGAGCGGTGACGCCGTGGCCGCCCTGCGCGATTCGAGCCTTGCACATCTGCTGGCCATTTCCGGCATGAACATGGTGTTTCTGACCGGCTTTGTCTTTGCGCTGTGCCGGGGCGGCGTCGCGCTGGTTCCCTTTGTCGCGCTGCGGATCAATGCCAAGAAAATCGCGGCAGTGCTGGCTTTGGGCGTGGCTGGGTTCTACCTGCTGCTGTCTGGGGCCAATGTGCCGACCGAACGCGCCTTCATCATGGTGGTGGTGATGCTGGGGGCGATCCTTGTGGATCGGCGCGCGCTCAGCCTGCGGTCGGTTGCCATGTCGGCGGTCATCCTGCTGGCCCTGCGCCCCGAGACCTTGTTCGATGCAGGGTTCCAGATGTCCTTTGCTGCGACCACCATGCTGATCGCCGGGTTCGGGGCGCTGGAGGGCGGTGTGTTGCGCGATCACCTGCCGCGTTGGGTTCTGCCGGTCTTCACCCTTGTCCTGTCATCCGCCATCGGCGGGCTGGCCACCGGTCCCTATGCGGCTGCGCATTTCAACCGGATTGCCGATCTGGGGTTCTTTGCCAATCTGCTGACGGTGCCGGTGATGGGGGTCATCATCATGCCGGCAGGGGCGCTGGCGGCATTGCTGGCCCCCTTGGGGCTGGCCGACCTGCCGCTCTGGATCATGGGGCTCGGCTGCGACTGGGTGTTGCAGGTGGCGCATTGGGTGGCCGCGCGCGAAGGGGCGGTGACGGCCGTTCCGGCCCCTGGTCCTGCCGTGCTGCTGCTGATCTCGCTGGCCGGTATCTGGCTGGCGGTCTGGCGCGGCTGGGGGCGGTTTGCCGCCGTCGCCCCTTTGGGTCTGGCATTCGTCCTGTGGTCACAAGTGGCGCGGCCCGATCTGTTGATTGCCGAGGATGCGGCACTGGTCGGACTGGCCGGGCCAGAGGGGCGGGCGCTGTCGGTTGCGCGGGGCGGCGGCTTTGCGGCCGAAAACTGGCTGGCGCATGACGGTGATCTTGCGGCGCAAGCCATTGCCGCGCGTCGGGCGGGTTTTTCAGGACCCCAGCACGAGCGGCGGTTCGTCCTTGGCCCCTGGCGCGGGGTACATCTTCGGGGAAAAACCGCCAGGGACGCGCTGCAGACCGCCTGCCTGACAGCCGATCTGGTGATCATCGCAGCGCGAGTGACAGCGAGCCCGGGGGATTGCGTCGTGATCGACCAGACGATGCTGGCGGCGACCGGGGCGCTTGCCATTCATCTGTTGCCGGACGGAGGATTGCAAATCACGTCCTCGCGCGGCGCTGCGCGGGTCTGGCACGACCGCCCCGCACCGATGGCATCATTGCCCCACAACCTGCCCCCGCCGGCACTCCGTCTGGCACAGGGCCCGGAACGCTGTCCCGGGATCAGTAGCTGCGGATCAGGCCAACCAGCCGCCCCTGCACCTTGACCAGATGTTCCGGCACCATCCGGGTTTCATAGGCCGGGTTTGCGGCCTCCAGCGCGATCATGTCGCCGCGGCGCCGATAGCGCTTCAGCGTCGCTTCGGAATCTTCGACCAGCGCCACGACAATATCGCCATTCTGCGCAGAATCCTGTTCGCGGATCACCACGATATCGCCATCGTTGATGCCCGCCTCGATCATCGAATCCCCTTTGACCTCAAGCGCATAATGCTGGCCAGAGCCCGACAGCATCGTGCCTGGAACCGCGATGTGGTGCGAGATTTCCGAAATCGCTTCAATCGGGACACCTGCCGCGATCCGACCCATCACCGGCAGTTCCATCGCATGGGCGGGCAGGGCGGCCATCGGGTTGCGCGCCGGTTCCGTGCGGCGGCCACCGTCGATCACCCGGGCCGAGAAGCCCGATTTCTCCATCGCCTCGGGGATCTTGACGATCTCGATGGCGCGGGCGCGATGGGCCAGCCTGCGGATGAAGCCACGTTCTTCAAGTGCCGTGATCAGGCGGTGGATCCCGGATTTCGACCGAAGGTCCAGCGCCTCCTTCATTTCGTCGAATGACGGCGGAACGCCGTCACGATCCATCCGGCTGCGGATAAAATCCAGAAGTTCCAATTGCTTGCGCGTCAGCATCAGGCCATCCCTTCGCCAGAACTGTGGCGTGTTTGCATAATGTTCTGCCCGCGTTCCCGGTTTGTGTCAAGCCCCCAGATCAGATCGGCAAATATTCGACACGCTCTCCGGCGGCGCGGGGGCCGTCGCCCAAAGGACGGATCAGCAGGGCATCTGCCTGGCTCAGCACGCCCAACAAGGCGGAATCCTGATCGCGGAACGGGGTGATATGCGGCAGGTTCGGGCCTGCCGACAAATGCGCCCGCATGTAATGTGTGCGTGGCCCGGTCGGGCCGGTGTCGCAGGCCAGCATGGCGTGGCGCGGTTGCGGGCGGGGGGTGGGATCGCCCTGCATGGCGCGGATCAGCGGCAGCAGAAACAGATGGGCGCAGACGATGGCCGACACCGGATTGCCGGGCAGGCCCAGCATCGGTGCGCCGTGCAGACGCCCGGCCATCAGCGGTTTGCCGGGGCGCATGGCGATGCGGTAGAAATCGCGGTCAAGCCCAAGGCTTTCGGCCAGCCGTGCCACCACGTCATGATCGCCGACCGAAGCGCCGCCGATCGTCACCACAAGATCGGCGCCGCGCGCCAGTTCAAAGACGGCGCGCAGGCTGGCCTCGGTATCGCGGGCAATCGGCAGCAGGCGCACCCGCGCGCCCGCCATCTCGGCCAGGGCTTTGATCGCAAATGAGTTCGATGCGATGATCTGATCCGGCCCGGGCTCTTCGCCCGGCATGACCAGTTCATCGCCCGTGGCGATGATTGCCAGTTCCGGCTTTTTGCGCACGGTCAGGCGCGGCACGTTCATGGCAGCCAGCAGCGCCAGATCATTGGCCGAAAGCCTGCGCGGCCCGACCTCGGCCCCGGCAGCAAAATCACTTCCGCGCAGACGGATATTGTCGTTCTCCGATGTCTCGGCGATCGTGATGATCTCGCCGTCGCGCTGCACATTTTCCTGCAAGACGACACGGGTCGCGCCCTGTGGCACCGGTGCGCCGGTGAAGATGCGCAGGCATTCGCCCGGCGCCAAATGCCCCGCAAAGCCATGGCCTGCGCCCGCTTCGCCGATCACCCGGAACCGCGCAGCCAGCGGAGCCGGGCCAGCCACGGCATAGCCATCCATGGCCGAGGCGTCGAAGGGCGGCTGATCGCGCCGGGCCACGGCCGCATGGGCCAGCCAACGGCCATGGGCTTCGGCCAGCGGCACCTCTTCCACACCCATCGGGCGGGCCAAGGCCAGAACACGATCCAGGGCCTCTTCAACCGAGATCATGGCTGCGCCTCATAGCGGCCGGATTTCCCGCCTTCTTTAAGAACCAGCCGTATCCCTTCGATCTGCATGGATTTTTCGGCGGCCTTCAGCATATCGTACACCGTCAGGCAGGCCACGGAAACCGCAGTCAGCGCCTCCATCTCCACCCCGGTCTGGCCGCCGGTCTTGACGGTGGCCTGCACCACCACGCCGGGCAGGGCCGGGTCTGGCGTCAGATCCAGAGCAACCTTGGTGATCGGCAGCGGGTGGCACAGTGGGATCAGGTCGGCGGTGCGCTTGGCCGCCATGATCCCCGCCAGCCGCGCAATTCCCAGCACATCGCCCTTGTCGGCGCGGCCCTCGATCACAAGCGCCAAAGTTTCGGCGGTCATCCGCACCTCGCCCCGCGCGACGGCCAGCCGCGCGGTCACGGGCTTTTCCGAGACATCGACCATATGGGCGCGGCCCTCGGCATCGAAATGGCTCAGCGCCATCATGCGCCCCCTTGTGCGACCAGCGGATTGGCCAGAATGGCGCGGGTGGCGGCGGCAACATCGGGCTGCCGCATCAGCGCCTCGCCGATCAGGAAGCAGCGCGCGCCATATTGCGCCATGTCGGCCAGATCGGCGGGGGTGAACAGGCCGCTTTCCGACACGATCAGGCGGTCTTCGGGCGCGCGGCGGGCCAGATCGCGGGTGGTGTTCAGCGTCACGTCGAAACTGTGCAGGTTGCGGTTGTTGATCCCCAGCAAGGGCGATTTCAGCCGTGCGGCGCGGTCAAGTTCGGCACGATCATGCACCTCGATCAGCACATCCATGCCCTGATCCATGGCCACCTGTTCCAGATCGACCGCCTGCGCATCGTCCAGCGACGCCATGATCAGCAGGATGCAATCGGCCTTCAGCGCGCGGGCCTCGATGATCTGGTAGGGATCATAGATGAAATCCTTCCGCAGGCAGGGCAGGGTGGTTGCGTCATGGGCCTGGGTCAGGAAGGCATCGTCGCCTTGGAAGGACGGCCCGTCGGTCAGCACCGAAAGGCAGGTGGCACCGCCCTCCTGATAGGCGCGGGCCAGGGCGGGCGGGTCAAAATCGGCGCGGATCAGACCCTTGGATGGGCTGGCCTTCTTGATTTCGGCAATCAGGCCATAGCCGGTGCCGGTCGCCTGCCGCAGCGCCTTGGCAAAGCCGCGCGGGGGCGGTGCTTCTTTGGCTGCGGCTTCCAGATCGGCCACCGGACGGGCGGCCTTGCGCGCGGCCACTTCCTCAAGCTTGTAGGCCTTGATGCGGTCAAGAATGGTAGGCATGGCAAGACTCCTTTCCGCAGCATTACCCCGCAGGGGCGGGCTTGAAAACCCGGCAAAAGCGTTGGGGGTCCGCCAGATCGGTCGAAGGATCAGGCAGCCCAGTCGATCGGGCTGCTGCCCTGTGCCACCAGCCAGTCATTCACCCGGCTGAAAGGGCGGCTGCCGAAAAAGCCCCGATAGACCGACAGCGGCGAGGGGTGCGGGCTTTCCACGAACAAATGCCCGTCGCGTGGCACGCGGGCGCAGAGCTTTTGCGCAGGCCCCCCCCAGAGCAGGAAGGCGCGTGGCCCATCGGCGGCGGTTGCGGCGATGATCTGCGCCACCAGTGTCTCCCACCCCCAGCCCTTGTGGCCATTCGACTGGCCAGATGGCACGGTCAGCACGGTGTTCAGCAGCAAGACGCCCTGCCTGGCCCAGCCCGCCAGATCGCCATCGGGGCGCGACAGTCCCAGATCGCTGTGCAATTCGGTCAGGATGTTCTTCAGCGAATGTTGCGGCGGTGCCCCCGGCGGAAAGCCGAAGGCAAGTCCCGTGGCCCGGCCCGGTGTCGGATAGGGGTCTTGCCCAAGGATCACCACCCGCACCGCTTCGCGCGGGGTGAGCCGCAGCGCGCGAAACGGATCGGCGGGCTGCCAGTCGGGGGCCATGGCCAGACGGGCCGCCAAAGCAGGCCAGTCCTGCCGGAAAAAGGGCAGATCGGCCCAGCTTTCGGGCGGGGCAGGGATCACGCGTTGGTCAGCGCGACCAGCGCCTCCACCTTGGCCAGGGCGCGACCTGAATCGATCGAGTCCCGCGCAATTTCCACCCCTTCGGCCAGGCTGGTGGCGCGATCCGCCACCATCAGCGCAGCCGCGGAATTGAGCAACACGGCATCGCGATAGGCCCCGGTCTCGCCCTCCATCAGGCGGCGGAAAGCGGCCCCGTTTTCGGCGGGTGTGCCGCCCAGGATCGCCTCGAAAGGATGTACCGGCAGGCCCGCATCCTCGGGGTGGATCGAAAATTCGCGGATCGCCCCGTTCTCCAAAGCCGCAACCTGCGAGGGTGCGGCGATGGACAGCTCGTCCGTGCCATCCCCGCCATGGACCAGCCAGGCCTTGTGCGACCCAAGCGCCAGCAGGGTTTCGGCCATCGGGCGCAGCAGGGTCGGGCTGAAGGTGCCGGTCAATTGCCGTTTCACCCCGGCCGGATTGGTCAGCGGCCCCAGGATGTTGAAGATGGTGCGGGTGCCAAGCTCTGCCCGCACCGGGCCGACATGGCGCATGGCGGGGTGGTGCATCGGTGCCATCATGAAGCCGATCCCGGCTTCGTCCAGACAGCGTTCGACGATCTCGGCCCCGATCATCACATTCAGGCCCAGTTCGATCAGCGCATCCGCCGCACCTGATTTCGACGACAGGTTCCGGTTGCCATGCTTGGCCACCACGACGCCGGAACCCGCCACCACAAAGGCCGTGGCGGTGGAGATGTTCAGCGTCCCCTTCCCATCCCCCCCCGTGCCCACGATGTCCATCGCGCCAGTGGGCGCATGCACGGCATGGCATTTGGCGCGCATGACGGATGCGGCGGCGGCATATTCATCCACCGTTTCGCCCCGCGTGCGCAGCGCCATCAGAAAGCCGCCCATCTGGGCCGGTGTCGCCTCGCCTTCAAACAGCGCGGCAAAGGCGGTTTCGGCTTCGTCCCGGGTCAGCGGGCGGGCGGCCGCAGTGCCGATCAGCGATTTCAGCCGGTCGGTCATGCCGCCACCTTTGCCATGTCGAGGAAGTTCTTCAGCAACTGGTGGCCGTGTTCAGAAGCAATGCTTTCGGGGTGGAACTGCACGCCTTCGATGGGCAGCGTCTTGTGGCGCAGCCCCATGATCGTGCCGTCGTCCAGCCATGCGGTGACCTCCAGGCAATCGGGCAGGCTGTCACGTTCCACCACAAGGCTGTGATACCGGGTGGCCAGGAACGGCGAGGGCAGACCCCGGAAAATCCCTTTGTCGGCATGATGCATGGTGCCCATCTTGCCATGCACGATTTCATGGCAGCGAATGACCCGGCCGCCAAAGGCCTCGCCGATGGTCTGATGGCCCAGGCAGACGCCCAAGAGCGGAATGCGGGCCTCGGCTGCGGCATGGGTCAGCGGAATGCAGATACCCGCCTGTGCCGGATCGCAGGGGCCGGGTGACAGCACGATCATCTCGGGGCGCAGGGCCATGGCCTGTTGCACATCCAGCGCGTCATTGCGGACAACGCGGATATCGGCCCCCAGCTCGCCCAGATAATGCACCAGATTGTAGGTGAAACTGTCGTAATTGTCGATCAGAAGCAGCATTCGGGGCAGGCCTTCAACAAAGCTCACGCAAGGGGGTGAACCCCGCGCATCGTCGCGCTATACATGGGGCCAGCCGCGCCGGAAGGTCAAGCCAAACCGGGCGCGCAACAAGGCAAGCGGCGGGACAACCGCCGGAGTGGTGTGGAGGCAGGAATGCGCGGGTATCTGTCAGGGTTGCTTGTGGGCAGCGTGGTGTCGGTTCTGGGTCTGGGCGTGGTGTCGCAACTGGCCCCGCTCCCGCAGCGGGGCGAAAGCGCCGGGGCCGACCCTGCGGTGATGCCAGAGACGGCAGAAGTGGCAGAGCCTGCCATGGACCCGCAAACCCCGACCGAGGCGGAGCCCGCCCCCGCGTCGGAACAGGCCGTGGTGGCAGAGCCCGCAGCCGCGCCCGAACCGGAGCCACCCGCCCCGCCGCCCACTGCAGCCGTCAGCGAAGCGCCGCTGGAACCCGCGCCCCCGGCTCAATCTGAGGCCGCGCCGGAACCGGTGCCGCAAGAGCCCGCACCGGTGGCCGAGCCCGATCCGACCGAATTGGCCGTGGGGCTCGACCGCGCTGCCGACCCCTCGCCTGCAGGGGCCGAACCGCCACCGGTGCCGCCGCTCACGCCCGAAGAACAGGCCATTCTGGCCCCGCTGCCGGGCGAGGTGCCGCCCGGATCGCCTTTGGCCCCCGAGTTGGAGGTCGTTGAACCGACCCTGCCGGACCCCGCGCCGACAGAACCGCCAGCCCCTGCCGAGCCGCTGCTGGATCGGCCCGAACCGGGCTTTGGCAAACCAGTCGAAGGTGTGACCGTGGGCAATCTGCCAGCCATCGGCGTGACCCCACCCGCAGAACCCGCGGCAGAGCCGGGGCTGGGTGAAGACGCCCCGCCTGTCAAACGGCATGCAGAAGCCTTCGACAATCCGGCGGGCAAGCCGCGTTTTGCCATCATTCTGGCCGATGATGGCCGCGCCGATCTGGATCGCACAGGGCTGGCGGCACTGCCGCTGCCTGTGACCATCGCGCTGGACCCGACGGCACCGGGGGTGACGGCGCTGGCCGAAACCTATCGCAAGGCGGGCAAGGAAGTGGCGATGCTGGCCACCGCCATCCCGGCCGGGGCCAAGGCCAGCGACCTGCAGGTGACCTTCGGTTCTCATGCCAGCGCGGTGCCGCAGGCCGTCGCCGTGATCGACCTGCCGGTCGATGGCTTTCAGAATGACCGGACGCTGTCCACCGATCTTGTGCCGCTCATCAAGGATCAGGGGCGTGGGCTGGTGACCTTTGACCGGGGGCTGAATGCCGGCGAACAACTGGCCCGGCGCGAAGCGGTGCCCTCGGCCCTGATCTTCCGCCAGATCGATGCCGAAGGCGAAACCGCGCCCGTGATGCGCCGCTATCTTGACCGCGCCGCTTTCAAGGCCGCTCAGGACGGGCGGGTGGTGGTCTATGGCACTGCCAGAGCGGAGACCATCGCCGCATTGCTTGAATGGTCGATCGAGGGCCGGGCCGGGTCGGTGGCACTGGCCCCGCTGACGGCGGTGTTGGAGGCGGCGGAGTAAGATCATGGTCCCGGGGGGCAGACAGCCCCCCGGGACCATGGGTCAGCTGTTGCTGCGGCGGGCGAACAGGCCCGCATCCTCGGCGGCGCGGCGCAGCGCCTTGGATTTGTTCACGGTTTCCTGGAACTCGGCCTCTGGGTCGCTGTCATAGACCACGCCGCCGCCTGCCTGAATGTAGAGCTTCTCATCCTTCAGCACGGCGGTGCGCAGCGCGATGCAGAAATCCATCTCGCCATTGGCCGCGAAATAGCCCACCCCGCCGCCATAGACGCCGCGCTTTTCCGGCTCCAGCTCGTCGATGATTTCCATCGCGCGAACCTTGGGTGCGCCCGAAACCGTGCCCGCAGGCAGGCCCGCCAGCAGGGCCGAGAGCGCATCCTGCCCCTCGGCAATCTCGCCCACCACATTCGACACGATGTGCATCACATGGCTGTAGCGTTCGATGATGAATTTCTCGGTCGGTTTCACCGTGCCGATCTTCGCCACCCGGCCCACATCATTGCGGCCCAGATCGAGCAGCATCAGATGTTCGGCCAGTTCCTTCTTGTCGGCCAGCAGGTCCAACTCCAGCGCCTTGTCCTCCTCGGGCGTGGCGCCGCGTTTGCGGGTGCCTGCGATCGGGCGGATGGTCACCTCGCCCTCGCGCAGCCGCACGAGGATTTCGGGGCTTGCGCCCACCACCTGAAAGCCGCCGAAGTTGAAGAAGAACATGAAGGGCGAGGGGTTGGTGCGCCGCAGCGAGCGGTAGAAGGCAAAGGGCGGCAGGGCGAAGCTTTGCGTCCAGCGCTGCGAGGGCACGACCTGAAAGATGTCGCCCGCGCGGATATAGTCCTTGGCCTTCTCGACCGCCTGCTTGTAGCCCTCATGGGTGAAGTTCGACACTTGTGCGCCGACAGGTGCAGCCTCGCCCAGATCGCGTTGCGCGGGGGGCGCGCGGTCCAGATCGCGCAGCGCATCCATCACGCGCTCGGCGGCCTGCGCATAGGCCGCGCGGGCCGACAGGCCCGAACCCACCCAGGCGGGCGCGACCAGCGTGACCTCGCCCTTGACCCCGTCCAGCACCGCCACCACCGAAGGCCGCATCAGAAGCGCATCGGGCAGGCCCAGGGGATCAGGGTTCACATCGGGCAGATGTTCCACCAGCCGGATCATGTCATAGCCCAGATAGCCGAACAGCCCCGCCGCGATGGCGGGCAGATCATCGGGCATATCAATCCGACATTCGGCCAGAAGGCTGCGCAGCGTGTCGAGCGGATGGCCGTCCAGTGGCTGAAACGCCATCGGATCGAAGCGTGCCTCGCGGTTGATCTCCGATGCTTCGCCCCGGCAGCGCCAGATCAGATCGGGTTTCAGCCCCACCACGGAATAGCGTCCGCGCAGTTCGCCCCCGGTCACGCTTTCCAGCATGAAGGTATCGGCGCGCGCTTCGCCCAGTTTCAGCATCAGGCTGACCGGCGTATCCAGATCGGCGGCCAACCGGGCATAGACCAACTGGTTCCGGCCAGCAGTCCAGCCACGTTCGAAGGTCTCGAAGGAGGAGATCATCGTCATGGTCCGGCCTTCAGCGCATCTGCGCATGGACGGCGTCAATCGCCGTCTGATCCAGCTGGATGCCTGCCTGTGCGGCTTCGCCCGCACCGAACAGCGTAAAGGCATCCTGCGCAAAGGCCTGTTCGACCTGGGCTGTAATGGCAGCTTTCAGGGCCACGGCGTCGGGGCTGGCCATATCCACGGGCAGGATACGATCCAGCTGCACCAGACCGACCCAATCGGGCTGATCGATCACCTCTGTCGCGCCCTCCGCCATGCCGAAGACCAGCGGCATCAGTCCGGCAGGGGCCCCTTCGACAAAGCCATCGCGGGCGATTTCAGGTGTCACGCTGACGATGCCATGGGCCCCGATTGCCGTGCCATTCGCAATGGCGGTCTGCACCTCGGCGGCACGGGCGGCCAGCGCCTTGCGCAGGGCCTCGCGCTGCCAGCTTTCGGTGACGGCTTCGCGGGCCTCGTCAAACGGGATGGGCGCGGCGGGCACAATCTCATCCAGCCGCAGGGCAACCACGCCGCCATCATCCAGGGCGATGGCCTCGGGGAAATCGCCTTCGGCGATCTTGTTGGCGGCTTCGACAAAGGCAGGATAGCCCGCGATCTTGTCATCGGATGCGCCCGAAAAATCGATCCGGCCCAGTTCCATCGCCTGTTCCCTGGCCAGTTCTTCCAGCGTGGCACCGCCAGCCAGCGCATCGTCGATGGCCTCCAGCCGGTCGCCAATGGCACGGCGGGCGGCATCCAGCTGATATTCGGTCGTCAGGTCGGCCTTGGCCTCGTCAAAGCTGGTTTCTTCGGCAGCCAGAATCGCATTCATCCGAAACAGTGCCGGGCCCAGATCCGACGGCAGAGGCCCGACGACGCCCGGTTCGGCCAAGGCAAAGACCGCCGCGCCCGCGGTACCCAGTTCCTCCTGCGACTGATCGCCCAGGTCAATGTCGATCAGCTGCAGACCGCGTTCGCTGACCAGCGTTTCAAAGCTTTCGCCGGCATCAAGACGGGCCTTCGCCGCCGCCGCCTCTTCGTCGCTGCCAAAGACCAGCCGTTCGACAAGCCGCCGTTCCGGTTTGACGTATTCGGCAAGGCGCGAGTCATACAGCTTGCGCAGTTCCGCCTCATCCACCGGCAGCGTCGCGGCCAGCGCCTCGGGCAGCAGGGCGGCCCAGGCGATGCGCTTGGCCTCGGGCCGGGTGAAGGCCGCGATATTGGCATCGTAATGCGCTTTCAGCGCGGTCTCATCCGGGGCGGGCAGCGGCGTGGACAGATCCGCCTCGGTCAGTTTCAGCAGGGAAAACCCGCGCCGCTCCGCCACATAGGCCAAGAGCTTGTCGGTCATCGGGGCCGGGGCGGCAAAACCCGACCCGATGGCCCCCTGCAACAGCGCCCGGGCCATATCGTCGCGCAGACCGGATTCGAATTCGGCTTCGGTCAGGTTGTTCTGCTGCAGCGTGAAGCGATAGGTTTCGCGGTCAAAATTGCCATCTGCCCCCTTGAAGCTGGGCATTGATGTCAGTTCAGCCGCCAGCCGGGTATCGCCCATCGACAGGCCGATCCGATCATTGGCGTTATCAAGCGCCGTCTGGGTCACCAGTTGCTGGCGCACGCGTGCATCCAGCCCCAGTTGCAACGCCTCGGCCATGCCGATCTGGGTGCCGACCTGTGCGCCAAAGGCCTGCATCTCGCCCTGCAGACCCCGGACATAGCGGTTGAGCGGGATGTCACGGTCGCCGACCTTGCCGATGCTGCGCAGGTTGCCGCCGAAATTCGTCACGCCATAGCCGCCCAGACCGGCCACCAGCATGCCCATCAACAGCCAGGCCATGACCGAAGACCCACGGCGCTTGCGTTTCGGGCTGTCGCTGTCGTCTTGCTGTGTCATGTCATGCCTGTCTGTTCGGAGACCCGCGCCCAAAAGCGATCGGGGTTTGCACGGTTCTAAGCAGTTGCCCCCGGCCCGGCAAGGGCCAGTGGTCGTCAGCCGGCAAAGCCTGCCAGCCGGTCAAAAAGCGCAGTGATCCCGGTTTCATCGACATTGGCAAAGGCGATGCGGAACTGGCGCGCGCCCTCTGCGTGGCTGTCGGGCTGGAACATGGTGCCGGGCAGCATGAGAACGCCCGCCTCGCGCACCATGCGCTGCGCCAATTCGGGCGAGGCACTGGCAAAGGGATGTTCGACATAGGCGAAATAGGCCCCGCATCCCATCAGCCGCCAGTCGGGCAGGGCAGAGAAGCCCGCGACCATGGCTGCGCGGCGGCGCAGGATCTCGGCCCGTTCGCCCGCCACCCATTGGCTGAGGTTCCGCATCCCCCAAAGTGCGCCGATCTGGCCCAGCTGGCCGGGGCAAATGGCGACGGTATCGAGGAATTTCTCCACCTCGGCCAGTTGGCGCGCGCTGGCCACCACCGCGCCGACACGGTGCCCGGTCAGGCGGTAGGCCTTGGAGAAGGAATAGAGATGGATCAGCACATCATCCCAATCCGGATCGGTGAAGAGATCATGGGGCCGCCCATCCCGGCTGTCGAAATCGCGGTAGGTCTCATCGAGGATCAGCGCAAGGCCGCGCGCGCGGCACAGATCACGGAAAGCCGCAATCAGGGCGGGCGGATATTCCACCCCGCCGGGGTTGTTCGGGCTGACCAGCGCGATGGCACGGGTGCGCGGCGTGATGAGGGCCGCCGCTTTCTCGGGATCGGGCAGCAGGTCGGCGCCAGTGGCCAGCGGCACAGCATGCACGCCCTGCATATCGAGCCACATTTTATGGTTGAAATACCACGGTGTCGGCAGGATCACCTCATCCCCGGCCCCCGCAAGGGTGGACATCACGGCGGTGAAGGCCTGATTGCAGCCTTGGGTGATCGCCACTTGATCAGCGCTGATCGCGCCGCCGTAGGCGACCGACCATTGCGCCGTGATCTCGGCCCGCAGCTCGGGCAGACCCAGCACCGGGCCATAAAGATGCGCCGCCCCTTCCGAGAGCGCGGCTTCAGCCAGAGCCTGCCGCAGACCCAAGGGCGGGCTTTCGACCGGCGCGGCCTGGCTCACATTGATGAGCGGCCTGTCATGCGTGAAGGTCACACCCTGCAACCAACGCCGCGCCTCCATCACCGGCGGGGCAAAGGTGGCGGCCATGGCGGGGTTCAGGGGCAGGGACATGGACAGCTCCGGTTCGTGCTGGCGGATGAGGGGGCAGGGGGGCTGTCTGCCCCCCTCGGCCCTGTCGGGCCTCCCCCCGAGGATATTTGGGAACAGATGAAACACCAAGCGGTCCCCCCGCTTTCATCTGTTCAAAAATATCCTCAGGGGGTGAATTGGCCGCAAGGCCAAGAGGGGGCGCGAGCGCCCCCTTGCAACGTCAGTCTTTCCCGCGCATCGGCTGCACATATTGCAGCGCCATGTCCCAAGGGAAGAAGATCCAGGTGTCCTGGCTGACTTCGGTCACATAGGTATCCACCTGCGGCTTGCCATGCGGTTTGGCATAGACGGTGGCGAAATGCGCCTTGGGATAGAGGCTGCGCACCAGTTCCAGCGTCTTGCCGCTGTCCACCAGATCATCCACGATCAGGATGCCGGTGCCATCGCCCATCAGGTCGGCCTGCGGGCTTTTGGTCACCACGGCTTCGGACCGGTCCTGATGGCTGTAGCTTTTCACGCTGATCGTATCGACGACGCGGATGTCCAGCTCGCGGCTGACGATCATGGCGGGCACAAGGCCGCCGCGGGTGATGCCGACCACCGCCTTCCAGGCGCCATTGTCCGGCCCCTTGCCGTCCATGCGCCAGGCCAGTGCGCGGGCGTCGCGATGGATCTGGTCCCAGCTGACATGGAAGCCCTTTTCATGCGGCAGGCGGTCGATCATGGTCTGGCCTTTCTCCTCAGGCGGTTTCGATCAGGGTTTCGCGCGCGGTTTCGGCCAGCAGGCCAAGCCCGAGCAGCCCCAGCAGCAAGGCCGCCCCGCGATCCAGCCAGAGCTTGGCAGAAGCGTAACGGCGGCGCAGGGGGGCGGTGGACATGGCGGAGGTGATCGCCACATACCAGAACAATTCGGTGCCAACCGCCGTGGCATAGATCGCGGCCTGTGCGCCAAGGGGTTGTGGCCCCGGGAACAGCGCCACGATCAGGGCGGAATAGAACAGTGCCGGTTTCGGGTTTGACAGGTTCAGCGCGATGCCACCCCAGAATCCCGTGCCAAACCGTGCCCGTGCAGCCTCGGGCATCGGATGTGGGGCACTCTGCCAGAGCCCCCAGGCCATCCACAGCAGATAAAGCCCGCCGAAGATCTTCAGCGCAACATAGAGGGCGGGCACCAGTTGGAACAGCACGGTCAGACCGGCCAGCGCAAACAGACACCAGACTGATGCGCCAACGGCCAGCCCAACGCCATAGGGCACAGCAACGGTGCGCCCGCGGGCAAAAGATGTCTGCATCGCCGCGATGATGGCAGGCCCGGGTGACAGGATGGCCAGCGTCAGCGTGGCGACCATGACGGTGAAAGGGCCTGCCAGTTCCAGCATCAGTCTTTCCGCCCGGTGACCACGTCAATATCGGGTGCATCCACCGCCTTCATGCCCACGACATGGTAGCCTGCATCGACATGCAGGTTTTCGCCCGTGGTGCCGGAGCCCAGATCGGACAAGAGGTAAAGCGCGGCTTTCCCGACTTCTTCCTGTGTCACATTGCGGCGGAGCGGCGAGTTCAGCTCGTTCCACTTCATGATATAGCGGAAATCGCCAATCCCCGAGGCGGCTAGCGTCTTGATCGGCCCGGCGGAAATCGCGTTCACGCGAATGCCGTCCTTGCCCAGATCCTCGGCCAGATATTTCACCGAAGCCTCCAGCGCGGCCTTGGCCACGCCCATCACATTGTAATGCGGCATCACCTTTTCGGCCCCGTAATAGGTGAGCGTCAGCAGGCTGCCGCCCGGCCCCATCATCGCGCAGGCCCGCTGGCACACAGCGGTGAAGGAATAGACCGAGATATCCATGGTCATGCCGAAATTGCCGCGCGTGGTATCGACATAGCGGCCGCGCAATTCTGACTTGTCGGAAAAGCCGATGGCATGGACCACGAAATCCAATCCGCCCCAGCGATCCTTGATGGCGGTGAACAGGCCGTCCAGGCTGGCTTCATCGGCCACATCGCATTCGGCCAGGAAATCCGAGCCGATGCTGGCTGCCAGCGGTTCGACCCGCTTTTTCAGCGCATCGCCCTGATAGGAGAAGGCCAGTTCCGCGCCCTGATCGGCACAGGCCTTGGCGATGCCCCAGGCGATCGACTTGTCATTGGCCAGCCCCATGATGAGCCCGCGCTTTCCCGCCAGCAGCCCGTTCGCCATGTCTTCCCCCGTCTTTCCATTGCGGTCTTTGCGGCAAGCTTTAGGCGATACGCCCCAGAGCATCAAGGCCGGGCATGATGGGCCGATGGCCGGTGCGGTCCGGATGGCAGGCTGTGCCGGGCTTGATTGACCGATTTGCCGCATTAGTTGCTCTTGCACCTGCCTGCGCGCGGTGACAGGCTCTTTGCGAGTGACGTTGTGAAAGGATAGCGGAATGGATCGTGGCGGCATCTTCGCGGGAGACAATCCTTTCGTTCTGGCCCGGTCCTGGCTGGCCGAGGCCGAGGCGCAGGAACCCAATGATCCGAACGCCATCGCGCTGGCCACGGTCGATGCGGCGGGCCTGCCCAATGTGCGCATGGTTTTGCTCAAGGAGATCGAAACCGAAGGCGCGGGGGGCTTTGTCTTTTACACCAATTACGAAAGTGCCAAGGGCGAGGAACTGGCGGCCTCGGGCAAGGCGGCTTTCGTGATGCACTGGAAATCGCTGCGTCGGCAGATCCGGGTGCGCGGCGAGGTCAGCCGTGAGGAAGGCCCGCAGGCCGATGCCTATTATGCCAGCCGCAGCCTGCAGTCGCGGCTGGGGGCCTGGGCCAGCCGCCAGTCGCGGCCTTTGGGGTCGCGGATGGCGCTGATGGCAGAGGTGGCGAAGGTGACGGCGACCAAAGGGCCGAATCCTTCGCGCCCGCCGTTCTGGGGCGGCTTCCGCATTCAGCCTGTGGAAATCGAGTTCTGGGCCGATGGGGCCTTCCGGTTGCACGACCGCTTTCGCTGGCGGCGCGATCGGGTTGAAACTGAGTGGAAAATCGAGCGGCTGAACCCTTGATTTTCACGCTTCGTGAAAACCGGCGCGTAAACTTTCGGTGTTTTTCGCTTGAATACGCGTTCAGTTTGCTCGAATGACTAATGCCGAGGGGTCTTATCTGGGGAAATGGCTCTCATATGTCAGAAGAGAACGTCGTCATGCCGCGTGTGGTGCATGGCAAGGTAAAATGGTTTGATCCGGCCAAAGGGTTCGGGTTTATCGTGGCCGAGGAAGGTGGTTCCGACATCTTGCTGCATGCCAATGTTCTGCGCAATTACGGCCAGAGCTCGGTTGCGGACGGGACCGGCATCAGCGTGATGGTGCAGAATACCCAACGCGGGGTTCAGGCGGTCGAAGTGCTGAAGATCGAACCTCCGGCAGGCGTTTCTTTCCCACTGGGCGAGGAACATGGTCTGGCCACACCGGAAGAAATCGCCGCACGGCCGATGGAACCGGCCCGGGTGAAATGGTTCGACAAGGGCAAGGGCTTCGGCTTTGCCAATGTTTTCGGACGGCCCGAGGATGTGTTCATCCATATCGAGGTGCTGCGCCTGTCAGGCTTTGCCGATCTGGCCGCAGGCGAAGCAGTCTGTCTGCGCATCATCGAAGGCAAGCGTGGCCGCATGGCCGTACAGGTGGTTTCGTGGGAAGCAGCGGCGCGCGAAGCGCATCAGTGATCATGCTCGCCGCGCTCTGGCCGGGGGTGGCTTTGGCCGCCTCGGGTTGTGCGCCTGAAACCGTGCAATTGCGTGGCCCCTTTGGGGCGGCGCAGTTCCATGTCGAAGTCGCCGATGAAGCCGGAGAGCGGGCTCAGGGCCTGATGTTTCGCGAAAGCATGGCGCGTGGGGCGGGGATGCTGTTTGTCTATCCGCAACCGCAGCGCGCGGTCTTCTGGATGAAGAACACCTTGATCCCGCTGGACATGATCTTTGCCGATGCGTCAGGCCGGGTCACCCATGTGCATTCCGGTGCCGTGCCGCAGGATGAAACGCCCATCGACGGCGGTCAGGGCGTGGCCTATGTGCTTGAGATCAATGCCGGACTGGCCAAGGCCATCGGCATTGCCCCGGGGGCCGAGCTGCGCCATCCGGCCATTTCTGCCGCGACGGCCGCCTGGCCTTGCGGGCAAGATTAGGGCTTTCCATCCCGGTAACAACCGGTTAGGAAGCCCGCAGTCGGGGCGTAGCGCAGTCTGGTAGCGCGACGGTTTTGGGTACCGTAGGTCGCGAGTTCGAATCCCGCCGCCCCGACCAAACATCCAGATCACTGTGACAGAGCTGCCCGGTCAATGCCGGTGGGTGGCTGCTGCGCGCGCCACCTCTTCATAGATGCCTGACAGCAGGTTCAGCGTGCGTGTCGCATCTTGCAGGCGGGCGGAAAAGCCGGGCAGGGTGGTGATCGCCTCGATCAGAAGGCGGCGGCGCAAAGTGCCGTAATCGTCAGTCACCTGGCGGCCCAGGTCTGTCACCTCATAGCTGACCCCCGACCGTCCCGCGCCCTTGCGCAACACCAGCCCCGCCCCGATCAGCTTGCGCAGCGAATACTGGATGTTGGGCACATCGTCGCGATTGGTCAGCCGCGCCAGATCCTTCAGGCTTTTGGGCCGGTCATTCATGCGGATGATGTGCAGCATGGCGTTTTCGGGGCCGCTGGCCGCCACTTCGGAGACCGAGGCCAGACATTCCGATTGCCAGCGCCCGAATCCTTCGAAGGCGCGCATCAAGGCGAATTCCAGTTCTGTCGTATCCACCTCGACGGCGCTTTCGGCCAGATGCCAGCGCCGGTCATGCTTGTCGTTCGTGACAATGCTTTGAGTTTGAAGGGGTTTCCGCGCCATGCCGCTTCCTTTCGGGATCAGCGCAGGATGGCGTGGCAAGCCTGTTGACGCAACGCGAATTTACGATAGACTTTCAATCATAAAATAAATCAAAATCTCCAACAGGACGAACATCATGACACACCACCCGATACTGTCGGGCGATCGCTTTCGCCTGGGCACATTTTCGACCAACTGTTCTTCGGGCATGACGCCCACGAAGATCGCCGAACGCTGGGTCAACAGCTGGGACAACAACCTGGCGCTGGCACGGATGCTGGATGCGGCGGGGATCGACTTCATGCTGCCGATTGCGCGCTGGATCGGCTATGGGGGCGAAACGGACTTTCATGGCGGTGTGCTGGAAACGATGACCTGGGCCGCCGGCTTGCTGGCGGCGACGAAGGACATTTCGGTTTTTGCCACCATCCATACGGCGGCCAATCATCCCGTGGTGGTGGCCAAGCAGATCGCCACCATCGACCAGATCGGCCATGGCCGGGCCGGTCTGAACATCGTCGCGGGATGGAACAAGCCGGAATATGAGGCGCTCGGGCTGAACCTGCCCGATGACCATGAAACCCGCTATGCCTATGCGCAGGAATGGTTTGATCTGGTGCGCAAGCTCTGGACCGCCGAGACGCACTTCGATTGGGAGGGCCGGTTCTTCAAGGCCCGGAAGGTGAAAGGCGATCCAAGGCCGCAGCGGGGCACCGTGCCGATCCTGAACGCCGCAGGCAGCCCGCAAGGCAGGGGCTTTGCCACCGACAATGCCGATTTCCTGTTCACCCCGGCCATTGATCTGGACCGCTCAAAGACCGAAATCGCTGATCTGAAGGCGCAGGCCCAAGCCAAGGGCCGCAAGGTCGATGTGCTGACATTCAGCCATGTGATCTGCCGCCCGACCGAGGCCGAAGCACAAGAGTTTCTGCATTATACAGCGGTGGAAAACTGCGATCATGCGGCAGTGGACAATCTGGTGAACCTGCAATTTGCCCATGCCCACAGCTTTCCGCATGATCTGCTGGCGCAGATCAAGCATCTCTTTGCCATGGGGCATGGCGGCTATCCGTTGGTGGGCACGCCCGATCAGGTGGCGGCGGGTATCTTGCGGCTGCATGGGGCGGGCTTTGCCGGCACGACGCTGAGCTTTGTCGATTATCTGGCCGAGTTTCCCTATTTCCGCGACGAGGTGCTGCCGCGCCTGGAACGCGCGGGCATCCGATAAGACCCCGGACTGGCGGCCCGGGGATCCGGGCCGCGCTTTTTCGCCGGAAGGGGGGCTTGCCGGTCTGTGCTTGGCAAAGAGCTGGTTTTGCGGCAGAAGGCGGCGTTTGTTGAGGGAACCCGACCGATGACCGCCCGCTTTCAGTTTCAGCTTGCCGCCACCGATGGTCGTGCGCGCACCGGCGTGATTTCCACCCCGCGCGGCGAGATACGCACGCCCGCCTTCATGCCGGTGGGAACGGCGGCCACGGTGAAGGCGATGATGCCGGAAAGCGTGCGTGCGACCGGAGCCGATATTCTGCTGGGCAATACCTATCACCTGATGCTGCGCCCCACAGCCGAACGCATCGCGGCCTTGGGCGGGCTGCATCGCTTCATGAACTGGGAGCGCCCGATCCTGACCGATTCCGGCGGATTTCAGGTGATGAGCCTGTCTGGTCTGCGCAAGCTGACCGAAGAGGGCGTGCGCTTTTCCAGCCATGTCGATGGATCAAAGCACATGCTGACGCCCGAGCGCAGCATGGAAATCCAGCGCCTGCTGGGGTCTGACATCGTGATGTGTTTCGACGAATGCCCGGCACTGCCCGCCACCGAGGCGGAAGTGGCGAAATCCATGCAATTGTCGATGCGATGGGCGCAACGATCACGCGATGCCTTTGGCGACCGGCCGGGCCATGCGCTGTTTGGCATCATGCAGGGCGGCGTGACGCGTGACCTGCGCGAGGAAAGCGCTGCCAAACTGCGCGAGATCGGTTTTGACGGCTATGCCGTCGGCGGTCTGGCGGTGGGCGAAGGGCAGGAGGCCATGTTCGGCGTGCTGGACTATGCCCCCGGTTTGCTGCCTGAAGACAAGCCGCGCTACCTGATGGGCGTGGGCAAGCCCGATGACATCGTCGGCGCAGTGGAACGCGGCATCGACATGATGGATTGTGTGCTGCCGTCACGGTCGGGCCGCACCGGCCAGGCCTGGACGCGGCGCGGCGCGGTGAACCTGAAGAACGCCCGCCACAAGGATGATCCCCGCCCGCTGGACGAGGCCTGCACCTGCCCGGCCTGCCGCAATTACAGCCGCGCCTATCTGCATCATGTGGTCAAGGCGGACGAAATCATCGGCTCGATGCTGCTGACCTGGCACAACCTGCACTATTATCAGGATCTGATGCAGGGTCTGCGCGATGCGATTGCCGGGCAGCGTCTGGCGGGCTTTGTGGCCGATTTCCACGCCATGCGGGCCGCAGGGGATATTGATCCGCTTTGATCCGGTTGACGCAGCCCCATATTCGGGATTTCTGGCGCACAAAGGATTGAAAATGCGCTCCGGCATTCACAATTGCGTCAGAGGTGGATGGGCGAACATTGTCCAATCCGCACAACCGAGGAGATGGGATGACGCTGCTGTTTTCCGGCCCCTATATCGCGTTTTCGCTGGCCCTGGGGGTGCTGGTCGCTCTGCTTTTGGTGGAACTGGCGGCCCTGCTTCTGGGCAGTTCTCTGTTTCTGTCGGATGCAGGGCCCGAGTTGGAACCCGGCGGCATGGGGTTGTTCGATGTGGAACCGGGCGAGACGCCGGATTTGACCAGCCTGCTCGCGGCGGCAGACAGCCCGGCTGATCTGCCAGCCGATCTGCCGCAACCGGGCCTTGCCGGATTTCTGGGGCTGGGGGCCACGCCCTTCATGCTGTGGTTCGCTGCCGCGCTGACCGGCTTTGGCGTCGCAGGGATTGCGTTGCAAGGGGCTTGGACCGCAGTTGCAGGCAGCCCGATGTCGGCGGTTTTCGCCGTGCCGGTTGCGCTTGGTCTGGGGCTTGGCTTTGCCCGGGGCTTTGCGCGCGGGTTTGCCCGGTTGTTGCCCAAGGATGAAACCACGGCCACCCGGGCCCAGTTCATGGGGGGGCTGCGCGGTGTTGTTACCCAGGGCATTGCCCGGCGTGGTTCGCCCGCCGAGGTGCGGCTGCATGACCGCCATGGCAACCTGCACTTCCTGCGCTGCGAACCATTGCAGGACCATGACAGCATTCCCGAAGGAACCGAGGTGCTGACCCTGCGCCTGCGTGCCGCGCCAGACCAATGGGTTCTGCGCATCATTGCCACTGCATGACCCCTTATTCATCTTAACCGCCAGATCAGGAGGCCCGCATGCCCTTGACCACCTACCTTGTCATCATCGGCGCCATTGTCGCCTTTCTGCTGCTGATCGGGCTGATCCTGGGTCGGCTGTATCGCCGGGCCACGCGTGAAATCAGCCTTGTGAAGACCGGCGCCGGGGGCAAGCGCGTCATCATGGATGGCGGGGCCATCGTGATCCCGCTCTTGCACGAAATCAGCCCGGTGAACATGAAAACACTGCGGCTGGAGGTGAAGCGCGCCTCAGAAGGGGCGCTGATCACCAAGGACCGGATGCGCGTCGATGTGGGGGCCGAATTCTATGTCTCGGTACAGGCCACCGAAGATGGCATCAGCCGCGCGGCGCAGACGCTGGGCGAAAAGACCTTCAATGTCGATGCGCTGCGCGAAATGATCGAGGGCAAGCTGATTGATGGTCTGCGCGCGGTCGCGGCCCGGATGTCGATGGATGAACTGCATGAAAACCGCACCTCATTCGTGCAGGAGGTGCAGAATGCGGTATCGAATGATCTGCTCAAGAACGGGCTGGAACTGGAAAGCGTGTCGCTGACCGCGCTGGACCAGACCCCGTTTTCGGCGCTGGATGAAAACAACGCCTTCAACGCGGTGGGGATGCGCAAGCTGGCCGAGGTGATTGCCACCTCAAAGAAGGAACGCGCCCAGATTGATGCCGAGGCCGATGTGTCGGTGCGCCGGTCGGCGATGGAGGCCGAAAAGCTGAAAATGCAGATCGCCCGCGACGAGGAAGAGGCTCGCATCGCCCGGACGCTGGAGATCGAGCAGTTGAAGGCCGCGCAGGATGCCGAAATCGCCCGGTCGCGCGAAGCGGCGGAATCAGAGAAGGAACGCGCCCGCATCCGCCGCGAGCAGGAGATCGAGACCGCAGAAATCGCCCGCGCCCGGGCGATGGAAGAGGCCCAGATCACCAAGGAACGTGAAATCGAGGTGGCCAATCAGGATCGCCAGATCGTGATCAACCAGAAATCCGAGGCGGAAAGCCGTGCCCGCGCCAGTGCCGATGCCGCCCGTGCCGAGGCGGTCAAGGCCTCCGAGGCGATCGAAACGGCGCGCGCCCTGGCGCAGGCTGAACGCGACAAGGAAATCGCGGTGATCGAAGCCCGGCGCGAGGCTGAACGCGAGGGGACCAGGATTCGTCTGGCCGCCGAGGCCGAGCGTGCGGCAGCAGCAGACCGTGCCGCCGCGCTGCGCGAAGAGGCGCAGGCCGAGGCCGATGCCGTCACCATCCGCGCCGAGGCGAAGAAGGCCGATCTTCTGGCCGAGGCCGAGGGGCGGCAGGCGTTGGCCAATTCGGAAAATACGCTGTCGCCGGAAATCATTGCCATGCGCGTGGCGCTGGCCCGTCTGGAAGCCATGCCGAAGATCGTGCAGGAAATGGTGAAACCGGCCGAAAAGATCGATTCCATCCGCATCAACCAGATCACCGGTCTGGGGCAGGGCGGAGTGATGGCCGAGGCTGGTGGCAGCAAGGCCCCGGTCAATCAGGCTTTTGACGCCATGCTGGGGGCCGCGCTGCAACTGCCGGTGATGAAGAAGCTGGGCGCCGAACTGGGGATCAGTCTGGAGGATGGTCTGGCAGGCGTGCTGAACGATGTGGCGGAACCGGGGCCTGCCGCTTCGGAAAAGCCGGCAGACAAGGCCTGAGACACGGTTTGACGGGCCCCGCTGTTCAGGCAGCGGGGCGCAGGGCCAGTGTCAGGGTGACGCCCGGAAGGGTTTGCCCGATGAACAACGGATCGACCGGACCTTCGGCCAGCGCGACATCCAGCACCAGGGTCGGGGTCAGCCAGATTGCGGCAGTCATGCCGGTGGAGTCTTCGGAACTCCAGTCGGGCCATTGGCCCAGATGTGCGGCCAGCACGGGGGCGGCGATGGTTTCGGCAAAGATCCCCAAACCCGGCTGGGCGAAATGCAACGCAGCGGAACAATCGGTCAGGATCGCGCCCGCCAATTGCCCGGAATGACGCAGGCAATGGATGCCCGCCGGCATGGCGCGGGATTCAAACCCCGGCAGCGCATCCAGCGCACCCACGAAACTGCCTTGCGTGATGAGCCCCTCCAGCAGACGGGCCACCACCTGTTCGGGCCAGGCCCGGCGCTGTTGGGCTTGGCGTTGCAACACGACTGTGGGTGCCTGCAGCCATTCGGCCAGAAGACCGGACAGGGCAGGGGTCTTGGGTTTGCGGTTCAGAAAGCCGAACATACTCATTATCTCCCTTCAAAGGGCCGGGATTACAGCCCGATCAGGAAACAGTCGCAGGCGATTGTGGCCTGATTTTGACCTGTTCATGCCCCGATCACGACGCCGCGTTGCGGCAAAATCCATGCCGGAAGACAGGCCATGCGTCGAATGTGAAGCAAGGTCAGGTTGACAGTTCCATGACAGACGCACAGATATGGTATCCAAACGGGGGAGGCCGGGCTGCCGCATGCCGGGGCCGCTGCCTTCCTGCCAGACAAGGATGCGCGAATGAGCGAGACTTTCTCACCCAGCTACCCGGTTCTGCCGCTGCGCGACATTGTGGTGTTTCCCCACATGATCGTGCCGCTGTTCGTGGGGCGGGAAAAATCTGTGCGGGCTCTGGAAGAGGTGATGGCCGAAGACCGCCAGATCCTGCTGTCCAGCCAGATGGACCCGACGGTCGATGATCCGACCGCCGAGGGCATCTACCGCAATGGCGTTCTGGCCAATGTGCTGCAATTGCTGAAATTGCCCGACGGCACTGTAAAGGTGCTGGTGGAAGGCAAGACCCGGGTGAAGATCACCGGCTTCCTGCCCAATGACAGCTTCTTTGAAGCCACGGCCGAGCCGCTGGACGAAACCCCCGGCGATCAGGCGGTGGTTGATGCGCTGCTGCGCGGTGTGGCGGAAGAATTCGAACGCTACGCCAAGATCAAGAAGAATATCCCCGAAGAAGCGCTGGCTGCCGTATCGGACACGCGCGAACCTGCGCGCCTGGCCGATCTGGTGGCAGGCCATCTGGGCATTCCGGTGGCGCAAAAGCAGGAACTGCTGGAAACGCTTGACGTGGCCGAACGGCTGGAAAAGGTCTATGGCCATATGCAGGGCGAAATGTCCGTCCTGCAGGTGGAAAAGAAGATCAAGTCGCGCGTCAAGAGCCAGATGGAGCGCACGCAGCGCGAATACTATCTGAATGAGCAGATGAAGGCCATTCAGAAGGAACTGGGCGATGGCGAGGACGGCCAGAACGAACTGGCCGAGCTGGAAGAGCGGATCCGCAAGACCGACCTGTCGAAAGAGGCGCGCGAAAAGGCGGATGCCGAGCTGAAAAAGCTCAAATCCATGTCGCCGATGAGCGCCGAGGCGACGGTCGTGCGCAACTATCTGGATTGGCTGCTGGGCGTGCCGTGGGGCGTGAAATCCCGCGTCAAGAAAGACCTGAACGCCGCGCAGAAGGTTCTGGATGCCGATCACTATGGCCTTGAAAAGGTCAAGGAACGCATCGTCGAATATCTGGCGGTGCAGGCACGCTCGGCCAAGCTGAAAGGCCCGATCCTCTGCCTCGTCGGCCCTCCGGGTGTCGGCAAGACTTCGTTGGGCCGTTCGGTTGCCAAGGCGACGGGGCGCGAATTCATCCGCATCAGCCTTGGTGGCGTGCGCGACGAATCCGAAATCCGTGGCCACCGGCGCACCTATATCGGGTCGATGCCCGGCAAGATCATTCAGGCGCTGAAAAAGGCCAAGACAACCAACCCGCTGATCCTGCTCGATGAAATCGACAAGATGGGGCAGGATTTCCGCGGTGACCCGGCCAGCGCGATGCTGGAGGTGCTGGACCCGGAACAGAACGCGACCTTCGTGGACCACTATATGGAAGTGGAATACGATCTGTCGAACGTGATGTTCCTGACCACGGCCAACAGCTACAACATGCCCGGCCCGCTGCTGGACCGCATGGAGATCATCAGCCTTGCGGGCTATACCGAAGATGAAAAGCGCGAAATCGCGCGGCAGCATCTGGTGCCCAAGCAGATCGAGGCGAACGGGCTGCGCAAGGGTGAGTTCAGCATCAGCGACGAGGCGCTGACCCATGTGATCCGCTATTACACGCGGGAAGCAGGTGTCCGGAACCTTGAACGCGAGATTGCCAAACTGGCCCGCAAGGCGGTGACCGAGATTCTGCAGAAGAAGGCGAAGTCGGTCGAAGTGACGTCCGACAAGGCCGGCGAATATCTGGGCGTGCAGCGCCATCGCCATGGTTTGGCCGAGGCCGAGGATCAGATCGGTGTTGTCACCGGTCTGGCCTGGACCAGTGTCGGCGGTGACTTGCTGCATATCGAGGCGCTGAAGCTGCCCGGCAAGGGGCGGATGAAGACGACCGGCAAGCTGGGCGATGTGATGAAGGAATCCATCGATGCCGCCTCAAGCTTCGTGCGGTCGATCAGCCCGGAAATCGGGGTGAAGCCGCCCAAGTTCGAGAATATCGACATTCACGTCCATGTTCCCGATGGGGCCACGCCGAAAGACGGCCCGAGCGCCGGGCTTGCCATGGTCACGGCCATCGTGTCGGTGCTGACCGGTATTCCGGTGCGCAAGGATATCGCCATGACCGGCGAAGTCACCCTGCGCGGCAATGCCAGCGCGATCGGCGGGCTGAAGGAGAAGCTGCTTGCAGCCCTGCGCGGCGGCATCAAGACGGTGCTGATCCCGCAGGAAAACGAAAAGGATCTGGCCGAGATCCCCGACAACGTGAAGCAGGGCATGACCATCATCCCGGTCACCCATGTGCGCGAAGTGCTGCGCCATGCGCTGGTGCGTCAGCCCGACCCGGTGGAATGGGATGAGGCAGCCGAAGAGGCCGCCGCCGCCGCCCGCAAGGGGGCAGGCGAAAGCGTGGCCGGTCAGACGGCGCATTGACGTCTTGCCCTGAACAGAGCGCGTGACGAGATGGCGAAAGGCGCGGGAAACCGCGCCTTTTTGCGCGAATCTTTCGCATCTTGGCGGATGAAGCCCGCTAGGCATCCCCCCAAAACTCCCCTATTGTCGTTGCAGAAAAAGAAACAATGGGGACAGAAATGGCCACCAGACCATCAGAAGCGAAACCCGGTGCCGTGCGCGGCAGCAAATCCCGCAGCAGCACCCCCAAGGCCGCCTCAAAAGCAGAGGCTAAGCCGCGTGCAGCCAAGGTCGCGGCGCAGGCTGAAACGGCTGTCACCGAAACTGTGGTCAGTGCCGATGTGCCCGAACCCAAGGTCCGCCCGGCGGGCGAGGTGCTGAAACTGCGTGCGCTGATCGAACAGGTCACGGCAGCAACCGGCGGCAAGAAGAAGGGCGTCAAGGAAACCATCGAAGCCACGCTGAGCGCGCTGGCAGCGGCCCTTGCCAAGGGCCATGACCTGAACCTGCCGCCCTTGGGCAAGGCCAAGGTCAGCCGCCAGAAGGGCGAGGGCGAAGGTGGCATGATGGTCATCAAACTGAAACCCGACAATGGGAAAACCGCCGAAAAGAAAAACCGGAAAGATGCGCCTGAGGGGGTTGCAGAGGCCGACGAGTGACGGTAGATACCCCGGCATCGGGCGATTAGCTCAGCGGTAGAGCGCTTCGTTCACATCGAAGATGTCAGCGGTTCAAATCCGTTATCGCCCACCATCATTCATGCAAAAGCCGAGGCTGAATGCCTCGGCTTTTGTCTTTGCGATCTGGTGGCTGACCTTGTGTCACCTCCCGGTGCAGCCCCGGCGGCAAGTCGATCACGCCGTGCCGGCGGTGCGGATGGCCCGGTTTCGAAAATGATCGTCTTGGCCTTGTTCCACCGGTGGCGGCGCTGAGGTGCCGGTGAATTGAAAAAAGTCCGGGCCGGATCATGGCCGGGCGGCTCTCATCCCAGGATAAACCATCGTTTAGCCCGTCATTCGTTCAAAGCCAGGGCCAATTTATACCGCGCTTGAAATGGACCGCAGTGCATTCCGGGTGCCTGATCTGGGGGCACGGATCAGATACCGGGGAAGGGGCAACCCAGACACCAGGAAGGATGCGGGCAGAACCCACCAAGTGATCGAGCAGATCATTTCAGGAGAATGAGTGACATGAAGATCAGGATGAACAGCGCGCTGATGGCAGGTGTTGCCCTGTGCGCGATGATGGCAGGCCCGGTTCTGGCGCTGCCCGGTGCCACGACGGCCGGCTGGCTGACACTGACGAAGGCTGCCCCGGTCCAATCCGGTGCTGGCTTGATGGTGTTGGCATCGGCGGATGGCGACGGGGATGCGGACGAAGGCACTGACAACGGTGCGGGTGATGGCGCAGATGACGGCGCTGCCGATGATGGCGCAGATGGGGATGCCGACGATGGCGTGGCCCCTGGCGATGGGCGTGACGATTGCGAAAACTGCCGTGGCGATGAAGATGAGGGCAGTGACATCGGTGGTCCTGTCGATGATGAAGACGGTGAAGCGCTGGTCGATCCGATGCCGGTGGACGAGGATGACCAGACCATGTGGGCCGGTGGTGACCCGGATTTCTGCGAGGCCTGCGGCGGCGAGGTGATCGACGGTGAAGATCTGTCGGGCACGGAAGAAGAGCCCACCTATATCGAGGACGATTTCGCACCAGAGGTCGTACAAACCACCGGTGTTGAAGTTGAAACGCGCAGTGAAATCCAAACCACGGCCCGTTCGGATCGCGGTGGACGTGATATCTGTGCAGCCAGCGCATCTGGCAGCCGTTGCGGCGACAATTGATCTGGCTTGACGGGCTGTTGGCGGCCCGTCACGCTGGCCCGGCGCAGGATCTGCTCCGGGCCGTTCCCGTTTCTTGGGGGCGCGGTGCCTAATCCCGCGCGCCTGCCTTTGGAGAGTAACATGAGACACCTGCTCGCCCCACTTCTTCTGACCCTCACGCTGGGGCTGGTGCAACCGGCGCAGGCCGAAACGCTGCCCGTTGCCGTGCAGGAAATTGTGGCCCAACTGGAATATCAGGGCTATCGCCAGATCAAGGTGAACAGAACCTGGCTTGGACGGGTCAGGATCGTGGCGGTGGTCAATTCCGCCGAACGCGAGATTGTCATCAATCCCACGACTGGCGAAATTCTGCGCGACTATCAGGCCGAACCACGTCGGGCAGAAAGCAGCAAATCCGGAAGCGCAAGCACAGGCGGCACGCCCGAGTCACTTGGGGCAGAGGTGGGAGTCGCGGGCGATTCGGGCAGTATCATCGACCGGTCAGGCACTGTGGACGGCAAGGTCGCAGAACCGTCGATGGGGGTCAGCCAATGAACATGCCACCCGCCGGCAGGTTGCGCCGGTTTCTGACCCGCGGGCCGGTTGGACTGGGGCTTTTGCTGGCCCTGCAACTGGTTTGCGCCGCCTATTTCATTCTGGATATCCTGTCGTCGCTGCTTGGCCTGCATACGGTGCCGATCGATTGGCAAGTGCGCGAGATGTTCGAAATCGGCGCGGCGCTTGGCCTGATGCTGGGCCTGATCCTTGGGACACTGGCGCTGCGCCATGCCCTGCATGAACGCAACCTTGCCGAGGCGCGGCTCCGGCGTGCTTCGGGGGCCTTCAGCGAAATTCTGGCCGAACGCTTCGCCGAATGGGGGCTGACGCCCGCTGAACGCGATGTGGCGCTGTTTGCGATCAAGGGCATGTCTACCGCCGAGATTGCCGCGCTGCGGGCGACATCGGAAGGCACGGTCAAAGCGCAGACCAATGCGATTTACCGCAAGGCCGGGGTGACCGGTCGCCCGCAACTGCTGAGCCTGTTCATCGAAGAACTCATGCGCGAAGATGGCCCGCTGCAGCAGCAGGAGCGGCCCGCCGAACTGCCGGAAAAAAAGCCGCTGCGCGCCATTTGATCGGCGCGCCCGGCCGTTCAATCGATCGCGGCGTCGCGCAAGGCCTGCATCGGAACGATATCCAGCGTGCGGATATGGGTTGCGGCCAGCCTGACCTTTGGGGCCGCGCCTTCATCATGGGCCTGCAGGAAGCGGCTGGCGCACAGGCACCATTGATCGCCCGGCCTCAAGCCGGGAAAGCCAAATTCGGGCCGGGGCGTGGACAGGTCATTGCCCAGATACTTGGACAATGCGAGAAATTCGGCCGTCATCACCGCACAGACGGTATGACGACCGGCATCGGCTGGCCCGGTGTCGCAACAGCCATTGCGCCAGAACCCGGTCATCGGCGCCGTGGAACAGGGTTCCAGGGCCGTACCCAGCACATTGACCGAAGCTTCCTTGTCAGCCATCCGCAGCCTCCAGCGCAGCCACAAGGCTGCGGAACATGGCGATATTCTGCGCCTCAACTGCAGGCGCGGTAAAGCCCTTGTCCACGCCATTCACGGCGATCACCACGCCAGCGCGGCGGTTCACATAGACATACTGGCCATAAACGCCCTGAGCCTGAAATTCGCCCGGCTCTGCCCCTTGCGGGATCCACCACTGATACCCATAGCCCATGGCCCCGGCTGGGGTTTCGGCCTGCGGTCTGGTGCTGGCCTCGACCCAGGATTCGGGCACCACCTGCCGCCCCATGGCGCGGCCGCCCTCCAGAAACATCTGGCCCATCCGCGCATAATCGCGCGTGATGAGGTTCAGGCCGCCCAGAACGAAGGGTTCGCCATAACCATCGGTGACGTAATAGGGCTCTGCCTCCAACCCCAGCGGAGTGATGACCCGTTCCGACAGGAGATCAACAATCGACCGCCCGGAGGCCCCGCGGATCACCATGCCAAGCGCATGGGTGTCAATCGAGACATAGGCCCAGCTGTCGCCCGGCGGCGCGCGGCGTGCTGTCAGACCGGCCGCAAAGTCATCCATGGAGCCGCCCAGTGCAAGAACGCGGCCCATCTTGTTGATGTCGCTTGAAAACTTCAGATAATCCTCGTCGAATTCCAGGCCCGCCGTCATATTGGCGATCTGGCGCACTGTTGCGCCTTCATAGGCCGATCCCGCAAATTGCGGGGCATAGTCCACCGCCGGGCGGTCCAGGTCCACGGTGCCGTCAGCAACCAGCGTTCCCAGTAGCGCCGACAGGAAACTTTTCGCGACAGACCAGCTGATGCGGCGATCCATCGGCCCGGTGCCCAGGTGATAGCTTTCATGCCGGATCGCCCCATCCTTGAGGATGACCAGCGCAGTCACAGACCGTTCAACGATCCAGTCCTTGGTAGCAGCGGGAAGGGCGAAGGCCGCGCCTTGCGGCAAGGGCATTGCCGGTCCATCGCCCTTTGGCACCGGGACAGTGAGGAAGGCCGCGTCCATATGGCTGAAATTGGTGACGATCCGGTCATCGTCAAACAGCGTCAAGACGGCATGCAGGCGGGCGATCTCGTCGCGTTTCCAGACCGCGGCGGCAAGGATGATCAGCACGATCAGAGCAAGAAATTTCAGAAAACGGCGCATGGTGGTCCTCCCTTGCGGCGATCCTGTCCTTAACGAAAGCGATCTGCCAGCTTTTGCAGTGCGCTTCGGGTGTCGGGGGGCTGTTCCGTTGCGTCCGCTGCGGGGGCCGGGCGCGGCGTCGGGGGGGCTTTCGGCATGTTGCCCTCGGGCCGGGCCTGCCCGGTAGAGGCGCGGGGCGGGGCCACCCGCAGGGCGACCGCATTCAGGAAACGGGCCGAATCGTCCCCCGCCAATGCCGCAGCGCCATCCGAGATGCCGCGCAGCAGATCATCCAGCCAGTCGGCATCGGCCTTGCCAAAGTCATGCAGCACATAACCCGCGACGGCATCCTTGTGGCCCGGATGGCCGATGCCCAGCCGCACGCGGTGATAGGCCTCGCCAATATGGCCGTGAATCGAGCGCAGACCATTATGCCCGGCATGGCCGCCGCCGGTCTTGACCCGGATCTTGCCCGGCGCAAGGTCCAGTTCATCATGAAAGACAGTCACATCTGCCGGTGCCAGTTTGTGAAAGCGCATGGCTTCGCCCACAGATTGGCCCGACAGGTTCATGAAGGTTTCGGGTTTCAGCAGCAGAACCCGGTCGCCGCCCAGCCTGCCTTCGGCCAGCAGGCCTTGAAAGCTGCGCTTCCAGCCGGAAAACCCGTGATCGGCGGCGATCCGGTCCAGGGCCATAAAGCCGATATTATGCCGGTTTCCCGCATATTTTGCGCCCGGATTGCCGAGCCCGACCCAGAGCTTCATCGCAGTCTCCCTTGTTGACCAAGCTCTGCCGAAAGCCGGCAGGGTGGTCAAGTCGCCCCGCAGGGCCTTTGCCAGGCATGGCGCGGTTAACCTTTGGTTTACCATTGCCCGCCAGATTGCTGACATGCGTTGGTTGTTGATCCTGATCCTTGCTGCCTGCGGCGCCCAGCCGAGCCCGCTGATGTTCGGGGCGCAGCGGTTTGATACCGTGGTGGAGGGGCGGAGCTATACGCTTTTCAAGAAGGACAATCGGGTTGAGGTGATCCGGCTGGGCTGGGCCGACCCCGAAGAACACCCACGCATCCGGGCCACGATGTTTGATCTGGTCCCGAAACTGACCGGCTGCAGCATCGTGCCATCCACCCTGCAGGGTGACAGTGGCGCAATGCGGGGGCGTGTCACCTGCCCGAAGGGCCAACAATGATCAGCGCCCAGAAGGCGTAAACTCCGACAGCCGCAAACAGGATCGCCCAGCCGGGTGACCCCGTAAGCAATTCCACCACCGCCCAGGCCAGCGGGGCAAGTGCGGTGATACAGCGCACCGGGGCACGGGCAAAGAAGCTGTGATCAGGGTCAATGAAGCGCATGATTTTCCATGGTTTTTCTGCTAGAGTTTTCCCAGCGGAGGACCAGAACCATGCCAGAGATCACCACAGGCTTTCAAGGCCAGACCGTCATCACCACCTTTGAAGTGACCCCGGGAACCGCACAGGATGTGCTGGAAGCCCTTGTAAACGCGTATGAAAACGTGATCCGCCACCAGGCCGGTTTTCTGGGTGCGGGGCTGCATATCAATGATGCCCAGACCCGGATCTGCAACTATTCGCAATGGCAGCGGCGCGAGGATTATCTGGCCATGCTGCGCACCGGCGAAATGCGCGACCGCAACCGCCGCATCAACGAATTGTGCAAGGGGTTCGAGCCGGTGATGTATGACGTGCAGGCGGTGTTCTGAACGTCCGCCTATCTGCGCCGTTTCGTGCCGCCACGCTGGCCTGCGCGCCCGGCGGTGCTGCGCCCACGGGTCTTGACGGCCTCTTCCACGGCGTCTTCGATCACCGATTGCCGGGCCAGCGGATCGTCGGCAACCGCCAGTTCCACGGCTTCCAGCCGCTTGACCTCGTCGCGCAGGCGCGCGGCTTCCTCGAATTCCAGATTTTCCGCTGCCTTGCGCATCTGTAGCCGCAACGCATCCAGATGGGCGGCCAAGTTCGATCCGACCAGGGGTTTTTCCACCTGCGCTGTGACCCTGGCCATATCGGTGTCGCCCTGCCAGAGACCCGCCAGCACATCCTCGACATTCTTCTTCACTGTCTGAGGGGTAATGCCGTGCAAGGTGTTGTAAGCAATCTGCTTTTCGCGGCGCCGGTTGGTTTCGGCCAGCGCGCGTTCCATGCTGCCGGTGATGCGGTCGGCATACATGATGACCCGGCCTTCCGCATTGCGCGCGGCCCGACCGATGGTCTGGATCAGCGAGGTTTCCGAGCGCAGGAAGCCTTCCTTGTCGGCATCCAGAATCGCCACCAGCCCGCATTCCGGGATATCAAGCCCCTCGCGCAGCAGGTTGATCCCCACCAGCACATCAAAGGCGCCCAAGCGCAAATCCCGAAGAATTTCAATGCGTTCGATCGTGTCGATATCCGAGTGCATATAGCGGATGCGAATGCCCTGTTCGTGGAAATATTCCGTCAGGTCTTCGGCCATGCGCTTGGTCAGCGTGGTGACCAGCACCCGCAACCCCTGCGCCGCCACGCGGCGAATCTCGTCCAGCAGGTCATCCACCTGCATGTCCACGGGCCTGATCTCCACCACCGGGTCCAGCAGGCCAGTCGGGCGGATCACCTGTTCGGCAAAGACCCCGCCCGCCTGCTCCATCTCCCAGGCCGCTGGCGTCGCGCTCACAAAAACCGATTGCGGGCGCATCGCATCCCATTCCTCGAATTTCAGCGGGCGGTTATCCATGCAGGAGGGCAGGCGGAAGCCATGTTCCGCCAGCGTGAATTTGCGCCGATAGTCGCCGCGATACATGCCGCCGATCTGCGGCACCGAGACGTGGGATTCATCTGCAAAAACAATGGCATTGTCGGGAATGAATTCAAACAGCGTCGGCGGCGGTTCGCCCGGCGCACGACCCGTCAGATAGCGCGAATAATTCTCGATCCCGTTGCAGACGCCGGTCGCCTCCAGCATCTCCAGATCGAAATTGGTGCGCTGTTCCAGCCGCTGCGCCTCCAGCAGCTTGCCTTCGCCAACAAGCTGCTCAAGCCGTTGTTTCAGCTCCAGTTTGATGCCCTTCACCGCCTGCTGCATGGTGGGGCGGGGCGTCACATAATGGCTGTTGGCATAGATGCGGATTTGCTTGAACACATCGGTTTTGGCCCCGGTGAGGGGGTCAAACTCCACGATGCTTTCCAGTTCTGGCCCGAAGAAGGAAAACCGCCAGGCGCGATCCTCAAGGTGGGCGGGCCAGACCTCAAGGCTATCGCCGCGCACCCGGAACGACCCGCGCGCAAAGCCCGCATCATTGCGGCGATATTGCTGCGCAACCAGTTCGCCGATCACCTGCCGCTGTTCATACATCTGCCCCACGATCAGGTCTTGCGTCATGGCCGAATAGGTCTCGACCGAGCCGATGCCATAGATGCACGACACCGAGGCCACGATGATCACATCGTCACGTTCCAGCAGCGCCCGGGTGGCCGAGTGGCGCATCCGGTCGATCTGTTCGTTGATCTGGCTTTCCTTCTCGATATAGGTGTCCGAGCGCGGCACATAGGCCTCGGGTTGGTAGTAGTCGTAATAGCTGACGAAATATTCCACCGCGTTTTCGGGGAAGAAGCCCTTGAATTCACCGTATAATTGCGCGGCCAACGTCTTGTTGGGGGCCAGGATGATGGCAGGCCGCTGGGTTTGCTCGATGATCTTGGCCATGGTGAAGGTCTTGCCGGTCCCGGTCGCGCCCAGCAGCACCTGATTGCGTTCACCCCCCATCACCCCTTCGGCCAGTTCGGCGATGGCGGTCGGTTGGTCACCGGCGGGTTGGAAAGGGGAATGCAGCACAAAGCGCCGCCCGCCTTCCAGCTTTTGCCGGGTCAGCACTTCGGGACGTTCAGACAGGGCATTGGTGTTGTTGTGCGGCATGGCGATTCCCTTCGTCAGCCTTCAAGATGATCTGTTTTTGTTCCCATGCAAGCCCCGGGCATGGGCGAAATCAACGGCTGCTTAACCTTTGCTGCGCTAAGGTAAAGGAAGTGGTTGCAATTTTATGGATTGCGCGCTGTGGCTGGCGCAGCTTTTGGTTGATTTACGTTAAGTACGTTGGCATAGTTTCTGGGCAAGCAACGCACTGTCGGCCGGCTGCACCACACACCCCACCCACACTCCCAGTGGTCGGCCGACAGACCTGACTTTCCCTTGAAAATCAGCGCTGAATCAGGGCATCGGGCTTGCCTTGCCGATCTGTTTTCGCCAATAAGGGCGGGACAAGAACCGGAGGACAGCCATGCGCGCCCGCATCTATCAGCCCGCCCGCAATGCCATGCAGTCAGGCACCGCCAAGACCAAGGGCTGGATTCTGGAATTCGCGCCCGCATCGGCGCGCGAAGTTGATCCGCTGATGGGTTGGACTTCGACCACCGATACCACCACGCAGGTGAAGCTGCGCTTTGACAGCCGTGAAGCTGCCGAAGACTATGCCCGCGCCCATGGGATTGACGCCATCGTGCTGGAACCCAAGACCCGCAAGCCGAACATCCGGCCGCTGGGTTATGGCGAGAATTTTGCGACCAATCGCAAGGGCGCCTGGACACATTGAACATTGTAAATCGGAGCAAAGTTGTCTCGAAATCGGGGCAAGGATCTCGCGAAGCCACGGCTCAATCAAGATATGGAGCGCCCAAGGGGCGCTCTTTCTATATGTTGTTCAGCTCTGAGCGCGGGGAACCGACCCAAGGGCTAAGGCACCAGCATTGCCCGATGGCGCCGCCTTGCAAGCGTGGCATCATTTTTCTGGGTAAGCAGGCGTCGCCCCAAGCGCGTGTTTTCGCACCTTCTCGCCCTGTTCTGTACCTGTGACGATTCGGCCTTGAGTACATCTGACTCAGCCTCAGGCTGCTGCTCAGGCCGCGTGAGAGGGGCGAAACCGCTCTTGCCGCTCTGCAAGGCATCACAGTGCAAACCTCCTTTTCGGATTTTGGATCAGGCCTTGATCCGCCTCCTCGGCTTTGTGTCGGATCAAGGCTTTGGCCCATCAAACCGGGCCTCACTCCCCCAATAATTCTTGTTTTTCTTGCACTTACCTCGAAGTGATTTTGCACTGAGGGCTCAAATCCCCCTTGCCATTTGCCCCTCTTCGGCCAACCCTGAGGGCAGAACAGATGGTGTGCAGATGATCCGCAGGCTGACCAATTCCGACCCTCAACATGCTGTGGCGCCAAGATTGGGTGCCAAGATGCACATGGAAGTGCTGCTGGGGCTCGCGGTTCCGGCAGGCGCAAAGCGCCCGGCACGCATAGCCCAGTAACCCCTCCTTTCCGCTTTTCACACAGCCGCGCAGAACCGGTTTTTCCGGCTGATCGCGCTTGCCCGATTTTCCAGGAACCCGCCCAATGACCAAATCCAACGAACTCCCCCTCACGGCCTCACAGAGCGATGATCTGACCGCAACCTTTGTCGCGCGTCTGAAGGCGCATCTCGCCTCCCCGGCGACAGAACCGGAACGCGACATCCCCCCATGGGATGACCCCGAGGAGGACGATCCTTCAGACCAAGCGCCCGGGCTGATCCCCGCCCGCTCCCTGCTCATCTGCCTCCGGCTCGCCGCGAGTTTTGGCACTGCCGAGGCCATCCTGCCGCTCACGCGCGCCGGGGCGGTGACGGTTTTGCGCGGCTTTGGCGCCGATGAGGCGGGGGATGTGGCGGCTTTGCTCAAGATTGTCCTGCCACAGGCGGAATGGAGGGTCTTGGCCCCATCGATCTATGAAGGCGGGGTCACCAAATCCAGCCTTGCGCGGTTTCAGCGCGATCTGGACCTCGCGCTCGACCTCCCGCGCGCGATTCTGATCCTGCTGCCCACTGAGGCTGCTCAGCCTGCGCATCTCCTCCAAGCCGGTGCCACGCTGCTGACCTATGCCCCCCTCTCTGCTCAGATTGTGTTGGATTTTCTGACGGCACTGGGCCGCAGGCCTGCGGATGTGGAGGGTTTTCTGCATGCTCTCCCGGGCGAGGAGGCTCTGGCTCAGCTGGAGGTCGCGCAGCTGGTACCCGCCTTGCGGCTTGGCTTTGGGGGCGATCTGCCCCAGCGGTTGCACACCTTGACTGCCCCCGCCCCAGAAGGGCCAACCTTGGATACGGGCTTTGCCGACAGCCCGGCGCTTCATGCCGCGCAGCGCTTGGTGGCCGATCTGCTGGCCTGGCGGCGCGGGGAGATCGGTTGGGGAGATTTCAGCCATTCCCTGCTGCTTTATGGCCCGCCCGGCACCGGCAAGACATGGCTGGCGCTCGCCATGGGTAATTCTGCCGGGATCGCCTGCGTGAAGGCCAGCTTTGCCGAATGGCAGGCCGCCGGGCATTTGGGCGAAATGCTGGCCGCGATGCGCAAAAGCTTTGCCGCCGCACGCCGCGCGGCACCGGCGCTTCTGTTCTTCGATGAGATCGACGCGGTGGGGTCGCGCAAATCCGGCGACAGGCATAACGAAAACTACCGCGCAAATGTGATCAATGGGTTTCTGGGCGAGATGAACTCGCTCGCGCTGGAGCCCGGCGTGATCGTGGTGGGCGCCTGCAACCACCCGGACCGGATCGACCCTGCCATTACTCGGGCGGGCCGGTTTGACCTGAAATTGGAGGTGCCGATGCCCGATGCCGCGGCCATTCTGGCGGTGTTGCAGCAGCATATGGGCGCGGATTTTCCGCAAGACAGCTTGGAGCCTTTGGCCCGGCAGGCGGTGGGGCAAAGCCTGGCCGCCATCGATGCCGCCATCCGCGCCGCCCGCTCTGAGGCACGCCATACCCGCAAGCCCCTCGATCTGGCGCTGCTGCGCGACCAGTTGCGGCTGACGCCTGACCCCGCAGAGGGTGCACTGCTGTGGCGCCATGCCGTGCATGAGGCGGGCCATGCGGTGGTGGTGGCTGCGCTGCACTTGGGCACCATCGAGCGGATGTCGATCAGCCGTCAGGGCGGTGAGGTGGCGCGGCAGCCGAGCCTTGTGCCGGGGCTTTTGAGCGATCTGGAAAACAACCTCTGCCTCCATCTTGCCGGGCGCGCGGCGGAGGCGCTGATCTTGGGCGAGGTCTCCGCCGGGTCCGGCGGCTCCGCCGGATCGGATCTCGCGCAAGCCACCACCCTTGCCTTGGCGATTGAGACCACCTTGGGCTTGGGCAGTTCCGGCCTGCTCTGGCTCGACGCGCCCCAGACGCATTTGCTGACCGAACCCAGCCTTCAACGCAGGATCAGCGCCCGCCTCACCGCTGCCGAGGCCCGCGCCCAAACCATCCTCAGCACCCACAAAGCCGCCCTGATCGGCTTGGCCGAGGAGGTGCTGGCCCAACGCAGCCTGCGGGCCGAAGGTGTGCTGCCTTGGGTTCAGGCCGTGCAAACCGAGGCCCAAAGGGGGGCCGATACGCAGCCCGAAGGAGGCTGCCCATGAAAATTCTCGTCACCTCTGACTGGCATCTCGACTATTGGTCCGAGAGCGTCTCACCACCCGAGCTCGTTCCGCATCTCCACGGCCTGGATGCCCTGATCCTTGCGGGCGATTTGGCGGATGATCCGCTGCGAACCTGGCCGGTTTACCTCAACTGGCTGGGGCGGCAGATTGATCCGGCCAAGGTCCATATCCTGCCCGGCAACCATGATTATTATGGCCATCGGCTGGATGGAGACGCGGCATTGCGCGCCGTCGTGGACGCCGCGGGCATGCGTTTTGTTCAAAAACAGGCACTGATCTTCGGGGATGTCCGGTTTCTGTGTTGCACGCTGTGGACCGATTTTGGCCTCTTTGGCAGGCCTGAACGCTCCATGCATGATGCACGCTGGATGGAGGGTTTTTCGCGTATCCAGCGCGATGGGAAAGGCGACCTGGTCCAGCCCGAAGACCTCCGCGCAGCCCATCAGGATCATCTCACCTGGCTCAAACGGCAGATGGAAATCCCCCATGCCGGGCGCACGGTCGTGGTGACACATCATCAGCCGAGCCCGGTGATCGGCGGCAGACCCACCCCCTTGTCGCCGTTCTTCGTCTCCAATCTGGAGGACTGGATCCGCGCCCACACCCCAGACCTCTGGCTCTGCGGCCATGCCCATCGGCGCCTGCAAGGCAGGGTTGGCAACACGTGCATCCGGGATATTTCCTTCGGCTATCCCCATGAGGTCGAGCCGGATCAGGTATCAGGCCTTCTCAGGCAGGGGCTGATCGATACCGAGGTGGCGAGCCTTCTGGTCGAGTGAAATGTTGAAGCGGCGGCGCGGCAGAGAGTGTTTTTGGGTTGCCAAGGAGCGTGAACGGCCCTGACCGGCCACTCGACCCTCCCGCCATAGGACACCGAAGCGGTCACTCGATCCGGCAGCAGCGATACGCGGTCGCAGCCCATTCCGGGCTCTCGTGCGGGTTGCAGCGCAATAACTGGCGCCGTCGCAGAGGATGTGAAGCGCAAATTCCTAGGGTCAGGACCCATTGATCTGCTTGAGACCGCTCTTCCTGCGTGATTCAATCTCTTGAACTGACGGGAGTGATGATGAGCAATCTTTACTGGCTGACCGAAGAGCAGATGGAGCGGCTGAGGCCGTTTTTCCCGAAGATCCATGGCAAGCCCAGGGTTGATGATCGGCGGGTTATGAGCGGCATAATCTTCATCAATCGCAATGGCTTGCGTTGGTGCGATGCGCCACGGGAGTATGGCCCTCCCAAGACCTTATACAACCGGTGGAAGCGGTGGGGCGACATGGGGGTGTTCGCCCGGATGATGGAAGGGCTGGCCTTCGAAGGGGCCGAGCAGAAGACCATCATGATCGACGCGACCTACCTGAAGGCGCATCGCACGGCTTCGAGCCTGCGGGCGAAAAAGGGGGGCCTGAAGATCAGCGCGGGCGCCTTATCGGCCGCACAAAGGGCGGGCTGAACACCAAGCTGCATGCAGTCACCGACGCCAAGGGACGACCCCTGAAGTTCTTCATGACCGCAGGCCAGGTCAGTGACTACACCGGAGCCGCCGCCCTGTTTGGCAGTCTGCCTGCTGCCGAATGGATGATCGCGGACCGGGGATATGACGCCGACTGGTTCCGGGAAGCGTTGAAAGACAAAGGGATACGCCCCTGCATCCCTGGGCGGAAGTCGCGCGGCAAGACAGTCTGCTACGACAAACGACGTTACCGCCGCCGCAACCGGATCGAGATCATGTTCGGTCGATTGAAAGACTGGCGCAGGGTTGCCACCCGCTACGACCGATGCGCCAAGACCTTCCTCTCGGCAGTCGCACTCGCTGCTACCGTCATGTTCTGGCTTTGACGATCAATGATTCTGGACCCTAGCAAACAAGACTGAGAGAAGCAAGTTTGCGGACACGGCTTTTCATCGGACTCTTGACAGCCGATTTCCGCAATGCTCGAAATCCTGCTCTCGCCAAGACCCGCTACTAGGTAGTGAGAATCTGAGCCTTACGCCTTTGGGAGCGAAACTTCTCTATCCTACTCTTGCGCTTCGCGTCCTCCCCAGAAGTGGGAATCTGAAAGAAGAAAGTTACACGCTGGAAAGGCACGCCATCAACATTCTTAATTTCACCGCTGGGCGTCACCCCAATAGACCCCGAAAAAACGTCAATGATATCCCTAGCGACAGAAAGCCCCAATCCGGTTCCGGACGGCCTCACCTTCACAGCGTTTTTCCCTCTTTGACCATTGTTGAATATTTCTAGTAACTCACCCTTCTCGATCGCGGGTCCGAGAGACGAAACTGAGACACGCGTTGCGCAGTCGGTGTCACTAACAAGGATCTCAACATGCTGATTACACGGAGAGTACTTGATTGCATTTTCAACGAACGTGTAGGTCACAATATCAAGTATGTTGGGGCCCCTCGCCAGACGGAATGATTCTCCGACAAGGTGAAGGTCAATGTTCTTGCTATTTGCATTGGAAGAAAAGCACCGCTTCACCTTGTCGACACGACTGTAAACCGGTATTTCTTCAATTTCCGAAAATCTATCGACGGAGTTGCTAAAGTCGAGATAATCGATTCGGACTTTTAGCATCGCCTGCGATGCGATTACGCTTTTAATCTTCTCCAAAGCTTGGGCGGTATTTCTATTTCGACAAGAATCCTCCACCTCCAGCGCGCTGTGATAAATAGAGTGTGACAGATGTCGGAGGTCATGTACCAATGACGTAAGCGCCTTTTCAGCCTCCACCTTTGAGTCTCGCATTGCTGCAAAGAAATCGGCTGTGTAGCCTTCTATCTGTCTCTTTGAAAACATTGCATTATGGCCATGGATCCTTTTTCGTGGCCTTTCAGCGTCGGTAAGATGTAGGCCGGGAACTATGAATCTTCCCGTCTCATGAGTCGTGGTAAAAGTCCAATATCCTAGGTCGCACCTGCTCCAGCCGATAATTCTAGCCTCTGAATACTTCTTTATTTGGTAATTTGTGGACAATTCCGGGGGGAGGGGAAAAAGCCGCCCTTGGAGGAACTCAAAGTCATCCTGCCCGCGAGTAACGATACATGGAAGTGCGAAAATCATGAAGGAAACAGAATTCTATATATTACTGATGCCGCGAGACTTTGCGCGATAGCCTTGGCGTGACCGGGTATCGCCGCAGAAATAATCGCTGATTTGAATCCTTGGAGATTGGCATCCTTCGACAGTACCGATTGGACGTATGCATCTTCGAGCTTCACCACCTCACGGAGATCGACATCCAAATCTATTAGTCCTTGGCGAGTGATAATCCATTTCTCATACGGGTCCAAACTGTAGTCAATTGCCTCATCGAGTTCAGAGACCAGCTTAGTGATTTCGGTATCTTTCTTGACGTGCGCGTCGGCATACTCTTTGGCCGCAATTGACTCCGGGCTGTTTGCGCGAGCCCCGGTATATGCGATAACGTATTTCGAGGGGTAGTTGCGTTTAATCTCACCGATAATGCTCGCCCCACCTATCGCAGAGTCGAAATTCGTCCCCACGTCCATTAGGTCACAGATCACTATATCGTATTTGGATATTTTTTCGATGGACTTAATATCCTGCAGTTCGTCAAATTGAAATCCGTAATTCTCGAGGTTGGGCCTTGGCTTGAAGCTATCATCATCTATAACCGCGATTTTAATTTTGCCGCGAAGATCGTTGCGTTTAAATTCAACTTTCTTTGATTTAATGTAGTCTCTAATCTCTAGAATCGAGCGGTATTTCTCAAGTTTCTTCGGCCACATGTTTCCCTCTCTTCATTGCCCAAGCCGTCTATCGTAGGGGGTAGTCGCCTCCAACGTTATGTTCTTTGCGAATCTGTACGTGCCGCGTCCAAGTGCAGGCCCTAGCTTAACGGTAGCCCGCCTTTGTCCTCCTCGGCAAGGTGCTGTCCAAATCTTGTCGTTGGCCTTGCGTGTTTGTCGGCTTCGCCCCGGCTGCATCGATCGCGTCTGGCGCGACGGCTTGAGCGCCGTGTCTGCAAACTGCGCATTGTATCGTTCCCCATGGGGCCCCGTGAACGGCGGTTATTGTCGATTTGCTGCGCGTGCGATACCGCAACTTCTCCGTCGGCTTCCCGCCCGTTCCGACCACTGTTGTTGCGACGACCTGAACCTTGCCTCCATTTCCACGTCAAGCAGCCCGTGCCCTCAAAGCTTCATAGAGTTGCCCTGGCCCGAGCAGCGCGTCCTTCAGCCCGTCTTGTACAACTTGAGACTCGAGGGCCTGTTTGCTCATCTCTGCATGCGTTTCAAACGCATCCATAATTGCAGCAAGCACCGCCTTGGTCAGGGTGGGTGAAGTCGAAAACTGTTCCTTTTTGTTGTTTGCAGCCTGATTGAGCAAGACTTCATTATCCAAAAGCTTCCCCTTCACAGCCATGGCGTAGGACAACTGATCATTGTCACTCAGGTCGCCTGTGAACAGATCATTCAGCTTTTGAACAATCAACGAGAGCAAGGCCTTCTCTTTATCCTGTACGCCAGCTGACCCGGTCGCGATGTTCCGGGTGCCATACAGTCTCTCAAGCACATCATGCAGACGAAACACCGCGTTGCGCTGATCATCGCCGACGTGCCGAGCCTGAAAACCGCAATCATGTCGGAACCCACCGGTGAAACCCTGCGCCGTTTCTCCGAGTTTTCTTTGGCGGGTATCCGCCCTGGGTCGAAGGGCGCCGCAACTTTCGGCAAAAACTTCATGAAGTCCGCAAAGATTTTGGGGCTGCAAGTGGCCGAAGAGGATGCGCTGCCTGATCGTATTCTGTTTGCCGAACACGGCCAGGTCGGCAAAAGCGTGGCATTGGGCAAAAGTATGATGCTGGCCGCGATCAAGCGCGGGCGGCACGAGATCAACCTCAAAGATGCCGAACGGATTTACCGAAAGTCCAATTCTGGCCTTGACCTGACGCCCTTCGATAGTGGGGCATGGGATGTTGTGAAAGCCGAGTTGCAGGCTGTCGGATGGGGGCAGTGATGACGCTTTGGCCTGCCCTTCCTTTCGACGCAGAGGAAACGCTGCTGTCTTATGCTGATCGGTTGTCGATGCTTCACACCGGGCGCGGCATGGAACGGCTTGTCAAGGATTTCGGGATCAATCCCGAGCATTTCGTATCAGGCTACAACGATGCGATTGTCAGCTTCGCCGAGGCCGCAGGTATTCCATTGGCCGATGCTGAGCGCTGTGCCATCCGTGTGTTCCCCCGCAGAGGGGAGTTCCGTGCCCTTTGTCGCGCCGATGGATCGGTGCATCCGGGTCAGCGTGGGGGATGCGGCGGCGTTGGCCGCCTTTGCCGAAGCCCTGCCGCAGGCGCTGGCGGCAGCGCGCGGTTGATCAGCCGTTTGCCGCCTCAGGCCGTGCCGGGCCAAGCGCCGGGGCGCTGCCTTCGCTGACCAGCGCAGTCCCGAGACGCGGGGCCTCGGTCGGGGCAGGGGGAGCTATTTCGGTCATCGCCACGACAGTCGCCGCAGCCGCAGTCGCAAGCGGGCGGCGGAACACCAGCATGTTGTGGAAATTCGTGGCCTTGCCTGTCAGCCCCACCCGTTCTTCGCAGGGCAGCACATCGGCGCGGACATAATCCCAGCCCTCGCGCCCCAGCTGGTTCATCACCTGCATGAGCGCATGGGCAAACCGGTCTTCGGTGGTTTTCAACCCCCTGACCTTTTCGGCCCGGCGCGGCGCGGGGACCACCTTGAATTCAAATTGCTGCATCCGAAACTCCTGCCCGGAAAGTCTTGCCCCTTGCGGGCGAATGTCATTGTCAGCCCCGCCAAGGGACTGCGCACCCCGCCTTGATAGAAACCAACCGCCCCCCGCGCAACTGCCCAAGGCCGACCGGCGGCACAAATCCGCGTGCGGTGGCGTGCCATCACCCGCCAACAAAAAGGGGGCACCTGCAAGGTGCCCCTGCTTTCCTGCCTTGGCCGGGATCAAAGCCCCAGTTTCTGCGCCACCATGGCATTGACCACCGCCGGATCGGCCTTGCCGCCGGTGGCTTTCAATACCTGACCGGTGAACCAGCCTGCCAGCTTGGCATTGACCTTGGCTTTTTCGACCTGCGCGGGGTTGGCTGCGATCAGATCATCCAGCGCCTTTTCGATGGCCCCGGTATCGGTGACCGCCTTCATCCCGCGCGCCGCCGCCACTTCGGCCGGATCGCCGCCTTCGGTCCAGAGGATTTCGAACAGCTCCTTGGCCATTTTCGAGGTGATCTCGCCATTTTGCATCAGCATAACCAAAGAGGCGAGTTGCTCGGGAGAAATTGGGCTCGTTTCGATTGTAAAGTCTGAGCTCTTGAGTGCTCCAAACAGATCATTGACGATCATATTTGAGATCCCATGCGCAACGGTAAAGCCGCTTGATTGTTTTGCCTGAGGATCAATTCCTTTGCGGCGCGCTTTTTCCACGACAGCCTCGAAATAAGAGGCATTCGCCAATTCAGCGGTCAAGACACCAGCATTGTAATCCGTCAGGCCGAAATCGGCCATGAAACGGGCCTTCTTGGCATCCGGCAGTTCGGGCATCCGGGCGGCGATGTCATCGACCCAGGCCTGATCGATTTCCAGCGGCAGCAGATCGGGGCAGGGGAAATAGCGGTAATCATGCGCCTCTTCCTTGCTGCGCATCGACCGGGTTTCGTTGCGGTCTGGATCATACAGCCGGGTTTCCTGCACCACCGTGCCGCCATCTTCCAGAATGGCGATCTGGCGCCGGGCCTCGTAATCGATGGCCATCTGGATGAAGCGCATGGAGTTCATGTTCTTCAATTCGCAGCGCGTGCCCAGGTGGCTGAAATCCTGCGTTTCCTGATATTTTTCATACTGGCCGGGGCGGCAGACCGACACGTTCACATCGGCGCGCAGATTGCCGTTCTGCATGTTGCCATCACAGGTGCCCAGATAGCGCAGGATCTGGCGCAGCTTCACCACATAGGCCGCTGCCTCTTCGGGGCCACGGATATCGGGGCGGCTGACGATCTCCATCAGCGCCACGCCGGTGCGGTTGAAATCCACGAATGACATGTTCGGGTCCATGTCATGGATCGACTTGCCGGCATCCTGTTCCAGATGGATGCGTTCAATCCGCACGCGCCGGGCAACGCCGGGGCCCAGTTCCACGATCACCTCACCCTCGCCCACGATGGGGTGATACAGCTGGCTGATCTGATAGCCCTGCGGCAGGTCGGGATAGAAATAGTTCTTGCGGTCAAAGGCAGACCGCAGGTTGATCTGTGCCTTCAGCCCCAGACCCGACCGCACCGCCTGTTCGATGCAGAATTCGTTGATCACCGGCAACATGCCGGGCATGGCACTGTCCACAAAGCTGACATTGCTGTTCGGCTCGGCACCGACCTGGGTAGAGGCCCCCGAAAACAGCTTGGCGTTGGAACTGACCTGGGCGTGGATTTCCATGCCGATCACCAGTTCCCAATCATGTTTCGCCCCCGAAATCACCTTCGGTTTGGGTGCTTCATAGGTCAGGTCGAGCATCGGTTTCCCCTTGCAAACTTGCCCCCTTCATAGGCAGGCGCGGCCCGACGGGCAAGGCGCAACGGGCGGATTTTCGCGCATGTCCGAAGGCAGAGCTTGCTTCAAGTGGCCAAGGGCAGGCACAAACCTGCCGTCGCGCACAGAGGTGCGGCGCCACTTGGATGCAGGGATGCAGGTCAGACAGTCCATCATCATGGTCACGGCAGCAATTGCCCTGGCAGGATGCACGACAGGAACCGCCGATCTGGTGGCCAGGGCCACGACACCCCCTCCCATGCGATGGGACCATCACCCGCAGGCACAGGAATGGACGGTCAACACCTTGATGGCCGTGGCCGAAAAGGATGATGCCCTTGCTGCCCGTGTGCCCGACGATATCGAACAATGGTGCCCGGGCTATGAAAAGGCCAGCCTGATGGAACGCCGCGCCTTCTGGGCCGGGCTTATCTCGGCCGTGGGCAAGCATGAAAGCAGCTATAACCCCAAGGCTTCGGGCGCGGGCGGGCGCTATATCGGCATCATGCAGATTTCCCCCCGGTCGGCCGCCAATTACGGCTGTGACGCGCAATCCAGCGCGGCCCTGAAGGATGGCAGTGCCAATTTGGCCTGTGCGGTGGAAATGGTCGCCCATCACGTCGAACGCGATGGTGTGGCGGTGGGCAATGGCCGACAGGGGATCGGGCGCGACTGGATGCCCTTCCGCAAATCCGCCAAACGGGCCGAAATGCAGGCCTGGGTGAAAACCCAAAGCTATTGCCAGCCCGGCTGATCCGGCAGCTTACTGCGCGGTGTCCATCCAGATCGTCACCGGCCCCTGGTTCAGCAGGTCCACATCCATATCCGCACCGAAGATGCCATTTGCGGTGGCCAGCCCCTCGGCCCCAAGGCGCGCGGTGAAATATTCGTAAAGCCGCTGCCCCTCTGCGGGCGCGGCGGCGGTGGAAAAGCCGGGGCGGTTGCCGCGCAGATCGGCAGCCAGGGTGAATTGGCTGACCACAAGGCAGGCCCCGCCAATATCCTTGACCGAGCGGTTCATCTTGCCCGCCTCATCCTTGAAGATGCGCAGCTTGGCGATCTTGGCGGCCAACTGATCGGCCTGCGCCTCGGTATCGCCCTGCATGGCGCAGACGAGGATCATCAGACCCTCGCCAATCTCGCCCGCCACCACGCCATCGACGCTGACCTTGGCGCGGCTGACCCGCTGAATGACCGCTCTCACAGTTCATGCCTCCAGGGCGGATTGGCGCCCGCGCGGCTGACGGTGACAGCGGCAGAGCGCGTGCCGAGGCTGAGCGCGGTATCCAGCACCGCGTCAGACAGCGCGGCCACGCCCGCCTTGCTGAGCGCGCCTGCCTCATGCAACGCGGCCAGAACGCCCGCGTTGAAGGTGTCGCCAGCGCCGACGGTATCAGCCACGGTGACTTTGGTCGCCGCGACAAACCGATCCTGCGTCGCCGTGACGGCACGCGCGCCCGCAGCGCCTTCGGTGATGAACACGACCTTCGGCCCCTTGGCGAGGATGTCGCGCGCCAAGGCCGACAGATCGCCGTCGCCCATCAGCCAATGCAGGTCTTCATCCGACAGTTTCACCAGATCGGCGCGGGCGATCATCCGCTCGATCCGGGCGCGGTATTCGGCCTCTTTGCCCGCGATGAAGCCGGGGCGGATGTTCGGGTCGATCATGGTCACGCGGGCAGGGGCCTCGCGCGCCTGTAGTGCCTCATAGGTGCTGGCGGCGGGATCGTTCACAAGGCTGATGCCGCCAAAGAACAGCGCGTCCACCTCTGCGGGCAGCGCGGGCAGTTGATCCACCGACAGCATGCGCCCCGCCGTGCCTTCATCATAGAAGGCATAAGTGGCCTGACCGTTCACCAGCTTGACAAAGGCCACGGTCGTGGGGCGAGCCGAACGCGCCATCAGGCTGGTATCGACCTTGGAGGCCTCCAGCGTATCGGCCAGGATCTCGCCCAGCATATCGGTCGAAACACCGGAGAAGAAGGCCGAGGGCGCGCCCAGACGGCCAAGCGCGATGGCCGTGTTGAACACCGCCCCGCCCGCATAGGGGGCAAAGCAGGCTTCGCCTGCGGTGCTTTCCCGCGGCAACATGTCGATCAGCGCTTCGCCACAGCTCAGAATCATGGCACCCTCCCAAATCGTTTTGGCGCTTATAGCCGACCTGTGGCTGTTAGCGCAAACATCGCCCGTTCAACCTGAGAAAAATATCCCCGGGGGTGCGGGGGCAGGCAGCCCCCGCGCGCAGCTTACCCGGCGAAATACGGGGTCAGATTGCTGCGCACGCGGTCCAGCACCGTCTCGCCCGACAGGTCCGGTACGAAGGTTTCGCCGGTGATCGCCTCATAGGCCTGAACATAGACGGCGCTGGTCTGCGCGATCATCTCGGCGGGAATTTCGGGGATGGCGTCCTTGTAGGGGTCGCAGCGCGCGGCGACCCAGGCGCGGATCACATCCTTGTCAAAGCTGGGCGGGCGGCTGCCTGCCGCCAGTGCGGCGTCATAACCATCGGCCAGCCAGTAGCGGCTGGAATCGGGGGTGTGAATCTCGTCGGCAATCAGGATATTGCCTTCCAGATCGGTGCCGAATTCGTATTTGGTATCGACCAGGATCAAGCCGCGCTCCGCCGCCATTTTCTGCCCACGGGCGAACAGCGCAAGCGCCTTGGCCGAGACCTCATCCCATTGCGCCGCCGTCAGCAGGCCCTGTTCCACGATCTCCGCCGCGGTCAGCGGCTCGTCATGGCCGCCGTCAAAGGCCTTGGAGGTGGGCGTGATGATCGCTTGCGGCAGTGCCTCATTGTCGCGCAGCCCATCGGGCAGGGTATGGCCATACATTTCGCGCTGGCCTTGCTTGTAGAGCGTCAGCACCGAGGTGCCGGTGGTGCCTGCCAGATAGCCGCGCACCACGATTTCCACCGGCAGGATGGTCAGGCGCTTGCCCACCACCACATTGGCATCCGGATAGGCCAGCACATGATTGCCGCAAATGTCGCTCGTGCGGTCAAACCACCAGCGCGCCACTTGCGTCAGCACCTGCCCCTTGTGCGGGATCGCCGCCAGAATGCGGTCAAAGGCCGAAATCCGGTCGGACGAAATCAGGATGCGCCGCCCTTCGGGCACCTCTGCCGTGGCGGGCAGATCATAGCAGTCGCGCACCTTGCCGAAATAGGGGTTGGGCAATTCGGCGATACGGGCTTCGGGCAACACGCGCATGGCAACTCCGGAAGGGGCGGGGCAGGGGCGGGAGGATGCGGCAGCGCCGCGGTGGCGTCTCTGCGCGGCGCTGCCGCCGCGCTTGTCATGGCGGGGCTATGCCGCGCGGGGCCGCCGAAGTCAATTCCGCCCCTCAGCCCGGCGGGAAATGTTCGGTATGGGTCTCGCCGCTGCGCCCGACATAGACCACCCGCCGCCCGCCCAGCGACACCAGATAAAGCGCGCAGCCCGCCGCCCCGGCCTTGGTGCAAAAACCTGCATAGCTGTAGACTGCCGCGCCGGTCTGATCCTGGGTCATCCGATCGGCGGGGTTTGCAAGCCCTGCGCCGTGGCCAGTTTTTGCAGCAATGCCATCAGGGTCGCCTGTTCGTCGCTGTTCAGCCCGGCGAAGCAGGTGGCATCGTTGCGCTCGGCAAGTGCTGCAAGCACAGGCACCTGCGCGGCTCCGGCCTCGCTCAGGCGTAACCCCTGCACCCGCGTGGGGGGCTTGCACGCCACAGCCTTGCACGCCTGCCCCGGCCCGGCTAAACGGGGGCAAACTGTCAAAGGGGGCATCACCCATGTCGATTGACGTCGAAACCGCGCGCCGGGTGGCCAAACTCGCCCGGATTCAGGTGGATGAAAGCGATCTGCCCGCGCTGGCGGATGAGCTGTCGAACATTCTGGGCTTCATGGAAGAGCTGAACGAGGTCGATGTGACCGGGGTGGAGCCGATGACATCGGTGACGCCGATGCGGCTGAAGCGCCGCACCGATGTGGTGACCGACGGGAATATTCAGGATCTGGTGCTGAAGAACGCCCCCGACGCCCGCGAGGGCTTCTTTGCCGTGCCGAAGGTGGTGGAATGACCAACGCAAACGAAATGACCATCGCCGCCGCCCGCGACGCGCTGCGCAAGGGCGATCTGTCGGCGGTCGATCTGACGATGTCCTGCCTGACGGCGATGGATGCCGGTGACGGTCTGGGGGCCTTTGTCCACAAGACCCCGGAAATCGCGCTGGAACAGGCCCGCGCCGCCGATGCCCGCATCAAGGCGGGCGATGCCCCGGCCATGTGCGGCATCCCGCTGGGGATCAAGGATCTGTTCTGCACCAAGGATGTGCCCAGCCAGGCCGGTTCGAACATTCTGGCCGGGTTCCGCCCGCAATACGAATCGACCGTGACGTCGCGGCTGTTCGATGCGGGCGCGGTGATGCTGGGCAAGCTGAACATGGACGAATTCGCCATGGGTTCGTCCAATGAATCGTCGTGCTACGGCCCGGCGGTGAACCCCTGGCGCGTGGATGACCGAGAATTGACCCCCGGCGGATCGTCGGGCGGTTCGGCGGCGGCGGTGGCGGGCGATCTTTGCATCGCCGCGACCGGCACCGATACCGGCGGCTCGATCCGCCAGCCTGCGGCCTTCTGCGGCATCGTCGGCATCAAGCCGACCTATGGCCGTGTCAGCCGCTGGGGCATCATCGCCTATGCCTCCAGTCTGGATCAGGCAGGCCCGATGACCAAATCGGTCCGCGATGCCGCGATCATGCTGGGGGCCATGGCGGGCCACGATCCGAAGGATTCGACCAGCGCCGACATTCCCGTTCCGGATTTCGAGGCCGCCCTGACCGGTGACATTCGTGGCAAGAAGATCGGCATTCCCAAGGAATACCGCCTGCCGGGCCTGCGCCCCGAGATCGAAAGGATCTGGGATCAGGGTGCAGAAATGCTGCGTGACGCAGGCGCCGAGATTGTCGAAGTCTCGCTGCCGCATAGCAAATATGCGCTGCCCACCTATTACATCATCGCCCCGGCGGAGGCTTCGTCCAACCTCGCGCGCTATGATGGCGTGCGCTATGGGCACCGCGCCAAACTGGCCGCTGGTGATGGCATCACCGAGATGTACGAGAAGACCCGCGCCGAAGGTTTCGGTGCCGAGGTGCAGCGCCGGGTCATGATCGGCACCTATGTGCTGTCGGCGGGCTTCTATGATGCCTATTACAACCGTGCCCGTCGGGTGCGCGCGCTTATCAAGCGCGATTTCGAACAGGCCTTTGCCGCGGGCGTGGATGCGATCCTGGCCCCGGCCACGCCCACCCCGGCCTTTGGTCTGGGCGAGATGCAGACCGCCAATCCGGTGGAAATGTATCTGAACGACGTGTTTACCGTGACCCTGAACCTTGCTGGCCTGCCGGGCATTTCGGTGCCGGTCGGGCTGGACCCGGAGGGTCTGCCGCTGGGCCTGCAGCTGATCGGGCGGCCTTGGGAAGAGGGGGCCTTGCTCAATCACGCCCATGTGCTGGAACAGGCGGCGGGCTTTGTGGCCAAGCCGCGCAAATGGTGGTAAGAGCCGGACTTGAATACCGGACCGGCCCTTTCGGGCCGGCCTTTTGCTGTGCAGGATGAATGCGATGCGCCGTCTTTTGCTGCCCTTGATGCTGGTTTCACCGCTTGCCCTTGCGGCTTGTGCGCCTTCGGTGCCGGATTCAAATCCGGTCGGGTTTGACAGCTATGATGCGCAGCGCGAAGCGGCGCTGAACAGCGGGGCACCGATCCTGGCCCCCGGGGCGAAGCCCATTGCCGGCGGCGCGGTGTCGGCGCAACCGCTTGGCGCGGGTAGCCCTGCGGCGGGCGGTTTCTCCACTGATCGGCTGGGGGCTGCCATTGACCGCGCAGCCGGAAGCCCGGCCCCTGCCATGGCAACGGCCCCCGTTGCCCCTGTCGCGCCCGGCCAGCCGCTGGGGTCGGCCCCGGCAGTTGCGATTCCCGCGCCTGCCGCCGTGACGCCGGTTGCGCCGCTGCCGCAGCGGTCGGGTTCGGGCGGGCCGAACCTTGTCGAATTTGCGCTGGCGACCACCCATGCGGTGGGAACGCCCATGTATGAACGCTCGTCGCTGCAGATCCGCGATCCGGCCAAGGCCTGCGGGCAGTATCCATCGCCGGAACAGGCCCAGCTTGCCTTCCTTGAAGCGGGCGGCCCCGAGAAAGACCGCAAGGGGCTTGACCCCGACGGCGATGGATTCGCCTGCGCATGGGACCCCTCGGTCTTCCGCAACGCGGTGCGCTGACCGATGCGGGCCTTTGCTGCCCATCCCTCCCCCAATTTCGGCCCGCGCCGCCATGGCGCGCTGCCCGATCTGGTGGTGATCCATTACACGGCCATGCCAAGCTGCGCTGAAGCGGCGGCCCGGCTGTGCGATCCGGTGGCCGAGGTCTCGGCGCATTACCTGATCGATGTGGATGGCAGTCTGCAGGCGCTGGTGCCCGAAGAACTGCGCGCCTGGCATGCCGGGGCAGGGGCCTGGGGGGCCTGCCACGACGTCAATTCGCGTTCCATCGGGATCGAACTGGCGAACGCTGGCAATGATCCGTTTCCCGAGGCGCAGATGCAGGCGCTGGAGGTCGTGCTGGCCGATCTGATGGCCCGTTGGCAGATCGTGCCGGAACGGGTGATCGGCCATAGCGACATGGCGCCGGGGCGCAAATCCGATCCCGGCCCGCTGTTTGACTGGCGCAGGCTGGCCGATCGTGGCTTGTCGGTCTGGCCCATGGTGACCCAAGAGGCCGACCCGGCCGAGTTTCGGGCCAAGGCCCGCGCCTTTGGCTATCCCGATGTCGCGCAGGAAGATCTGCTTCAGGCCTTCCGCCTGCGGTTCCGCCCCGGATTTTCCGGCCCGCTGGATGCAGTGGATGCCGCGCTGGCCGCCGATCTGGCCGCCCACTGGCCGGTGGATTGTGGGCGGCCAGATCGCTGATCCCGCTTTCGCGATTGACGCCCCGCCCCCCACCGCGTAAGCCAGCCCTCGCACGGATGGCCGGATGACCGCGGGTCGCAAGACGCGAGGAAAGTCCGGACTCCATGAAGCAAGGGTGCCGGGTAATCCCCGGCGGGGGCAACCCCAGGGAAAGCGCCACAGAGAACAGACCGCCCTGCTTGCAGGGCAAGGGTGAAACGGTGGGGTAAGAGCCCACCGCGGACTTGGCAACAAGGACGGCACGGCAAGCCCCACCCGGAGCAACGCCGAATAGGGGCCTCGCGCGGAAAGGTCCGACGATATGCTGCAAGGCTGTCGGAGACCTCCGCAAGGGATGCTTCAGCCCAAGAGCGCCCGGGTTGGCGGCTAAAGCGTGTCGGTAACGGCCCGCATAGAGGAATGGTCATCCAGAGAGGGCAACCTCTTGGACAGAATCCGGCTTACAGGCCATCCGTGCATCGAAATTCCCCCTGTCCTGTTACAGGACTGCGCTAAGCTTGCCGGGTAACAAGGGGGGAATCAGCCATGAGTTTCGTGAAGACGCTGGCCACGCTGGCCGTGGGATTTGCCGCAGCCAAGGGCGTGCAGAAGCTGCAGCAGGCCGGCGGCCTGTCTGCGGTGAAGGATGCGCTGCGCGGTGCGGGCCAGCCGGGCGGCATCGGGGATCAGATGGGCGCGATGGCCGAAAAGATGGGCCTTCCGGGCGGCAAGGATGCCGTGCGCGGCATGCTCGACAAATTCGGCACCACTGCCGCACAGGCGACAGAAACCGCCGAGGCGGGCTTTGGCAACCTGATGACGGCGCTGACCGGCGCGGCCAGCACAGGCGCGGCCAATATGGGCGACATGCTGGGGGCGCTGACCGGGGCCACCCCCGCCGGGCCGATGGCCGAGGAAAACGCCCGGCTGATGATCCGGGCCATGATCCAGGCCGCCAAGGCCGATGGCACCATTGATGCGGCGGAACGCGAAACCATCCTGTCGCATCTCAAGGATGCCAGCGACGAGGAAATCGCCTTTGTTCAGGCAGAGCTGGACGGGCCGATGGATCTGGCAGGGCTTGCCAACGGTGTGGCCGACAGCGCCAAGGGGCAGGTCTATGCGGCGTCGCTGATGGTGATCTCGGTCGATACCGATGCCGAGCGGAGCTATCTGGCGGGGCTGGCGCGCGCGCTCGGGCTTGATTCCGCCACGGTCGCAAAGCTGCATGCCGACATGGGCAAGCCCGCGCCGTAACCCCAGCAAAATCAGGGCAGGGGTGGCATATTTTGCGCCCTCGCCTTGCGTTTTCGCGTTGACTCTGCCGCCTGCATCCTTAAAAGGCAGGTCTCAAGGATTTTACGGGGCTACGCTGTTTCCCCGGATGCAGGAGAGACGACTATGGCGAAGCCGACGACGATCAAGATCCGTCTGAACTCGACGGCGGGCACCGGGCACTTCTATGTGACCAAGAAGAATGCCCGCACCATGACCGAAAAGATGGTCGTGAAGAAGTACGACCCCGTGAAGCGCGAGCATGTCGAATACAAGGAAGGCAAGATCAAGTAAGATCTGCCGATCCTACCGGATCATGGGCCGCACCTTCGGGTGCGGCCCTTGTCATTTCTGCGCCAGGCGTTGCGTCTGCGCATACGGTCACGCAGCCGATTCAGGACAGCTTCGGTCCGCAGGGCAAGCCGGGATGACAGGCCAAGCACCAGTGCCGCGATCAGGGTTGCGGCGGCCAATCCGGCGGCCAGTGGTCCCGCTGCTGGCCAGACTTCGAACAGACGCAGCAGTCCTGGTGCTGCGGTTGCCACGCAAGCCAAGGCCAGCAGCCGCGCCGCCTTCAGATCCCGCAATCAGGGAAATGGGGGGGGCCACATCAGATCCGAAAGTCATGTCAGGCCATCAGTCTTCCTGCGCGAGAGGGGCTCTGATCCGGCAGGGCTGACAAGCCCCTGAAAACAAAAAGGCCGGGCTGTGCCCGGCCTTTCGGATGATCTGCGTCTGGGGCGCTTATTCGCGTTCACCCAGGAAGCTCAGCAGGAACTGGAACATCATGATGAAGTCCATATAGAGGTTCAGCGCCCCCATGATGGCCGATTTTTCCAGCCATTCCTGATCGCCCATCGCCGCATGTTCGATATAGGTGTTCTTGATGTTCTGCGTGTCAAAGGCCGTCAGACCCGCGAAGATCAGCACGCCCAGCAACGAGATCGCGAATTGCAGCCCGCTCGATTGCAGGAACATGTTGATGATCATCGCGATGAACAGGCCGATCACGCCCATCATCAGGAAGGTGCCCATCGCGCTCAGGTCTTTCTTCGTGGTGTAGCCATAAAGGCTAAGTCCCGCGAAGGCGATCGCGGTCACGAGGAAGGTGCTGGCAATCGAGGTGCCGGTGAACACGGCAAAGATCACCGACAGCGAAAGACCCACGGCGGCCGCGTAGACATAGAAGAACAGCTGCGCAGCTGGTGCCGACAGGCGGTTGATCATCGCGCCAAAGGCAAAGACCAGCACCAGCGGCAGGAACATCACGACCCATTTCAGCGGGGTGCCGAAGATCGCGGCAATCATCGCATCATTGGTGCCGACGGCCCATGCCACGCCTGCGGTCAGAACCATGGCCACAGACATCAGGCCATAGACCTTGTTCATATGGGCGCGCAGCCCTTCGTCGATCTGCGCGGCGCGGGCACCCATGCCCACGGAGCGGATCGTATTGTAATCAGCCATAGTTGCCTCCAGTTGTGGTGGCTGCGGCCTTTGTGGGCCGCGCCTTATGCGTTCAATATCGGCAGGCTGCTGTCGCATTTCAAGCGGTCTGGCCGAAAAGTTGCGCAGAAGAACCGGGTTTTCAGCGCAGGTCATGCCACCACAGTGGGGGATCCCAGTCCGGTCTGCCGGCGTCTTGCGGTGGCAGGCCCGCATCCCTGTGCAGGCGGGGTTCCATGCGCGCCAGTTGGCGGCGGCTCTGCCAGTGATGGACGCTGGCGATCAACCAACGCAACAGGCCGGGATGGCGCAAAGGGGTTGGGGCTATGCGAAAGAGGGCGCTGAACATGGCACACGCTGATCCTTGATGAATGGCGGCCCGATCATTCCGGGTCTTGATGATAGATGCGCCTTGATGCATGATAATGGAAATGAATGATTGTCAGATAATTCATCAAGGGGTGTGATGTGGCGCGCAATCTGGACCTGACGGCGCTGCGGGCGCTGGTGGCTGTGGCGGATGCAGGCGGGGTGACCCGGGCGGCGGGGCTGTTGAACCTGACGCAAAGTGCGGTGTCGATGCAGCTCAAGCGGCTGGAGGATAGTCTTGGCCTTGCGCTGTTCCTGCGCAATGCCCGCAAGCTGAGCCTCACGCCCGAGGGCGAGCAGTTGATCGGCTTTGCCCGCCGTATGCTGGCCCTGAATGACGAGGCGCTGGCCCGGTTGACGGGCGCTGATTTCGAAGGTGAAATCCGGCTGGGGGTGCCGCATGACATTGTCTATCCCGCAATCCCGGGCATCCTGAAACGGCTCGCTGCGCAATATCCGCGCCTGCGGGTGAACCTTGCATCATCCTTCACCCTGCCGCTGAAAGAGGCTTTTGCCCGCGGCGACATGGATGTGATCCTGACCACCGAAGACCGGCCCGGCCCGGAAGGGCAGGAATTGTCGCGTCAGGCTCTGGTCTGGGTCGGGGCTGAAGAGGGCGCGGCGGCGCGGCGCAGCCCCTTGCGCCTGGCCTTCAAGGATACCTGCATCTTCCGCCCCACTGCGCAGGCGGCCCTCGATGCGGCAGGGGTTCAGTGGGAACTGGCAATCGAAGGCGAAAGCGAACAGGCGGCTGAAGCTATGGTGGCGGCTGATCTGGCGATTTCGGCCCGGTTGCGGGGGCGCTGCCCTCAGGGCACGGTGGAGCTGACCGGGCTTGGCCTGCCCGATCTGCCGGGACTGTCGGTCTGTCTCTATCGCGCGCCCACCGCCAAGGGCGAGGCGGTGGAGGCGCTGCTGTCGGAACTGAGTCTGGCTTACGGGGACTGAGCGATCAGTCCTCCATCGCCTCCAGCTCGTCAATGAAGCCTGCGATCATCGACAAGCCCTTGTCCCAGAATTTCGGGTCCGAGGCATCGAGGCCAAAGGGTGCCAGCAACTCCTTGTGATGCTTCGACCCGCCCGCCTTGAGCAGTTCGAAATATTTCTCTTCGAACCCCGGCAGGCCGGACGCATAGGCGGCATAGAGCGCGTTCACCAAGCCATCGCCAAAGGCATAGGCATAGACATAGAAGGGCGAATGCACGAAATGCGGGATATAGGCCCAGAAGGTCTCGTATCCATCCATGAAATCAAAGGCATCGCCAAGGCTTTGGGCTTGCACGCTCATCCACAGGGCGTTGATGTCATCCGGCGTCAGCTCGCCTTCGGCGCGGGCCGCATGCAGCTTGCATTCGAAATCATAGAAGGCGATCTGGCGCACGACCGTGTTGATCATGTCCTCCACCTTGCCCGCCAGCAGGGTCTTGCGCTCGGCCTTGGTCTTGGCGTCATCCAGCAGCTTGCGGAAGGTCAGCATCTCGCCGAACACGCTCGCGGTTTCGGCCAGCGTGAGCGGGGTGGAGGCCAGCAATTCACCCTGCGCCGCCGCCAGCCGCTGATGCACGCCATGGCCCAGCTCATGCGCCAGCGTCATCACATCGCGCGGTTTGCCCAGATAGTTCAGCATCACATAGGGGTGCACGGTGGTCACGGTCGGATGCGCGAAGGCCCCCGGCGCCTTGCCCGGCTTCACGCCTGCGTCGATCCAGCCCTTGGTGAAAAAGGGTTCGGCCAGATCGGCCAAGGCGGGCGAGAAGGCGGCATAGGCATCCGTCACCGTCTTGCGCGCCTCATCCCAGCCGATGGTTTTCGGCTGCTCGATCGGCAGCGGCGCATTGCGATCCCAGACCTGCAGCCGCTCCAGCCCCAGCCATTTGGCCTTCAGGCGATAGTAGCGGTGGCTCAGCTTCGGATAGGCGGCGACCACGGCATTGCGCAGCGCCTCCACCACCTCGGGCTCCACATGGTTCGACAGGTGGCGCCCATGCTGGGGGCTGGGCATCTTGCGCCAGCGGTCATGGATTTCCTTTTCCTTGGCCAGCGTGTTGTGGATGCGGGCAAAGAGCTTGATGTTCTTGTCAAACACCGCCGCCAGCGCCCGCGCCGCCGCCTCGCGCCGCGCGCGGTCGGTGTCGGTCAGCAGGTTCAGCGTCGCCTCAAGGTTCAGCTCCTCCTCCTCGCCAGCGACGGTGAACATCAGCCCCGCCATGGTCTCGTCGAACAGCTTGTTCCAGGCGCTGGCCCCCACCACGCTTTCGTCATGCAGGAAGCGTTCCAGCTCATCGGAAAGCTGATGCGGGCGCATGGCGCGCATGCGGTCAAAGACCGGCTTGTAGCGCGCCAGATCGGCATTGGCGGCCAGAAGGCCCGCCAGATGCGCCTCGTCCAGCCGGTTGAATTCCAGGCTGAAGAACACCAGCGGCGTGGTTGAGGTGGTCACCTCATCCTGCGCATCGGCCATGAACTTGGCGCGCTCGCTGTCCATGGTGTTCTGGTAATAGCGCAGGCCCGCATAGGACATCAGGCGTCCGGCCACGATGTCGATGGCCTCATACTCCTGCACACAGGCCAGAAGGCCCGCCGCATCAAGGCTGGCAAGCTTGCCCTCATAGCTCGCCGCAAAACTGGCGCAGGCGGTTTCCAGCCATGCCAGATCGCGTTCCACCTCGGGCGAGTCCGGTGCGGGATAGAGATCGGTCAGATCCCAGTCGGGCAGGTCACCGAAACCGCCGGCAGAGGCATGGGCGTCAAAGACCGGGGTGGGCAGCGGCAGCGTCATGGATCACCTGTGAGTTGGACTGCCCAACATCTAGGGGCGGGGGGGGCGGAAAGGCAAGGGCAGGTGTCAGCTGCGCGTGTCAGGGGCGATTTGGCTTTCTGACAGGCAGCCAAAGGGCTTTGAACGGGCTTGGAGTGGAAAATCTGCACAAAAATTAGGCATACCGTGATGCGTCTCGCAATTTTCTTTCAAAACCGCCACAAAATGCGACATGACCGCTTCAATCCCGCAAAGCGCATTGCTTAACTGGCCATACCAAGGACGGGGGTGGTTCAGGTGACGGAATACTTCAACGAAATGTACCAGAACGGGGCGGTGCGCCCGCCCTATGCCCGGTTGGAAGACTGGATGAAAACCATGCCGGCCGAGTTCCGGCAGATGAAACAGGCCGAGGCCGAGGCCCTGTTCCGCCGCATCGGCATCACCTTTGCCGTATATGGCGAAGGCGGAGACCCGGACCGGCTGATCCCGTTCGACATGTTTCCGCGGGTCTTTACCGCTGCGGAATGGGCCCGGCTGGAACGCGGGATCAAGCAACGGGCGCGGGCGCTCAACGCCTTTCTGGTCGATGTCTATGGCCGGGGCGAAATCGTCAAGGCGGGGCGCATCCCGGCGCGGCTGGTCTATGAAAACGAAGCCTATGAAAAGGCGGTGGTGGGGTTCGTCCCCCCCAAAGGGGTGTATTCGCATATCGTGGGGATCGATCTTGTCCGCACCGGCCCGGATGATTTCTTCGTGCTGGAGGACAATTGCCGCACCCCTTCGGGTGTCAGCTACATGCTGGAAAACCGCGAAATCATGATGCGGATGTTCCCGGCCCTGTTCCGCGAAAACCGCATTCAGCCGGTGGACAGCTACAGCGAAAGGCTGCGCCGGACGCTGGCCTCGGTTGCGCCCGCCAAATGCAAGGGCGAACCGCGCGTCGTGCTGCTGACGCCGGGCCATTTCAACAGCGCCTATTACGAACACAGCTTCCTGGCCGATCTGATGGGGATCGAACTGGTCGAAGGGCAGGACCTGTTTGTCGAAGGCGAATATGTCTGGATGCGCACGACCGAAGGCCCGCAGCGGGTGGATGTCATCTATCGCCGCATCGATGACGCCTTCATCGATCCGCTCTGCTTCCGCCCTGACAGCATGCTGGGCATTCCGGGGTTGATGGATGTCTATCGTTCGGGAGGGGTTTCCATCTGTTCGGCGCCCGGTGCCGGGGTGGCCGATGACAAGGCGGTTTATACCTATGTGCCGGAAATGGTGCGCTTCTATCTGGGGGAAGAACCCATCCTGCAAAATGTGCCGACCTGGCAATGCGGCAAGGCCGATGATCTGAAATATGTGCTGGAAAACCTGGGCGATCTGGTGGTGAAGGAAGTGCATGGCTCGGGCGGGTACGGCATGCTTGTCGGGCCGAAATCGACCAAGGAGCAGATCGAGACCTTCCGCGCCAAGGTCGTGGACGATCCGGGGAACTACATTGCCCAGCCAACGCTGGCGCTTTCCACCACGCCGACCTTTGTCGAACAGGGCATTGCGCCGCGCCATGTCGATCTGCGGCCCTATTGTCTGGTGGGCGAAAACATCGACCTTGTGCCCGGTGCCCTGACACGGGTCGCGCTGAAAGAGGGTAGTCTGGTGGTGAACTCGTCCCAGGGCGGGGGCGTCAAGGATACCTGGGTGTTGGCGGAGTAACACAGATGCTGAGCAGAACCGCAGACAACCTTTACTGGATCGCCCGCTACATGGAACGCGCCGACATCGCCGCGCGCCTGCTGGAAGTGGGATCACGGATTTCGCTGCTGCCTTCGGTCCATGGCTATCGCAGCGAATGGGACAGCCTGTTGCAATCTTCTGGCACCGCCGATGGCTTTGCCAAGAAATACGGCGATCCGGTGCAGCGCAATCTGGAAAGCTGGCTGTTCTTCGATCGCGACAATTCGTCCAGCGTGGCCAGTTGCATCACGGCGGCGCGGGAAAATGGCCGCATCGTGCGCACGGCGCTGACAAGCCAGGTCTGGGATGCGCTGAATACCGCCTTTCAGGAATTGCGCCAGCTGGAACGCACGCCGCGTTCGGAACTGGAACTCAGCCGCCTCACCGATTGGGTCATGCGCCATTCCGCCATGGTGCGCGGCGCCATCGACGCCACACTGTTGCGCAATGATGGCTATAACTTCCTGAATATCGGTTATTATCTGGAACGTGGCGACAATACCGCGCGGATGATGGATGTGAAATATTACGTCCTGCTTCCCCGGGTGGATTTCGTGGGCTCAGGCCTCGACAATTACCAATGGACCACGCTTCTGCGTGCCATGGGGGCGCAGCGCGCTTTCCATTGGGCCTATGGGGGCGAGGTGACGGCGGCCAAGATCGCGCATTTCCTGATCCTCAACCCGCAAAGCCCGCGCGCGCTCATCACCTGTGTGGCCGGGGTCACCAATCATCTGGGGCGGCTGGCCAAGGCCTATGGCCGGATGACGGCGGCGCAGGGCAAGGCGCAGGCCATGCTGGCCGAGCTGGAAACCACCACGGCGGATGCGATCTTTGATGAAGGGCTGCATGAATTCCTGTCGCGCTTCATCCGCGATTCGGCCGATCTGGGCCATGTCATCCATGAATCCTACCTGAGCGGGGATGTTCGCTGATGCGCCTGACTGTCGATCATGTGACGCGATACAGCTATGACCAGCCGGTGCGCGGCGTGGTGCAAAGCCACCGGCTGACGCCTTCGGTGTTTGAAGGCCAGATGGTTGCCGACTGGATGGTGGAGGTGACCGACGGCGTGAAGGGCGGCACCTTCCGCGATGGCGCGGGCGACCGGATCACCGCGTGGTCGGTGCCCGGCCCGGTGTCTGAAATCGTGGTGCGGGTGCGCGGCACGGTGGAAACGCTCGATCTGGCCGGGGTTCTGCGCGGCCATCGCGAAGGCGTGCGCCCCGAGGTCTATCTGCGCGAAACGGCGGCCACATGGGCTGATCCGGCGCTGGTCGCGCTGGCCGTGGCGGCAGAAGGGGCGGAGGGCAGTCTTGATGCCGCGCATCGCCTGTCGGCAGCTGTGGCCGATGCCATCACCTATACCCCCGGCGTGACCGAGGCGCAGACCACCGCCGCCGAGGCGCTGGCGCGCGGGGCGGGGGTTTGCCAGGATCATGCGCAGGCCCTGATCGCCATGGCGCGCGCGCGCGGGATTCCGGCCCGATATGTCTCGGGCTATCTGTTCGCCGATGCCGAAGGCACCCCGCATGAGGCTGCCCATGCCTGGGCCGAATTGTGGATCGGCGGGCTGGGCTGGATCGGATTTGATCCGGCGAATCGGTGCTGTCCCGATGCACGCTATATCCGGCTGGGTTCGGGCTTTGATGCGCAGGATGCCGCCCCGATCCGGGGCATTGCCCGCGGGCCGGGGGTGGAACGGATGGATGTGACGGTCCGTGTTCTGGCGCCGACAGGGCAGACCCAAAGCCAGAGCCAGCAATAGCCACGGTTGCACCCGGGGCGGCGCAGCAATAGTGTTGCGCCAAACCTGCCGAAACGGAAACGATCATGACCTATTGCGTGGGCCTTCTGCTGAATGAAGGCATGGTGCTGCTGTCCGACACCCGGACCAATGCGGGGCTGGACAACATCTCGACCTATCGCAAGATGTTCACCTTTGAAGAACCGGGCGAGCGGGTGATCACCATCATGACCGCCGGCAGCCTGAGTGTGACCCAGACCACCATCGCCCGCCTGCGCGAAGCGATCGAAGATGATGGCGCGACCGGCGAAACCTCGATCATGCAGGCGCCCACCATGCTCAAGGTGGCCGAAATCGTCGGCAACATGCTGGCTTCGGTCCGGGCCGAGATCGACGAGAAACTGGCCACGATGCGCCAGCTGGCCTCGGCCAGCATGATCGTGGCGGGGCAGCGTAAGGGCGGGGTGATGCGGCTGTTCCTGATCTATCCCGAAGGCAATTTCATCGAGGCAACCGAAGACACCCCCTTTCTGCAGATCGGGGAACATAAATATGGCAAGCCGATCCTGGACCGGGTGGTGCGTCCTGATACCAGCCTGCAGGATGCGCAGAAGGCCGTGCTGCTGAGCATGGATTCGACACTGCGGTCGAACCTGTCGGTGGGCATGCCGCTGGATCTGGCGGTGATCGAACGCGATGCTTGCCGCGTGACGCTGCGCCGCCGGATCGAGGCAGGAGATTCGCAATTCGCGGCGATGAGCGAGGCCTGGTCGCGCGCCTTGCGGGACGGCTTTACCCAGATCTGCCTGTAATCCCCGGCAGTGATCTTGCGGAGCAGCCCCCCTGCGGGGGGCTGCACGGTTTTTGCCTCGTCAGCCGCGCTGCGCGCGCGGCTTCCTCAGGCGATGGCGCTCGATGCCCCCAAGGCACGCCGCTGTTTTTCAGGAATGATGGTCGAACAGGGTCAGGCAGGCCTGCAGGAAATGTTCGCGATGGCGCGGCACTTCCATCATCACCTCGTGTTCGGCACCGGTATAGGGCTCCAGCCGCGCCCCGGTCCATGTGGACAGCCGACGACGGATGCTGCGCGGGCAGACGATGCGTTCGCGCGTGCCCAAGGCGACATAGGCGGGCAGGTTCGGGGCAGGGGCACGCATCAGGGCCGTCATCTCGGTAAAGGCGGCATGCAGCCATGTCAGGGTCGGCCCACCCAGTGCCAGCCCGGGTTCTGCCGTCAGATGCTGGCGCATCCAGGTCCACATTTCCGGGTCTCGGGTCAGCAGATTGCCGCGAAATCCGGCATGAAGCACATAGCTGACACGGGTGGTGGTCGGCGTCAGCCGATGGCCATGCCCGGCCTGATGGGCCAGCCAGGACAGGTTCATGGCGACCGGCGTGACAGTCGGGAACAGGCGGATGCCCCACATCGGGGCCGACAAGGCCGCTGACCGCACCGGCAGCCCCTGCAGCAGCGACCGCAGGCCGATACAGCCGCCCATCGAATGGGCAAGCAGATGCAGCGGTTCGGGCAGGCCGCTCTCGCGCATGAACCCCATCAGCGCCGCCACATCCTGCTGATACTCCGCAAAATCCCCGACATGGCCCAGCATCGGGTCGGGATGGTGGCGGCTCGACAGACCCTGCCCGCGCCAGTCCAGCGTGACGACATGCCAGCCTGCCGCAGTCAGCCGGGTCGCTGCGGGCCCGTATTTTTCGGCATATTCCGACCGCCCGTTGAACAGAAGCACGGTGCCCCGTGCCCGGGCGGCGGGCCAATGCACCAGACGAAGCCGGGCACCATCGGGCGTCATGCGCCAATGGGCCTGGCCCCCTTCGGGACCCTGCGCCAGATGCTGGAACAGGGGGGCTGTCATGGTTCAGGCCAGGGTGGCCGCCAGTTGCATGGCAAGGCCCATATTGCCATCGACCGCCAATTTGCCGGACATGAAGGCCGAGGTCGGGTTCATCTCGCCGTCCAGAATGGCGCGGAACACATCAGCCTCGGCGGTCAGGGTCACATCGGCTTCGTCATCGCCTGCGCGCACGCCTGCACCATCGATCATGATGGCACCTTCGCCGGGAATGACGAATTTGGCCACGCCGTCAAAGCTGGGCAATTTGGCCGACAGGGCTTCGACTGCGGTGGAAATGATCTCGCTCATCTTGTGTTCCTTCGTTTTGTCGCGGCTGTCGCCGGAATGTGACCCAAGCCTTATGGCATTTCGCATCTCTTGCGATACAGTGCAGATCATGAAACTCCGGTTACGCATACTCAACCTTGTCGTTGCGGCAGTGCTGGCACTGCCGCTTTGTGACGCAGCGGCACGCGCGGCGGGGGCCGAGGATCTGGACCGGCTGTTTTTCGACCTGCAGGGGGCTGATCGCGCCGAGGCGCGGCGCATCGCGGATGACATCGAGCGGATCTGGTCGCGTTCCGGGTCGGCGGCGATGGATCTGCTGTTGGAACGGGGCAATGCCGCGCTGGAACAGGGCGAGATCACCGAGGCCATCGATCATCTGACGGCGCTGACCGATCACGCGCCCGATTTCGCCGAAGGCTGGAATGCCCGGGCCCTGGCCTATTTCCATGCCGGGCGCACCGGACCGGCCATTGCCGATCTGCAGCGGGTTCTGGCGCTCAATCCCCGGCATTTCGGCGCTTTGGCCGGGTTCGGGGCCATTCTGGAAACCATCGACCGGCCGGCGCAGGCCCTGGAAGTCTATCGCGCCGCGCTTGCTATACATCCGCATCTCGACGGGATAGAGGATGCGGTGAAGCGTCTGGAGGCCAAGGTCGCCGGGCAGGAAATCTGAAGGCACCGGCGGCATGGCAGCGCAAGGACGGGTGACGGCGGTTCTGGGACCGACCAATACCGGCAAGACACATTATGCCATCGAACGGATGCTGGGCCATCGCACCGGGGTGATCGGCTTTCCGTTGCGGCTTCTGGCGCGCGAGGTCTATGACCGCATCGTCAAGGCGCGCGGGCCATCGGTCGTGGCGCTGGTGACTGGCGAAGAACGCATCGTGCCCGAACGCACCCAGTATTGGGTCTGCACGGTCGAAGCGATGCCGCAGGAGATCGGCGCCGATTTCGTGGCGGTGGATGAAATCCAGTTGTGCGGTGACCCGGATCGCGGCCATGTCTTCACCGACCGGCTGCTGCGCGCGCGCGGGCTGGTCGAGACGATGTTCCTCGGCTCTGATTCCATGCGCCCCGCCATTGCCGCGCTGATCCCGCAGACACAGTTCCTGCGGCGCGACCGGCTTTCCACGCTGAGCTATTCGGGCCAGAAGAAGATCAGCCGCATGCCGACCCGGTCGGCCATCGTCGGCTTTTCCATTGATGATGTCTATGCGATTGCCGAACTGATCCGGCGGCAGAAGGGCGGCTGCGCCGTGGTGATGGGGGCCTTGTCGCCCCGCACCCGCAATGCACAGGTCGCCCTCTATCAGAATGGCGATGTGGATTATCTGGTGGCGACCGATGCCATCGGCATGGGCTTGAACCTGGACATCAAGCATGTCGCCTTTTCCAGCACCCACAAGTTTGACGGGCGGCGGATGCGTCCCCTGTTCCCGCATGAAATGGGCCAGATCGCGGGCCGGGCCGGACGGCACATGGAATCGGGCACCTTTGGCACGACGGGCGAGGCCGGGCCGCTGGACGAGGATATTGTCGAAGCCATCGAGGAACATCGCTTCGCCCCTGTGCGCAAGCTGATGTGGCGCAACCCCGATCTGGATTTCGGCAGCGTGGCGCGGCTGATTGCCTCGCTCGAGGCGCCAACCGGTAATGAATGGCTGATGCGCACCCGGGAATCGGACGATCTTCAGGCGCTGAAGGCGCTGGCCGATCTGCCCGATCTGCAGGCATCCAAGCTGGGGCCGCAGGGGGTGCGCCTGCTGTGGGATGTGTGCCGCATCCCCGATTTCCGCTCGGTCGGCGGGGGCGATCATGTGCAGCTTCTGTCGCGCATCCACGGATTCCTGCGGGCGGGGCGGGTTCCGGCCGACTGGCTGGCCCGGGCCATTGCGCGGATTGATCGCAGCGACGGGGATATTGACGCGCTTTCAAAACGGCTGGCCTATATCCGCACCTGGACATATGTTGCGCAGCGCAAGGGCTGGGTCGAGGATGAAACCCATTGGCGCGAGGAAACCCGCGCTGTAGAAGACCGACTGTCGGATGCGCTGCATGCGCGGCTGACGCAAAGATTTGTCGATCGGCGCACATCGGTCCTGATGCGCCGGTTGAAACAGAAGGAGAGCCTTGTGGCTGAGGTGAATGACAAGGGTGAAGTGATGGTCGAAGGCGAATTCGTCGGCCGTCTCGAAGGGTTCCGTTTCCGTCAGGATGCCTCGGCAACAGGCGAGGAAGCGCGGGTGATGCGGCAGGCGGCCTATGAAGCGCTGCGCCCCGAATTCCATCTGCGGGCGGACAAGTTCTATAACGCGCCCGATACCGAGATGGATTTCACCGAACAGGGCGGCCTGATGTGGGGCGGCTCGGCGGTGGGCAAGCTGGTGGCCGGGGCCGAGGCGATGAAGCCGCAGGTCGAAGCCTTTGTCGATGAAGAGGCCGGGTATGACGTCACCGAAAAGGTGAAGCGCCGCCTGCAGCATTTCATCGACCGCAAGATTGCCGCCTTGTTCGAGCCGCTGCTGGCGCTTGGCCGCGATGAAAACCTGCAGGGCCTGGCCCGCGGCTTTGCCTTCCGTCTGGTCGAAGGCCTGGGCGTTGTCACCCGTGAAAGCGTGAACGACGATGTAAAGGCGCTGGATCAGGAGGCGCGCGCCAGCCTGCGCAAGCATGGCGTGCGTTTTGGCCAATACACCATCTTCCTGCCGCTGCTGCTCAAGCCCGCGCCAACCCGGCTGCGGCTGGTTCTGTGGTCGCTGGCCAAGGGCCTGCAGGAATTCCCTGAAAGCCCGCCTCCGGGTCTGGTGACCATTCCGAATATCGCCGAAGTGCCGAAGGATCACTATACGCTGGCCGGCTATCGCCCGGCGGGCAGCCGTGCCATCCGCATCGACATGCTGGAACGTCTGGCCGATCTGCTGCGTGCCAAGGACAGCCGGGCCGGGTTCGAAGCCACGCCCGACATGCTGTCGATCACCGGCATGACGCTGGAACAATTCGCCGATCTGATGGGCGGGCTGGGCTACAAGGGCGAAAAGGCAGAACGGGTGAAGGTGCGCGCACCGCTGCCGCCGGTGGCGACCGAAACCAGCACGGCCCCGATTCCGGAAGAGGTTTCGGTTCTGGCCCCCGTGCCCGAAGAACCGCTGCCCGAAGGGGCCGAAGCCCCGCCGCCCGAAATGGAAACCTTCTATACCTTCACCTGGGCCCCGCGCCCGCGCAATGACCATCGCGGCCCCCGTCGTGAAGGGCAGGGGCGCGACGGGCAAGCGCGTGAGGGGCAGGGCCGCGAAGGCCGGGGGCCGCGCCGTGAAGGTGGCGAAGGTCAGCCGCGCGGAGATCGCCCGGCGCGTGCCCCGCGCGAGGGGGCCGAACGCAGCGACAAGCCGCGTGAGGACCGCCCGCGCCGCGAAGGTGGCGAAAAGCGTGACGATCACCGCAAGGGCGGCAAGCCCGAAGGGCGCGATCACGGCAAGGGTCCGCGTCGCGATCGCGATGGCGGCAAGGACAACAAGCCCCGCAACTTCGAGACCCGCCCGCCGCGCGCCGAAAAGCCGATAGATCCCGACAATCCCTTCGCGGCATTGCTGGCTTTGAAGGGCAAGGTCTGATTGGCCAAGTATCGCCCGGAGGACAGCCGCAAACCGGTGGCGCCAGCGCGCGACACCATCCGGCTGGACAAATGGCTTTGGCAGGCGCGGTTCTTCAGATCGCGTCCCATGGCCTGCGAGATGATCGCTGAAGGCCATTTGCGGCTGAATGGCCAGCGCTGCCTGAAACCCGGCCATCAGGTCGGGGAAGGGGACACGCTGACCTTTCCGCAAGGTGGGCGCATCCGGTTGATCCGGGTGCTGGCCCCCGGGCAGCGCCGCGGACCTGCGACCGAGGCGCAGACGCTTTATCGCGATCTTGATCCACAATCGAATCCGGATCCTGCCGATCTGTCGGAACAGGATACCGATGAAGCGGCAGATTTCAGGAACGATTTCCCGGAATGATCGCCAAACCTGCCGCGCCTGCGATCCGGGGCCTGCAACCCCGCTTGATCCCCCGGCGCGGTTGGACTAGCTAGACCGCAGCCAACTCTGACCGGGATCGTGCCATGACCTATGTGGTGACCGACAACTGCATCGCCTGCAAATACACCGACTGCGTCGAAGTCTGTCCGGTGGACTGTTTCTATGAAGGCGAGAACACGCTGGTCATCCATCCGGATGAATGTATCGATTGCGGGGTCTGCGAACCGGAATGCCCGGCCGATGCCATCCGCCCGGATACCGAACCGGATATGGATGCTTGGGTCGAGTTCAACCGCAAATATGCGGAGCTTTGGCCGGTGATCACCCAAAAGCGCGATCCGCTGCCCGAAGCGAAGGACCGCGACGGCGAAAAGAACAAGCTGGAACGCTATTTCTCGCCCAATCCGGGGCAGGGGAGCTGATCCCGTTAACCTTGACGTAACGGAATTGCGGAAAAATTGGCCTGATTGGCTGCTGCCTTGGCATCTGATGTGTCGGGCGCAGTTGGAATCGGGCTGATTCTGTGTTATACAGACGTCACAAACCAAGCATGGATGCCTGACCGCCGCCTCAGGACTGCTCGCCTGAGACGGGATTTCTTGTGAAAGAATGCCCGAAACAGCTGAAAGCAAGCGCTTTCGGCCGGGTTTTTTCGTGGGAAGATCAGACACCTGCGCATGAGGAAGCCGCTGGAATGACCAAGACCAAAAAGCCTGAATTCCGTCCCGATGAATTTGTTGTCTATCCGGCCCATGGCGTGGGCAGGATCATTTCGATCGAAGAACAGGAAATTGCGGGCATCCATCTGGAATTGTTCGTGATCTCCTTCGAAAAGGACAAGATGACCCTGCGGGTGCCTACCCACAAGGCGACGGAAATCGGCATGCGTCAGCTGTCCACCCCCGACGTGGTGAACAAGGCGCTGGATACCCTGAAGGGCAAGGCCCGGGTCAAGCGCGCCATGTGGTCGCGTCGCGCACAGGAATATGAACAGAAGATCAATTCGGGCGATCTGATGGCGATTGCCGAAGTCGTGCGCGATCTGCATCGCAGCGACGATCAGCGCGAACAAAGCTATTCCGAGCGTCAGCTTTATGAAGCCGCGCTGGAACGGCTGACCCGCGAAGTGGCCGCTGTCTCGGGCGCGGATGAAGCGCAGGCGCAGAAAACCGTCGATCAGGTGCTGACCTCGCGCGCTGCCTGATCCCGATGCTTCGCCTTTGAAACCGCGCCCTCGGGCGCGGTTTTTTCATGTCAGCAGGGCCGTGGCGCAGGCCAATGCCGCAAGTTCGGTCAGTTGCTGGGTTGCCCCCAGAATGTCGCCGGTCTGTCCGCCGATCTTGCGCAGGGCAATCCGCGCCAGCAGCCAGCCCACAACTGTCGCCGCCGCCGCCATGGCCAGGGCCACCCATCCAGTGCAGATCAGCCCGGCCAGCAGTGCCACCCCGCAAGCCGCCGCCGCCGCATCCTGGCTTGGCCTGCCGACCGATGCCGACAGGCCGCCCCCGCGAGCATTGGGCAAGGCCGCCATCAGCACCGCCATCGGGGCCCGGCTGATCGCCGCCGCCGCCAGTGCCGCCCCCCAGTGCCCCACCGCCAGCAACGCGCTCAGCGCCGACCAGCGCGCCAGTGTCACCAGAACCAGCCCCATCACACCATAGCTGCCGATATGGCTGTCTTTCATGATGGCCAGCCGCCGGTCGCGATCCCATCCGCCCCAAAGCCCGTCGCAACTGTCGGCCAGCCCGTCTTCATGCATGGCGCCGGTCATCACCGTACCCAGCATCAGCATCAGCGCCGCCGCAAGGCCCGGCGACAGGCCAAACGCCAGAGCCGCAGCGCCCCCCGCCAAGGCCAGCGCACCCAGCACCAGACCGGCCAGCGGCCAGGCCCAGACAGCGGGCGGATTGGGCCAATCCGACAAGGGGGGCAGCGGCAGGCGCGACAGCAGCCCCAGCCCGGCGCGCAGGTCATGCAGGCCGCGTGTCACAATGCCGCTCGGGTCGTTTCCTGCCATTGCGATGCCCTTTCCGGGATGGTTTTCCGTTGCCAACATCGCTACCCAAGGCGCAACCTGGGATCAATGAGGACATTGCCATGTCTGCCGCCTTTGCCACGCTTTCCGAGTTCCGCGCCCTTTTGGCTGCCGCCCCCGGCCCGGATGCTGCGGCCCTGCAGGGTGCGCGCGACCGCAATGGCCAGTTGACCAAACCGCCCGGCGCGCTTGGCCGGCTGGAAGATCTGGCCATCTGGTATGCGGGCTGGCGCGGAACGGCACGCCCCGGCCTGGACAAGCCGCAAGTCATCATCTTTGCGGGCAATCATGGCGTGACGGCGCGGGGCGTTTCGGCCTTTCCGGCCGAGGTGACCGTGCAGATGGTGGCAAACTTTCAGGCGGGTGGGGCGGCGATCAACCAGTTGTCGCGCGCCTTCGGGGCCGAAATGTCGGTGCAGGCGCTGGATCTGGATCGCCCCACTGCCGATTTCACCCAAGGCCCGGCAATGACCGAGGCCGAGTTGGTGGCCGCTTTGGCGGCAGGCTGGCAGGCCGTCAATCCGGCAGCGGATCTGCTGGTGGTGGGCGAAATGGGTATCGGCAACACGACCGCCGCTGCTGCGATTGCCTGCGCATTGTTTGGTGGCACGCCGGGCGAATGGACAGGCCGGGGCACGGGTGTCGATGACTACGGGCTTGCGATCAAGACGCAGGTGGTGGCCGAAGGTCTGGCCGCCAATCCTGACCGCGATCCTTTGCAGGTGCTGCGCTGCCTCGGCGGGCGCGAGATTGCGGCCATGGCAGGTGCAATGGCGCGCGCCCGGGCGGAACGTATCCCGGTCATTCTGGACGGGTTCATCTGCACGGCTGCCGCCGCCGTTCTGGCGCAGGCCTGCGATGGCGCGCTGGATCATTGCGTGGCGGGCCATGCCAGCGCCGAGGCTGCGCATCGCACCCTGTTGTCGAAACTGGGCAAGCAGCCACTGCTGGAACTGGGGCTGCGTCTGGGCGAAGGGTCGGGCGCGGCACTGGCCATCGGGGTTCTGAAAGGTGCGGTGGCCTGCCATAGCGGCATGGCGACCTTTGCCGAAGCGGGCGTCGCGGCGGGCTGATTACTCGGCCGCTTCGCGCAGCGCGAGGCTGTCGGGGTCATCGCGCATCGCTTCGCGCAGATCATCATCGATCTGGCGGGCCCGGGCGATATAGGCCTCGGTCTGGTGCAGCGGGCGGCCCGGCACCCACAATTCGGCCAGATCGCGCATCGCCGCGCGGTCAACCCGGTAATAGGTCTGGCTGAGCTTTGCGGCTTCGTATTCGGTAAAGCCCATGTTTTCCAGCACATAGCGACCAGCCCTGACCGAGCTGTCAAAGGTTTCGCGCACGATGTCATTCGCGCCGGCCTGGTACAGTTCATAGGTATGTACCCGGTCATAGGCGCGGGCCACGATATGCAGATCAGGCCGCATCTTGCGGGCAAAGGCCACGATGCGCAGCGCATTGGGCTTGTCATCCACCGCCACCACCAGCACCTGCGCCTGCTCCAGCCCCGCCGCATGCAGCAGGTCGGGGTTGGACGGATCGCCGAAATAGCCCTTGATGCCAAAGCGTCGCAAGCGTTCGATCGCGCCAGCATCGGCATCCAGCACGACGGTTTTCAGGCCAGCCCCGCGCACCAGCCGGTTGACCACCTGCCCAAAGCGCCCGATGCCTGCGATGATCACCGGGCCCTGTTCGTCGATCGGGTCGGGGCGCTGATTGGCAGATGCGCCAGAATGGCGGCGGGCCAGCCGGTCCTGCAGGATGAACAGCAGCGGCGTCAGCAGCATCGACAGGCTGATTACCAGCAAGGTTCGCTGCGCCACCATTTCGGGCAGGATATGCTGCGCGGTGGCAAAGCTGACCAGCAGAAAGCCGAATTCGCCACCCTGCGCCAAGGCAAGCGTGAACAAGGTCCGTTCCCGCGACTTCAATCCGAAGGCCAGGGCCAGACCCAACAGCACCGCCGCCTTCACGGCAATCAGGGTCAGGGTCAGCGCCAGGATGCGCAGGGGCTGATCGGCCAGCAAGGACAGGTCGATCCCGATGCCGACCGTCATGAAGAACAGGCCCAGCAGCAGGCCCTTGAAGGGCTTCATGTCGGCCTCGATCTGGTGGCGGAATTCCGAATTGGCCAGAACCACCCCCGCCACAAAGGTGCCAAGCGCGGGCGACAGGCCGACCATGGCCATCAGAAAGGCGATACCGGCCACCAGCAGCAGGGCAAAGAAGGTGCCCATTTCCGGCAGACGCGCGGCATGGATGAAACGGAACACCGGGCGCGACAGGAAATGCCCGGCCAGCACGATGGCCACCACCACCCCCAGCGTCAGCAGCGTGACCGCCCAGCCCGGCAGCGATTGCACCAGCGACATCAGCGGTTCCGCCGCGCCTTCGCCATGGTCGGCATGCGATGGGGCGGCCGTGCGGCTGGCCAGCAGTGGGATCAGCGCCAGCATCGGCACCACGGCGATATCCTGCGACAGCAGCACCGCAAAGACCGATCGCCCCCCCGAACTGCGCAACAGGTTCTTTTCCGTCAGCGTCTGCAGCACGATGGCGGTGGATGACAGCGACAGCAGCATCCCCAGCGTCAGCGCCACCGGCCAATCCAGGTTCATCATGCGCAAGGCGCCCGCGATCAGCAGGCTGGTCAGCACGACCTGCGCCCCGCCAAGACCCAGCAGGCGCTGCCGCATTTCCCACAGGGTGCGCGGGTCCAGTTCCAGCCCGATCAGGAACAGCATCATCACCACGCCGAATTCGGCGAAATGCTGCAGATCGGCGGTTTCCGATCCGGCCAGCCCCAGCACCGGGCCGATCAGCAACCCGGCAGCCAGGTAGCCCAGAACCGACCCAAGCCCCAGCCGCACCGCGACCGGCACCAGAATCACGGCGGCACCCAGATAGATCGAAGCCTGAAGCAGAAGATGTTCCATGGCGCAACTATGCGGGGGCAGGCCCCGCCGGGGCAAGGGGGGCGGGGCACACACTGTGCTGCAAAAGCAAATCGGGGTGAAACAATCCGTAGGGCGGATCAGGTCTTGGGCATCTTCAGGGTGATCATGCGCCCGCCCTTCTTGTAGCGCAGTTCGCTTTCGGTGATGGCGGCCACGGTGCCACCATCGACGCGGTCGCCCACCTTGACCTTCTTGTACTGTCCGCTGCCGAGACGCACCAGCGCGTGGCGGCGCGACGGGGTGCCATAGACGCCGATCAGGTTGGTCTTGCCCAGATCAATGGCATTGGCAAAGGTCGCGTTCTTTGCCACCGATCCCTTGGTCGGCACCTTTGGCGTGCGGGCCGGGGCGACATCGGGTTCCTCATCCTCGCCCGGTTCGGCGCGGCGGGGCTTGTCCTCGGGGGCATCGGGCTTTTCGCGCGGTTCCTCGCGCGGGCGGATGGCGGCACTGGCGACTGCAGCGGCAACCTTGCGGTCAAAATTGCGCGGGCGTGGTTCGGGGCGGCGCGAGATCGACACGGCCAATTCGCTGAACGGCCCTTCGGGTTTCAGGGCGGCAGGCTCTCCTTGCGGTGCGGCCTCTGCAAGGGCTCTTGCAGCGGCGGCAGCGGAAAGAGAGGCGGCTTCGGCAACCTTGCGTGCTTCTTCATCCAGACGGCGCTGTTCGGCCTGTGCGGTGATTTCGGCGGGCCGACGGCGCGGCACCTTGCTGGCGAAACGGGTTTCTGCCGGGATGTCCAGCGCGGCATCGTCATTGGCCACCAGTCCTTCGGGGCGCACGGGCGGGCGCAGACCCTGCAGCGCCGGATCGGCGGCAGGCGGCGGATCATCGGTGGCGGCAGGGGCCACCGAGGGTAGGGCCAGCGCCGCGATGCTGGCCGGGCGCGGTTCGGGGCGGCGGCCTTGCAGGGTCGGATCGGCGGCGGGCGGCGGGTTGTCACTGACGGCAGGTGTGGCTGCAGGTGCTGCCAATGTGGCAATGCTGGCCGGGCGTGGTGCGGGGCGGCGGCCTTGCAGCGTCGGATCGGCGGCAGGCGGCGGATTATCGGCATCCAGCGTGGGTGCCGGTGCAGCGGCCAGGGGCACGAGGCTGGCCGGGCGTTCTGGCGGGCGCTTTGGCGGCGGGCCAGCCACCAGCAGCACGCCATCGGGCGACAGGATGCCTTCGGGCGTCGGTTTGATAAGGCCGTTGTCGTCAAATTCATATTGCGTGCCGAACGGGGGCGGCAGCGCTACCCCGGAGGGTTGCGCATCTGCGGCCAGTTGCGGCACCCCCAGTTGCTGGGCGGGCAAGGCGGCAGGCGGCTGATCCATTGCGGCGATCACGATTTCATCCGCCACGCCGGGCAGGGCGGTCGCGCCCGATTGCAGCCGGGCTTCTGCCGCCGCCTCGGATACCGGGGCTTCGGGCGGGACGGCATCGGCACTGGCAATCCCGTCCGCCGCAGCCTCATCCTCGGGCAGGATCACCCCATCGGCGGCGGCTTCATCCTCCGGCAGGGGCAGGTCTTCGGGCGCAAGCGGCTGTGACGCAGGCGCGGGGGCTGCCGATGGGTCGGGTGACGCGGCCTCAGGTGCCGGGGCTTCAGGGGCCAGCGCGGCGACCTCGGTCTGATCTTCGGGATCGCTGCCGCCCGCCAGATAGATCGACGACCATGCCGCAAGGACAGCAAGCGCAATCAGCAGCAGGCCGGTCAGGATCAGGCCCAGGAATTTCGGCTTGCCCTTTGGCGCGGGGCGCTGGACCCGGAAGGGCCGTTGCTCGGCGGGCGGGGGCGGGGCGACCAGCGTTTCGGCTACCGCTGCCGGGTTTGGCTTGGCCTTCTTGGGCCCGCCGAAACCCGGAATGCCAGGTGCGGTGACAATCCCGCCCAGAGCCTTGCCCTTGGCAGGTTTGGGCGCGGCGGCAGGGCGGGCCGGGTTGCGTGCAGGCGCGGCAAGCGGTGCGGCCCCGCGCGCCCGTGCCGCCTGCACGCTGGCGGGCGGTGCCGGTGGCAGATCATCCTCGATCTTCGGCTCTACCATCAGATCGGCAAAGGGCTCGTCCGCTGCCTCGTCCATCAGCTCGGGCTGATAGGGCTGGGGTTCTGCCCGGGCCGGGCCGGTGGCAGGCGGGGTCAGCGGGGCGGCAGGGGCCTTGCGGCCATGGCTGGTGGTAACCGAGGTGACAGCCAACCGCGCCGAAGCAGCCTCTGCCCCAGCGGCCTGGGGTTCGGGGGGCAGCCCGGCTTCGGGCTTCGGTTCCGGGGCCCGCAGCGTGGGTTCGGCCGCAGGTTCTGCCGCGCGGCGCGAGGCAAAGGCCGGGGGCGCTTCGATCGGATATTCGGGATCGGAGGCCGGCAGGGGCGCAGGGTCGGATTGTGGCGGTTCAGGCCGAACAACCGGCGCCTTCGCAACAGGTTCGGGGGCGACGGGTTCGGGGGCAACTGGTGCGGCCAGCACCGGATCAGGGGCGACCGGCTGGCGCGGGGGCGCATGGACCGGCGGAATGACCTCCGGCCCCGCCGCGCGCGGCGGCGGCTCCAGCGGCAAGTCCGCCTGAACCGGGGGCTCCGTCTCGGCTGTCGGCTGTTCCGGTTCCGCCTCGGGCATGACCGGATCCTCCGCAGGCCCAGAGGAAACGGCGGAGGACTCAGACTCGGCCGGGCGGTCGCCCCGGCCTGCCTCGCGTGAAATGACGGTCAAGGCCTCGCTGTCGCGTTCGACGTGATCGCCATCGGCCAAAAGGCTCGCGGCCAGCGCGGAAGGCCCGAACCAGGGTTCGCCCGCGAACTGTGCCGGATCGGGTACCGCCACGAAGGAAATCGGGTTTAGCCGGTATTGCGTGGCGAAGGCTTCGGCCTCGTCCAGTGTTTCGCGCGCGACAACGGCCACTTGCACGATGTGATCGTCGCCTGACCAGTCAAATACCAGATCGTCCACCGCATAGGGCGTGCGCCCTTCCAGCGCGCGGCGGATCTGCAGATCGCGGTCCACATCGGTCGGGCCGGGGGCTGCAACCTCGGTATAAAGGATCTGCGAATTCGGGATGACCACCTTGGTGGCCACGCCATGCGGCGCCAGCCCGAGCGCAGAGCGGCGCAGATAGCTCAGGGCCTCGGCCAGATCGGGGGCGTCAAGGCTGGTTGCCCCGATTTCCAGCCATCCCCGCGCCGTCCGGTGCAGGAGGCCGATACTGTCATCGGTAAGCGAAAGGGCAAAATTGGGTTTCATTGCACAGGTCTAGCACAGCTGGGAAGGATGCGGGGAGTCGCCATGTCCGGCTGTCCCGCCTAGTATAGCAGCTTTCCGCCGAAGGGAAGAAAAACACCTGTGACCGGCCCAAGGATGGCCTTTCGAACCGCGTCATAAACGAGGAAAGTCGCTAAAGGTCTATGGAGGACACGAGTATGCGGTTGAAAATGACAAGCCTTGCCATGGCGGCAGCATTGGCCCTGCCGGGCATCGCGCTGGCCGAAACGGCCCCTGTGATCACGGTTACCGGCGAAGGCCGGGTTGCCAGTGCGCCCGACATGGCGATGATCAGCCTTGGGGTCACCACCGAAGGCGATACCGCCGCGGCGGCCATGGCGGCAAACAGCGCCGAAACGGCCAAGGTGATCGCCAATCTGACAGGGTCAGGTATCGCTGCGGCGGATATCCAGACCACCGGTCTGTCGCTGAATCCGAACTGGATTTCGTCATCCAGCGGTGAAAACGCGATCAACGGCTATATCGCCTCGAACATGGTGACGGTGCGGCTGCGCAAGCTGGACGGGCTGGGCATCGTGCTGGATTCTGCGGTGAAGGATGGGGCCAATACGCTGAACGGGATCGAATTTGGTCTGGTCGATCTGGCCCCCAAGCTGGCCGAAGCGCGCAAGCGGGCCGTGGCTGATGCGCGGGCGCGGGCCGAGCAACTGGCCGGTGCGGCCGGGGTCAGCCTGGGCAAGATCACCGCGATTGTCGAAATGCCGGGCTATTCGGCCCCGATGCCGATGATGCGGATGGCCGCCGATGCCTCTGCAGCCGGGGTTCCGGTGGCCGGGGGCGAACTTGAGACCACCGCACAGGTCACCATCAGCTGGGAAATCGCGAACTGATTGCCCGGATGGGCGAAGCAATGACCGGGGGGAGGTGTCCCCCCGGTTTTCCGGGATCAGGCCGAAGCCGCCGCCAGCGCCTGATCGAGATCGGCGATGATGTCGGCGGCATCCTCGATCCCGATGGACAGGCGCACCACATTGGGGGCTGCCCCGGCGCGGACCTGCTGATCGGGCGGCAATTGCCGGTGGGTGGTTGACGCCGGATGGATGATGAGCGACCGGGTATCGCCCAGATTGGCCACATGGCTGAACAGCTTGAGGTGATCGACCAGTTTCACGCAGGCCTCATAGCCGCCCTTCACCGCCACGGTGAACAGCGCGCCCGCGCCCTTGGGCACGATCCGCGCCACCCGGTCATGCCAGGGCGATGACGGCAGGCCCGCATAGGTGACGGCCTCGATCCGCGGATCCTGTTCCAGCCACTGGGCCACCTTCTGCGCATTCTCGACATGGCGCTGCATCCGCAGGCCAAGGGTCTCGATCCCCATCAGCGTGTAATGCGCGCCCTGCGGGTTCATGGTCATGCCCAGATCGCGCAGCCCGACGGCGATGGAATGGAAGGTGAAGGCCATGGCCCCAAGCGCGGGGTGGAAGGCCAACCCGTGATAGGCGGGTTCGGGTTCCGACAGCGAGGGGAACTTGCCGCTGGCCGACCAGTCGAACTTGCCACTGTCCACAACGATACCTCCGGTCACGGTGCCATTGCCGGTCAGGTATTTTGTGGCGGAATGCACCACCAGCGTCGCGCCATGCTCGATGGGTTTGCACAGCCAGGGCGTGGCGGTGGTGTTGTCCACGATCAGCGGCAGGCCCACCTCATTGGCCACACCGGCAATGGCATCCAGATCGGTGACATAGCCACCCGGATTGGCGATGGTTTCGCAGAAGATCGCGCGGGTATCATCATCCACCGCCGCGCGGATCGCCGCCAGATCATCGAAATCGACGAATTTGGCCGACCAGCCAAAGCGTTTGATGGTCTGGCTGAACTGGGTGATCGTTCCGCCATAGAGCCGGGTGGAGGCGATGATGTTGCGCCCCGGACCCATCAGCGGGAACAGCGCCATGATCTGTGCTGCATGGCCCGACGAACAGCAGATTGCCCCCGCCCCACCTTCAAGCGCGCAGACCCGGTTGGCCAGCGCGGCCACGGTCGGGTTGGTCAGGCGCGAATAGATGTAGCCCACCTCTTGCAGGTTGAACAGCCGCGCCGCGTGATCGGCATCTTTGAACACATAGGCGGTGGTCTGGTAGATCGGCACCTGCCGGGCACCGGTCGCCGGGTCCGGCGCGGTGCCCGCATGGATGGCCAGCGTGTCAAAGCCCAAGGGTCTGTCGGTCATGGTCGGTCCTCCCCGAATTGTCGCGATGACGTTAGGGGATGCCTGCGGCCGGGGCAATGGCGGGGGCGGGGTGGCCATGCCGGAAAGGAAACCGGTATCGCCACGGCGGGGCTGCGGGGCCGGTGTTCCTTTCCCTGCGCGCGGCGCAGAACACCTTCCCCCGGTCAGGCCCGCAGATCCTTGGGGCTGCCCATCACCACATGGGTGGTCAGCCGTTCCACCTGCGGCAAGGCACCCAGAATATCGGTATGGAAATGCTTGTAGGCGATCAGGTCTGCCGCCTCGACCCGCAGCAGATATTCCACCGATCCGGTGATGTTGTGACATTCTATCACTTCGGGCGCACGGGCCATTGCCCGTTCGAACGCCTCTTGCGCGGCCTTGGTATGCTGGTTCAGCCCCACGGTGACATAGGCGGTGAAGGTGATTCCGGTCTTGGCCGGATCGATCACCGCGCGATAGCCTTTCAGCACGCCCTGACGTTCCAGCTCCTGCACCCGGCGAAGGCAGGCCGAGGGCGACAGGCCGATCCGGTCGGCCAGTTCCAGATTGGGCAACCGGCCTTCGCGGGACAGGATGCGCAATATCTTTTGGTCTGTGGGGTCAATCTTCGCCATTTGTTGTGAAATGTGATCCATAATTGCAATCTTTGCAACCCGAATGCGCGCATCCCGGCGCAGGATTGCGCACATGATGACATATGAAACACTTCTTGCCCTGCTGGGCTTTGCCTTCGTCACCTCGGTCACTCCGGGGCCAAATAACCTGATGCTGATGGCCTCGGGGGCCAATTTCGGCTTTCGCCGCACCATCCCGCACATGATGGGCATTTCCTTTGGCTTTGGCCTGATGTGCTTTGTCATGGGTCTGGGCGTGGTGGGGGCGATGCTGGCACTGCCGGCCACCGGGCTGGTGCTGAAGGTCGTGTCGGTGGCCTACATGCTGTGGCTGGCCTGGAAAATCGCCCATGCCAGCGCGCCCGAGGCCGCGGCAGAGGCGGGCAGGCCCATGACCTTTGTGCAGGCTGCGGCCTTCCAATGGGTCAACCCCAAGGCCTGGACTATGGCCCTGGGGGCCATCGCGCTCTATGCGGCGGATCGAAGCTTGTGGTCGCTGGGTCTGGTGGCGGTTGTCTTTACGCTGGTGAACCTGCCCACCGTCAGCCTTTGGGCGATGATGGGGCAGGGCATGCGGCGCTGGCTGACCAATCCGGCGCGGCTGCGGGCGTTCAACTGGACCATGGCGGCGGCGCTGGTCGCGTCGCTCTTGCCGGTTCTGCGGATGTGATCAGCGGAACCAATACCCTTCGCGCTTCAGCGTATTGCGGATGATCTGTTCGCGCCGGGGCAGATCGGCGCGATCAAACAGCGCCCGCGCCTTGGCCCCCTTGGGCTGGTAGACCAGCCGCTTGAAGGGTTCATGTTCCTTCAGGATGCGCTTCACCGGCTGCGGGGCGCAGACTTCCTCCAGCACCTTCACGGCCAGATCGCTTTCCTTGGCATAAAGCAGGCTCAGGCTGCGGTAATGGCAGGTGACATCGCCATCCAGCCCCGCCAGTTCGGGGCCAGGCCGACCACCGCCGAAGGAATGGATGACCAGAGGCAGCGCCACCTGATCCAGCCAGGGGTCCAGCGTCTGGCAGACCAGTTCCTCGGGGCGGTTGTTGCGGATCTCGCGCGCATAATCCAGGAAACGGCTGCCAAAGGCGCGGGGGCTTTCATGGAAGAACCAGCCCGCGTTGAAATAGAGATAGCGTTGCCAGTATTCGTCGGGCTGGCCCAGATCGAGCGTGCTTTCGAAGTCCAGCCCGAAGCGATCATACAGCGATTTCCAGATCGCGGCATAGCCCGGCCCGTAAAGCTCGATCTCCGGCCATGTGCCTTCGCGCCGCATGGAGGCCGAAGGGCGGCTGAAATCAAAGCCGACCGTGGCGAAATCGCCGGTGATCAGCGTGTCGGTGTCCAGAAACAGAAAGGGTTCCTCGGGCAGCGCGGTGATCGCTTCGATCTTGTTGCCATAGGGGTAATGTTCGCCGAACACTTTGTTTTCAAACGGGATTATCTTCGCGCCCAGATGTTCCAGCAGATCGCGGGTCGGCTGATCGGTCAGCCTTGGGTCTTGCGTCCAGCGCGGGCCGGGCTGGGGTTCGGCCAGATACAGCCTGCCGCGAAACCCCGGATTGGTGTGGCGCAGCGATGCGGCCAGAAGCACGGCTTCGTAGGCCAGACGCCCGCCCTGCAGGATGGCCAGAATATTGAACGATTGCCCGGAGGGCGGAACCTTTGACATGATGGGGTGGCCTGCCTTGCCCTTTTGCCCCGACCATAGCGGGGAATGTGGGGCAGTGAAAGAGTTAACAAGACAAGGAATTTCAGGATGATACGCACGCTTCTTCTGCTTGCCGCGCTGATGGTTGCCCCTGCGGCGCATGCGCAGAATTTCACCACCGCAGCCGAGGTAAAGCCGATCCTGCAGGCCACGCGCGGCAACTGGATCGCGCTGCGCGAATGGCAGGGCGAGGATCTGGTCTATTTCACCCATCTGGAAAGCTGGCGCTGCGGGCTGTCGCAGGTGATGTTCAGCGTGAATGGCGGCCCCTTGCAGGATTGGCCGATGGATCCCTGCCAAGAGGGCACAGCCCAACCCAATGCCATGGCCACCGATCGCCTGCCCTATACCCGATTGCCGCCGGGCTCGGTGGCGCGGGTGGATGTGATGGTTGTCTATGACGACGGCACCGCCGACAGCGCCACATTCGAACGGGCGGCGGTGCTGATGCCTTAGGCGCGCGGGGTAAAGCGCAAGGACAGGCAGGACATGCCGCCATCCAGCTTGGCACATTCGGAATTGCCGATTTCGCGCACGGTATAGCCCGCCGCCAGAATCGCGTCGCGGGTGCGCGGGAAGCCGGCGGGCATCAGCACCAGATCGTTGAAACGGATCGTGTTGGCAGCGGCCTCTTCGCCTTCGGCCACGTCAATCACCCGGTAGCCTGCAAAACAGCCCGAGGCTGACAGGCGGGTGGTGGACAAGATGGTTTCGGAATCCAGCAGCGAACAGTCGGTCTTGAAATGCAGCACACCGGGGGGCGTGTGCACTTCGCGCACCACTTCGCCCCAATCGGCGGTCAGGGCGGCCAGTTCGGCAATGCCCGCGGCATTGGTGCGGGCCGACCGACCGACGAGGATTTCCGTTTCGGTCATCAGGATGTCGCCGCCCTCGATGAAGCTGGCCTCGCCCGAAATGGTGCGAATGTCGCCGTAAAGCGCCGCCAGATGCGGGGCCATCTCGGCGGCTTCACCCAGACGCGAAGGCGCACCGGGGCGCATGATCACGGCACCTGACGGCAGGCAAAGCGCGGTATCCTCGACAAACACGCTGTCGGGATAGGCCTCAAGCGCGTCCAGTTCGATCACCGTGGCGCCGGTTTCGCGCAAGGTGGCGATATAGGCGGCGTGATGGGCCTGCATCAGTGCCAGATCGGGGCTGCCGGTATCCACCGCGCGCAGGCCCCGGATGATCGAGCCGGCGGGCTTGCGGGTGATGGCATGGGTAAAGCGGAACGAACGGTCCTGCGGCATCGGTCTCTCCTGTCAAGCTGCGGCACCGGCCCTTAGCGGGGCCGGGCAGGTCGGTGCTGTCTTTGCCCCCACCGATCACATCCGGCGGCGCAAATCCAGTGCCGCCGTGAACGGTGTCACCGATCAGGGGCGCGTCAGGGGGCCAGCGGCCCGTAGAAGATCAGCGCGGGTGCCGTGCTGGTCGTTCCGGCCAGATGGCTGGCCAGCGTGGCGATGGTGAACCGCTCGATCTGCTGATCCGATGTCGTGACCCCATGGGCCAGCAGGGCGGGCGTGTCGGGCGACAGGCCGCGCGCCATCAGTTCGGCGGCCAGCGCGGGGAAGGTGCGCTTGCCCATATAGATCACCGTCGTTGCCCCCGGATCGGCCAGCGCCTGCCAGTTCAGATCGGGGGGCAGGCCGCCCGACACATCGGCCCCGGTCAGGAACTGCACGCGCCGCGCGGTCAGGCGGCGGGTCAGAGGGATCTGCGCCGCCGCCGCCGCCGCCGAGGCCGAGGTGACACCGGGAATGATCTCGTAACCGATCCCTTCGGCATCCAGTGTGGTGGTTTCCTCTTCCAGCCGCCCGAAAATCCCGGCATCGCCGGATTTCAGCCGCACCACCCTTGCGCCGGTCCGGGCGTAATCCAGCAGCAATTGGTTCACATGATCCTGCCGGGCCGAAGGCCGGCCCGCCCGTTTGCCGACCGACACCAGATCGGCCCCCGCCCGCGCCAGATCAAGGATCGGACCCGAAGACAGATCGTCATACAGCACGACATCGGCGGCCTGCAGGCGGTTCACCGCCTTGACCGTCAGCAATTCGGGATCGCCGGGGCCAGAGGACACAAAGGAAACAAAGCCGGTCGTCATGTTTTCTGCCCGATCAGGTGGAAATAGGTGCCGCTGGCCAGCCCGCGCCGCGAGCCGGTCTCCGGCACCGCCGCGCCCGAGGCATCCAGCACGGTGGCCAGCGGCATATCGGGTTGGGCCAGAATGGTCGAGTAGTGAAATTCATGCCCGCGCAATTGTGCCCCGGGGGCAAAACCGGGCAGCGGGGCCGTCAGGCTGGCCAGACGATAGCCCAGATGCATGCGCCGCTTTTCATAGGAGGTGACAAGCCCGAGCAGCCCCGCCATTTCATGCGCCACCCCCTTGGCATCCACCAAGGCTGCCCCCATGGCCATGTAGCCGCCACATTCGCCATGCACCGGGCGGCGGGTTGCAAAGGCCTGTATTCGGCGCCGGAACTGCGTGGCTGCGGCGAGGGCGCCCGCATGCAGTTCGGGATAGCCGCCCGGAAGCCAGCAGCAATCGGCGCTGTCATCGGGGCCCTGATCGCCCAATGGTGAAAAGGGCAGGATTTCCGCCCCCTGCGCCTGCCAATCGGCCAGAAGATGCGGGTAAATGAACGAAAAGGCCGCATCCTGCGCCAGGGCGATGCGCTGGCCGGGCGGGGGCATCCTGCAGGTTTGCACGGGCAATGCCGGGGCGGATGCCGCCGTCGCGCGGATCGCGGCCAGATCGCAATGATCCGCGACAAAGCGGCCAGCCTCCGCCAGAATGCGCGACAGGTTTTCGGTTTCACCGGCCTGCACCAACCCCAGATGGCGTTCGGGCAGTTCGATACTGGCGCGGCGCGGCAGTGCGCCCAGAACGGCAACACCATGCCGGGCCATGCCGTCGCGGATCAGCGTCTCGTGCCGGGGTGAGGCCACGCGGTTCAGGATCACCCCGGCAATGGTTATGTTCGGCCGCATCGCGGCAAATCCAAGCGCCGTGGCCGTGGCCGATTGCGCCTGACCCGATGTATCCAGCACCAGCACCACCGGCCAGCCGGTCAGCTCTGCCAGATCGGCGCTGGCCCCGATGCCTGCTTCGCCGGGGTTGGCCACGCCATCACACAGGCCCATTGATCCTTCCGCCAAGATCAGATCGGCGGGCGGTTGATCGGCGATCAGCTGGCCGATGCGCGGCGCGGCCATGGCCCAACTGTCCAGATTGACCGAGGCCCGGCCGCTGGCGGCGCTGTGAAAGGCCGGATCAATGTAATCCGGCCCGCTCTTGAATGGCTGCACCGCCAGACCCGCCGCACGAAAGGCCGCGAGCAGGCCAAGGGTCACCGTCGTCTTGCCGGTGCCCGAAGCGGGGGCCGAGATGATGAGCCCGGGCGTCGTCATGCGGTTTCGGGAAAGCGCGGGTCAGTGCCGACGGGGCGATAGCGGCGGTCATAATCGCCCGCATAAAGCCGGCTTTCGTCAAACTCCTCGGCCCCGATCGACGGCCCGACAAGGATCAGCGCAGTCCGCTCCAATTCGGCCCCGACGGCGGTTTCCAGCGTGGCCAGCGTGGCCCGAATGATGCGCTGATCGGGCCAGCTTGCGCGCCAGACCACCGCCACCGGGCAATCCGCGCCATAATGCGGGGTCAGGGTCTGGACCACATCCTCCAGCACATGGATCGACAGATGGATCGCCAGAACCGCGCCGGTGCGGGCGAAATTCTCCAGCGTTTCGCCTTCTGGCATGGCCGAGGCGCGGCCCGAGGTCCGGGTCAGGATCACCGATTGCGCCACGCCGGGCAGCGTGAGTTCTGCGCCAAGGGCGGCGGCGGCGGCGGCAAAGCTGGGCACGCCGGGGGTCACATCATAGGGAATGCCAAGCGCCCGCAAGCGGCGCAACTGTTCGCCCATGGCCGACCAGACCGACAGATCGCCCGAATGCAGCCGCGCGACATCCTGCCCCGCCGCATGGGCAGCCGAGATTTCGGCCATGATCTCATCCAAGCTCAGCGGTGCCGTGTTCACGATCCGCGCACCGGGCGGGCAATATTGCAGCAGCGCCTGCGGCACCAGCGATCCGGCATAAAGACAGACCGGGCAGGCGGCGATCAGGTCACGCCCCCGCAGGGTGATGAGATCGGCGGCCCCGGGGCCTGCGCCGATGAAATGAACGGTCATGGGCTTTCCTTTGCAAGCGCAAGTGCCAGCGTCACGCGGCCTTGCGCGGCGATGCGGCGGGGTTGGATCAGGGTGGCGCCGGGGCCTGCGGCGGCAAGGGCGGCACATTCGGCCACCGAATGGCGGCCATAGCGGGCAGGCTGGCGCGGGCTTTCGGTTTGGGCAGGCTGATCGGCAAGGGCGATCAGGGGCACCGCCACCAGTGGCAGTGCCAGCCCGGCAAAGGCCGGGTGCTGTGCCTTGTCGGCGGGCGTGGCCAGACGCGCGGCCCCGCTGCCTGCAAGTGCGGCCTGCAGGTCGGCGGTGGTGGCGGTGGCGCGCAGTCCGATTCCGGCAATGATCATCGCGTCACGCTCCATTGAACCACGGGGCGCGCGGCCTGCCAGTCGCGGAAGCGGCCAAGCTGCCCGCTTTGCGCCAGATCGATGCGCAAAAGGCTGCCGCCGTGCTGTGCCTGGGCGGCATAGAGGGTTGCCTCGTTTTCCAGTGTCACGGCATTGGCGACCAGCCTTGTGCCGGGGGCCAGCATGTCCCACAGACGCAGGATCAGATCGGGGCTGAGGCCGCCGCCGATGAACACCGCATCGGGCCGGGGCAGGCCGGGCAGCAGCGCGGCGTGATCGCCGTGATGGGCCGCGAGGCGATGGGCAAGGCCGAAGGCTTCGGCATTGGCGCGGATATTGGGCAGACGGTCGGCCCGCGTCTCCACCGCGCTGGATGTGCCGCCCGCCAGGGCCCATTCGACCGAGATCGACCCCGACCCCGCGCCCAGATCCCAAAGATGTTCGCCCGCGCGCGGGGCCAGTGCCGACAGGGTCAGCGCCCGGATCGGGCGTTTGGTGATCTGGCCATCATGGGCAAACAGATCATCGGGCAACCCGCTGGCGCGCGGCAGGCCGGGATCCCGGGCGGTGATGGCCGCCAGCAGCGGCGCGGCCGGTGTATCGGCCGCGGCATCGGTTGGCAAAGCGCGGATGCGTTCGTGCGGTCCGCCCAGACGTTCCAGCAGGGTGATCTGCGCCGATCCATGGCCATTTGCCGCCAGCCAATCTGCCAGTTCCGCTGCCGCCGCACCGTCGCGCAGCGTGACCAGGGCCCGCGCCCCCCGATGCAGCAGGGGGCGCAGCCGGGCAAAGGGCGCGGCATGCAGGCCAAGGCACAGCACCTCTTCCATCCGCCAACCCAGCCGATTGCAGGCCAGCTGAAAGCTGGAGGGCGCGGGATGGCTGACCCATTCGCCAGTCGTCAGATCGGACAGCAGGCTGCCGCCCGCGCCATGCCAGAACGGATCGCCCGAGGCCAGCACCACACAGCGCCGCCCGCGTTGTGCCAGCACCGGCGCAGTGGAAAACGGCACGGGCCAGGCGCGCCCCCGATCTCCCGCCCCGACCAGAGCCAGATGGCGCGGGCCGCCAAAGATGATTTCGGCCCGGTCCAGCGCGGCGCGGCTTGCAGAGCCAAGGCCCTCCGGTCCATCTTCGCCCAGACCAAGGATATGGAGCCAGGGTTCAGACATGACACGCATCCTGCTGCTGGGCGGCACCACCGAGGCCAGCCGGATGGCACGCGCCATTGCCGATCTGGGGATGGATGCGGTGTTTTCCTATGCGGGCCGGACCGAAGCCCCGCTGCCCCAGCCCCTGCCGATGCGGGTGGGGGGCTTTGGCGGGGCCGACGGCCTGGCCGATTGGCTGCGCACCGAACGGATCAGCCATGTGGTCGACGCGACCCATCCCTTTGCCGCGCAGATGAGCCGCAATGCGATTGCCGCCTGCGCGGCCACAGGGGTGGCACTGGCCGGTCTGGAGCGCGCGCCCTGGGCGCCCGGCCCGGGGGATGACTGGCACCCTGTCCGCGATATGGCAGGCGCCGTGGCGGCCTTGCCCGAATCTGGTGCCCGGGTGTTTCTGGCCATTGGCAAGCTGCATCTGGCCGATTTCGCGGCAAGGCCCGGCAATCACTATCTGCTGCGGCTGGTCGATCCGCCGGGTGAACTGCCGCTGCCGGATTGCAGCACTGTCGTGGCGCGCGGGCCTTTCGATCATGCCGGCGATCTGGCGCTGCTGCGCGATCATCGCATCAGCCATGTGGTGGCCAAGAATGCCGGCGGCAGCGGGGCCGAGGCCAAGCTGCTGGCCGCCCGTGATCTGGGCCTGCCCGTCATCCTGATTGACCGCCCAACCCTGCCGCCCCGGCAGGTCTTTGCCGAAATACCGCAGGTCTTGAGCTGGCTTGGACGCTGATCTGGCGGAGCGGCCTGCGGCCGCGCCCCTTTCAGGTCGCCGTTCCGGGGCTTCGCCCCGGAGGCTCCGCCCCGGATATTTCGGCCACGATAAAGGCATCAGGCGGACCTGGGCGTATAGACATGCGGGCCGATCCGCCGTGTCGCGGAATTGCCGACCAGCACCACGGTGCGCATATCGGCCATGTCGTCGGTGGCGTCAGAGAGTGTCACGCAGCGCAACTGTTGATCCGGGGTGGAAACCGCGCGGGCAAAGATGATCAGGCGGCCGGGTTCACATTCCTCGCGCAGGATCTCCAGCACCCGGGCGAATTGGTGCGGGCGCGAGCTGGAGCGCGGATTGTAGAAGGCCATCGCGAAATCCGCCTGTGCCGCCAGCCGCAGCCGCCGTTCGACCAGCGCGAAGGGCTTGAGATTGTCGGACAGGTTGATGGCGCAGAAATCATGGCCCAAAGGTGCGCCTGCGGCGGCGGCGGCGGCCAGCATGGCGGTGATGCCGGGCAGCACGCTGACGGGCAGGTGCAGGAAATCGGGCCGGGCCTCCAGCGCCTCGAACACCGCGCTGGCCATGGCAAATACCCCCGGATCACCCGAGGAGACCACGACCACCTGCCGCCCTGCTGCGGCCATCTCCAGCGCATGGGTTGCGCGGTCCAGTTCCACCCGGTTGTCGCTGGCATGCAGCGTCAGCCCGTCGCGCGGGGCGATGCGGGCGACATAGGGGATATAGCCGACGATATCCGTGGCGCGGTCGATGGCCGCGGTCACTTCGGGCGTGACCTTTGCGGCATCGCCCGGGCCAAGGCCCACGATGGTGACGGAGCCGGTCATTCCGCGATCTCCGGGCGGCGGCCATGGCCATGGACGATGACGATGGCGAAATAGGGACAATCGGCGGCGTCAACTTCGGCCAGCCTTGCGATACGTTGGCCGGGCATGGTGCCGCGTTCGATCAGCCAGGCATCCTGCAGCCGCCCGGCAGTGGCGAGAGCCCGGCGCACCTTGGGCAGGTTGCGGCCGGTTTTCATCACCGCCAGCGCGTCAGCCGCGCGCATGTGGCGGACCAGATCTTCCTCGGGCAGGGTGCCCATCAGCACCGACAGCACATCATCGCCCCAGGTGATCGGTGTGCCCGTGGCATGCCAGCAGCCCGCCATCCCGGTGATGCCGGGGATCACCTCCACCGCCACACGGTCTTTCAACCGGGTGTAGAGATGCATGAAACTGCCATAGAAGAAGGGATCGCCTTCACACAGCACGACCACTTCGCCGGGCAGAGCGGCCAGCCGGTCGGCCCAATCATCATAGAACCGGGCCAGCGCGTCATTATAGGCGGGGCTGTCGAAGGGCAGTTCGGTCGTGACCGGATATTCCATCGCGAATTCCTGCGCATCGGGGCGCAACAGGGTTTCGACGATGGCGCGGGCCTGGCCGCGCCGCCCGGGTTTGCGGAAATAGGCGATCTGCGTTGCCGCCCGCACGGCGCGATCGGCCCGGACAGACATCAGATCGGGATCGCCGGGGCCGAGCCCTGCGCAGAGAATGCGGGCCATGGTCACTCCTTCCGGCTGGCAAGCGCGTTCACCGCCGCCACGGTGATGGCGCTGCCGCCCAGCCGCCCCTCGACGATGACTGCCGGGCAGGGGGCATCCTGCATCAGCGCGGCCTTGCTTTCTGCCGCCCCGATAAAGCCCACGGGGCAGCCGATGATGGCGGCGGGGCGCGGGCAGGCCGGGTCTTCCAGCATGTTCAGCAGATGGAACAGCGCGGTGGGCGCATTGCCGATGGCGACAATGCTGCCCGCCAGATGCGGACGCCACAATTCCACCGCGGCGGCGGAGCGGGTATTACCCAACTGTCGCGCCAGTTCTGGCACCGAAGGATCGTGCAGCGTGCAGATCACCTGATTGTTGGCGGGCAGGCGCGGGCGGGTGATGCCTTCGCTGACCATCCGGGCGTCGCACAGGATCGGCGCGCCCGCTTCCAGTGCGGCGCGGGCGGCAATCGCCATGCCGGGGGTAAAGCGGACATGGCGTTCCAGCCCCACCATGCCGACCGCATGGATCATGCGCACCACCACCACCTCTTCCTCGGGCGTGAAGCGTGCCAGTTCGGCCTCGGCCCGGATGGTGGCGAAAGAGTTCACATAGATGGTGGCACCATCGGTTTCGTACATATGGGGCATGTTTACCGGGTCAGAAGTTCGGGCCGGGCGAGCAACTCGTCGGCGGTATGATGGGTGATCTGGTCCGCATGATGCAGGGCATAGCCCTGCGCGGTGGCGATCAGGGTCAGCGGGGCGGGGCCGGGATGGGCGCAGGCCTTGGCGCAGCCTGACACATGCAGCAGGTCAGGCACATGGGGGGCCAATGCGCGGGCAAGGCTTCGCGTGGGGTGCAGCGCCTGCAGGCAACCGGGTGCACCGGTGCAGGCGATCACCTTCAGCATCGGGTCAGCGGGATCCGTGATCACACCGGGCAGGGCAGGCAGGTTCTGCGCGCCTTCCAGCACGAGCATCCGCCAGGGAGTCACCCGCAGCGCCCCCAGCTGCGCCAGCGCAGCAAGGGTGGCGGCCTGCATCTGACCAAAGTCGAATCCGATCATCGCGCCTGTTGGGCAGAGGCCCGGGCGGGCCGCGAACTGCGCTTCGGGCAGCGGGGTGTCAAACGCCTCGGGTGTTATTCCGCGCGCGATCAGGGCAGCCATGCGCCCCCGGCCGCCGGTCACGCCGCCCATCCGCAAGAACCAGCGGGCCAAAGCAATCGCTTCGTCCGCTGCGGTGTCCGCGCTGATTGCCTTCGCCCGCGATGACCCATCCGGGCGCAGCCACACCTTGCCGTCATGCACCTCGATCCGGATGTCGCTTGCCGTGGCTGTCAGCACTGGTGCCGCACCGCAATCCACGGCAAAGCCGAACTTGGCCGGCAGGTCGGGCGCATCATCCGCTGCCAGCAAGGCCGCCAGATCGGCGGCAATCGCCAAGGTCGGATCAGATGCGCCATGAAAGGGCTGCACCACGATATTGCGCCGGGTTTCCTGCGCCACGCTGTCATCAATCAGCCCAAGCGCCCGCAGCCCGGCAATCAGCGGCGCATGGCTGGCCTCTGTCACGCCGCGCAGCTGTACATTCGCGCGGGCCGACAGATCGATCAGGCCGTTGCCATGGGCCTGTGCCAATTCGGCAATCCCGGCTGCCTGTGCAGGGGTCAGCCGCCCAAGCCTGGGTCGCACCCGCACGACCCAACCATCGCCCGAAGCCATGGGACGCAACGCGCCCGGGCACCAGCCCTGAATGACCGGTGCTGCTTTATCCTGCTCCAGATATCCTTGGGGGGGGCGGGGGGCAGACAGCCCCCCGGCGCGTGTGCCGCTCATGCGCCCACCTCCATCATGGCTGCAATCGAATTGCGGCGGGTGACCCAGAGCCCGGCCTCGTGCAGCGCGTGGAAGCGGGCACGCAGGGCGGCCAGCGCCTGCGGGTTCTCGGCCTCTAGAAAAGCCACCAGATCATCGCGGCCCAAGGTCGCCTCGTGATAGAGATCGATCAGATGGGCAGGCACGGCGCGGGTCAGATGGGCGAAGGCGGCCAGATGATCCAGCGTCGCGGCAATTTCGGCCCCGCCGCGAAAGCCGTGGCGCATCAGCGCGGTGGCCCAGTCGGGGTTGGCGGCGCGGGCGCGGATCACCCGGGCGATTTCCTCGCCCAGAAGACGCGCGCGCGGTGCGGCGGGGTTGGTGCTGTCCAGATGGTACAGGGTGGCAGAGCCACCCAGATGGGCGACCGCTGCCGCAAAACCGCCCTCATGCGCGGCATAATCCGAAGCCAGCAGCACATCGCTTTCGGCCAGATCCTGCACATGGGCAAAGCCGTCGGCCGCGCGGACCCGCGCTTCCAGCGCCGCGCGGGCGGGGCGGGCCGTGCCCTGCGCATCAATCGCCCATTCCGATCCCCGCAGCCAGGCCTCGCCCGCAGCGGCGCGGCCTTCGGGGCTGTAATCTTCCAGCGCCTCGGTCATGCCCAGCCCGTATTGGCCGGGCCCGGGGCCAAAGACGCGGGGGCTGCGCGCCAGATAGGGGTTGTCTTCCGGCGCCTCGTCGCGGTTGGCCAATGCCTGCGTGGCGGCCTCGAACAATTGCGCAAGGCCGGGAAAGACATCGCGGAACAGGCCTGACACCCGCAGCGTGACATCGATGCGCGGGCGGCGCAGCAGGGCAAGCGGCGTGATGTCAAACCCGCTGACCCTTTCGCTGCCCGCATCCCAGCGGGGGGCAAGCCCGGCCAGATGCAGCGCCATGCCGAATTCCTCGCCTGCGGTGCGCATGGTGGCGCTGCCCCAGAGGTCGATCACCAGTGACCTGGGGTAATCCCCCTGTTCCTGCAGATGGCGGCGCAGCAATTCTTCGGCGAGCTTCACCCCTTGGGCAAAGGCCGCACGGCTGGGCACGGCACGGGGATCGACGGCGTAAAGATTGCGCCCGGTGGGCAGCACATCGCTGCGCCCCCGATAGGGCGACCCCGAGGGGCCGGGGGGCACATGGCGGGCATTGAGCGCGGCCAGCAGCCCTTCCATCTCGCCGGTGCCCTGACCAAAGACATGCAGGCCCGCGCCATATTGGCTTTCCTTGATGTCGCAGACGAAACGGTCGATCCGGGTGATCGCCTCGGCGGGCGAGGCATCGGGGCCAAGACCCAGATCCTCTTCGACCCCCGCCGCCTGTGCTTCCAGCCGGACAGCGGCAATCAGCCGGTCGCGCCGGGCCGGGTCAAGCCCGTCGGCGGTTGAATATTCGTCCAGCAGCCGTTCCAGACGCAGCAGGCCATCGGGCAAGGCCGAGGCGACCATGGGCGGCGGCAAATGGCCCAGAGTCAGGGCCGAAATGCGCCGTTTGGCCTGCGCGGCTTCGCCTGGATCATTGACGATGAAAGGATAGATCACCGGCAGCGCACCGATCAGCGCCTCGGGCCAGCACTGGCCGGACAGGGCAACCGCCTTGCCTGGCAGCCATTCCAGCGTGCCATGCGCGCCAATATGGACCAGCGCCTGCAGGCCCTGCGCCCGAAGCCAGAGATAGAAGGCTACATAGGCATGGCGCGGCACCCGGGCCAGATCGTGATAATCGCCGTCCCGGCTGGCCACTTCGCCCCGTTCGGGCTGCAGCGCGACCAGCGCCGATCCCCGCCACAGCGCGCGAAAGGTCATTGCCCCATCCCGGCAATCCGGGTCATCCTCTGGCGCGCCCCAAGCCGCGTGCAGCCGGGCTTGCAAATCTTCGGGCAGGCGGGCCAGTGCTGATGCGTAGGCGTCAAGCGGCCAGCCCAGCCGTGCCGTTTCCAGCGCCCGGCCAAGGCCATCGCCGGGTTCGGTCGCGTGGCCTTCGGCAGCCAGTCGGGTCAGGATTGCCTCGGAGGAGGCCAGGGCATCCAGTCCGACGGCATGGGCCAGATTGTAATCCTTGCCCGGATAGGTGGACAGCACCAGCGCCAGACGCCGATCCGCCGGGGCTGTCTGGCCCAGATGATAGCGCGCCATGACCCGGTCGATCACCGCAGCAATGCGGGCAGGATCGGCACGATGGGCAAAGCGCGAAAACTGCAGGTCGGGATCGCGGGCACTGGGCTGCTTGAAGCTGACGACACCGGCAAACAGGCGGCCATCCACCTCGGGCAGAACCACATGCATCGCCAGATCGGCGGGCGACAGGCCGCGTTCAGCCCCCTGCCATTCCTTGCGCCGCGCGGTGGACAGGGCCACCTGCCAGACCGGGCAGTCGGCGGCATCCAGCGGCGAAGGCCCGGCATCGGTCCGGGCCGAAAAGGCGGTGGCATTGACGATGGCCATGGGGGCGGCAAGGCGCAGGGCTTCGGCCACCCAGGCCGCGGCAGGCCCTTTCAGCGACGGCGCGAACAAGCCATAGGCCCGCAGGCCGCGCGCCCGGGCCTGATGGATCAGCGCATCGATGGGTTCCAGATCGGCGGCGGTCAGATAGCTGCGGTAGAAGGTCACCACCAACAAGGGGCCTTCGCCCTCTGGCCCCGGCACCACACCCTGCGCGGGATCGTACCAGCCGCAATCGGGCACCGTCTTGTCGCCCATCACCGGCGGGGCATACAGCCCGGCAGCCAGCGCGAGTTGCGCCAGTGCCGCCTGCGCCGCCACCGCCCCCCCGGCATCGCACAGCGCCGCCAGCCGCCGCAATGTGCCCACCGGCAGGGTGGAAAGTTCATCCAGCCGCGCATCCGGGCGACCGTCAGCCGGCAGAATGGCCAAGGCGATGCCCTTGCGGCGGCACAGATCCTGCAGCTGCATCACGCCATAGGACCAATAGCTTTCGCCACCGATCAGCCGGATCAGGATGCCCTTGGCGCCGGGCAGGGTGTTTTCGACATAGGTATCGACCGACACCGGATGTTTCAGCGCCACCAGATTGCACAGCCGCAGCGAAGGCAGACGCCCCGCCGCCCGATGCCACCCCGCCGCGAAAGCGCCAAGATCGCTGTCGGAAAACGACAGAACCACCAGATCCGCAGGTGTCTGGCCCGGATCATAGGGGGTCTCGCTTTCCTCAAGCCCGTGGCTTTCGCGGAAGGTGACGTGCAAGGATCAGCCCTCCAGCACGGCGCGGATCGCCGTTTCGTTCACATGATCATGTTCGGCAATGACCACCAGCCGGGTGGCGCGCGGCGTATCGCCCCAGGGCCGGTCATATTGCGCGCGGACGCGTTCGCCCACGGCCTGCACCAGCATCCGCATCGGCTTGCCCACGACCGCGACATAGCCCTTCACGCGCAGGATATCCTGTTCGCGGGCCAGACGGCGGATGGCCTCTTGCAGCCGGTCGGGATCGGCCACTTCGGGCAGATCGATCACGACGGTATCGAAGTCGTCATGTTCGTGATCGTCATGGCCGTCATGATGGCTGGGGCGGGCGGCCAGATCATCTTCGGCTGCGGCGTTCAGACCCAGAATGACGCGCGGGTCGATCACCCCTTCGGTCATCGGCAGGATCGGCAGCTTGCGCGGGGCCTCGGCCTCGATCACCGCGCGGGCGGCGGCCAGACCGGCCTCCCCGGCCAGATCGGCCTTGGACAGCAGCACCACATCGGCGCAGGCGATCTGATCCTCGAACACTTCGGACAGCGGGGTTTCGTGATCCAGGCTGTCATCGGCGGCGCGCTGCGCATCCACCGCTGCCACATCGGGGGCAAAGCGACCTGCCGCCACGGCCTCGGCATCGGCCAGGGCCACGACACCATCAACCGTGATCTTCGACCGGATCGCCGGCCAGTCAAAGGCCTTGAGCAAGGGCTTGGGCAGGGCCAGACCCGAGGTTTCGATCAGGATGTGATCGGGGCGCAGCGGCAGGGCCATCAGGGCCTCGATCGTGGGGATGAAATCATCGGCCACGGTGCAGCAGATGCAGCCATTGGCCAGTTCGACGATGTTTTCCACCGGGCAGTTTTCATCGGCGCAGGATTTCAGGATATCGCCATCCACCCCCACGGTGCCGAATTCGTTCACCAGCACGGCCAGACGCTTGCCCTGCGGGTTCTGCATCAGATGGCGGATCAGCGTCGTCTTGCCCGCGCCCAGAAAGCCGGTGATTACGGTGACGGGGATCTTGGTCAGGTCAGTCATTCGGCGGCGTCCTTCAGGGCGGGAATGGGGTCAAGGGCGGGCAGGGGCGGGATGCGCGCAAGGCTCTGCTTGCGGAAGATTTCGGGCCGCTCGCGCCAGGGCACAAGCCCGTCGGCCGTGGCGGCATAGGCCGCCGCCCCTTGCAGAATGGCCGCAGCATGGGTTTCGGGGTCCATTCGGCCATAGACATAGGTCCATTTGTCCGGGGCGGACAAAGCGACGGCACAGCCATTGCTGCAGGCTGAGAGACATTCGACCGGCAGGATTGCCACCCCCTCGGGGAGCGGTTCGGCCAGGAGCGCGGCAAGCAGCTGCGCGCCCGGGCGCGGGCCATCAGGGGGCGCGGCCCCCTCGCGGCGGCAGGTGGTGCAGACATGCAGCAGGGCCTGTGCCATGCGTCTTCTCCCATCGGGCAGGGGCATGGCACGGCAGGGGCAAAGGCCCCGGTCGCGCAGCGGAAACACCCCGTCCGCCCGTCACTTCATTGCTGCTGGCAGGTCTCCCGGCTTGCGGAGCGGGTTTCCCCCCGGTCCCGGCCTTCCCGGCTGTACGCCAGTGGCATGGGGCCTCTCCGGTCACGGTCGCGGGGGCGGCTGCGCTTGCCCCGGATGGGGGGACGCATTCCTTCTTCGCCTGCCACAGGGCAGGAACCAGCATGACCGCCTTGTGACAGATTGGCCTTGCGAGTCAAGAACAGGCGCGGCGTCTGCAGGGGCAAGGGCGACATCCGCCGCCGCAATCGGCGCGACGCCGCCCCCGCTGCGGCAAAGGTCGGAGCCGGGCTTTCCGGCCCTGCGGCAATCGGTTAGACCTGCAGGTCAGAGGAGATGCCCATGACCGACGACGCCGCAGCCCAAAGCACCCCGCAGGATGATCTTGCCCGCCATGCCGCCAAGATGGCCAAGAAAAAGGCCGCCCGCGACAAGATCATGGCCACCAAGGAAGGCGAAAAGGGTCTTGTCATCGTTCATACCGGTGCGGGCAAGGGCAAGTCGTCCTCGGGCTTTGGCATGATCCTGCGATGCATTGCCCATGGCATGCCCTGCGCGGTCGTGCAATTCATCAAGGGGGCCTGGGATACCGGCGAACGTCGGCTGATCGAAGGAAACTTCGGTGACCTTTGCCAATTCCATGCCATGGGCGAAGGCTTCACCTGGGAAACTCAGGACAAGGCGCGTGACATTGCGGCGGCCCGGAAGGGTTGGGAAAAGGCCAAGGAACTGATCCGCGACCCGGACATCCGTTTCGTGCTGCTGGACGAGATCAACATCGCCCTGCGCTACGATTATCTGGCGGTGGACGAGGTGGTTGCCTTTCTGCGTGACGAGAAACCGCCGATGACCCATGTCTGCCTGACGGGCCGCAACGCGAAGGAAGAACTGATCGAGATTGCTGATCTGGTGACCGAGATGGCATTGGTGAAGCATCCGTTTCGGTCGGGGATCAAGGGACAGAAGGGCGTCGAGTTCTGACGCATCGCAAGGATGGGGGCTCTGCCCCCGGCGTGCTGGCGCACGACTCTACCGGGATATTTGGACCAAGATGAAGGGCACGTGGTGTTGACCGAATCCAGGCTGGGTCAGGTTGCGGTACAGGGAGGGATCCTGTTGACCGCCCAAGGTAAAGGCGCCGCGTTTCCCCCGGGAAACCGGCCCGCAGGGCGGAGGGGGCAGCGCCCCCTGATCCCGCAAGGATTTCTGCCATGCCTGCGCTGATGATCCAGGGGGCCGGGTCCAATGTCGGCAAATCCTTGCTGGTGGCCGGGCTGTGCCGGGCCGCGCGTCGGCGGGGGCTGACTGTCGCGCCGTTCAAGCCGCAGAACATGTCGAACAATGCCGCCGTTACCGCAGATGGTGGCGAGATCGGGCGCGCGCAGGCGCTGCAGGCCTTGGCATCTGGGCTTGATCCGATCACCGATATGAACCCGGTCCTGCTGAAACCCGAAAGCGAGGTCGGCGCGCAGGTGGTGGTGCAGGGGCGGCGCATTGCCACGGTGAAGGCGCGCGATTATGCGGCGCTGAAGCCGCAGCTTATGGGCGCAGTGCTGGAAAGCTTTGCGCGCCTGCGTGCGGCGCATGATCTGGTGATCGTGGAAGGGGCAGGCAGCCCGGCCGAGGTCAATCTGCGGGCGGGCGACATTGCCAATATGGGATTTGCCCGGGCGGCGGATGTGCCGGTTGTATTGGCCGGCGATATCGATCGCGGCGGGGTCATTGCGCAGATGATTGGCACCCAGGCGGTGCTTGACCCGGATGATGCTGCGATGATTTCCGGTTTTCTGATCAACAAGTTCCGCGGCGATGTTCGCCTGTTTGATGACGGCTATCGGCTGATTGCGGAACGCACGGTATGGCGCGGGTTCGGGGTGCTGCCCTTCTTTGCAGATGCTGCAAAGCTTCCGGCCGAGGATGCGCTGGATCTGCCGCGCGGGGGCGGGTCGGGCGCGTTCAAGGTGGCGGCGCTGGTCCTGTCACGCATCGCGAATTTTGATGATCTGGACCCTTTGGCACAAGAGCCGGGCGTCGCACTGACCATGGTGGCTGCGGGGCAAGCCATTCCGGGCGATACCGATCTGGTGGTCATTCCGGGCAGCAAGTCTACCCGAGGCGATCTGGCCTATCTGCGGGCACAGGGCTGGGATATCGACCTTGCCGCCCATGTGCGGCGCGGCGGGCATGTTCTGGGGATTTGTGGGGGCTATCAGATGCTGGGCCGCGTCGTGCGTGACCCCGAGGGGATCGAAGGCCCGGCGGGCGAGACGGCGGGGCTGGGCCTGCTGGAAATCGACACGACCATGACCCCTGACAAGCGTCTGACCCGCACCCGCGCGGTGCATGCGGCCAGCGGCCTGCCGGTCGAAGGCTATGAGATCCATATCGGGCGCAGCGATGGCCCGGGCCGGGCGCGGCCCTTTGCCTTTGTCGATGGAGCACCGGAGGGCGCCGTGTCGGGGGATGGGCGGATCACCGGAAGTTACCTGCACGGTCTGTTTCGCGCCGATGATTTTCGGGCGGCCTTTCTGCGGGGGCTTGGCGCGGTGTCATCGGGCCTTTCGCATTCGGCCACGGTTGAGGCGACGTTGGACGCCCTTGCCGATCACATGGAGGCGCATCTGGACGTGCCGGGCCTGCTCGCGCTGGCACGGTGATCTTGCGTCCTGCCACAGGCCCGCATAAGCCGGACCGCAAAGGAGACCTGCCATGACCCTGCGCATCCCTGTCACCATTCTGACCGGCTTTCTGGGCGCGGGGAAGACCACCTTGCTGAACCGGTTGATGACCGAACCCGGCTTCGGCGATACGGCGGTGATCGTGAATGAATTCGGTGCGGTCGATGTGGATGGCGGATTGATCGAAGGCATTGGGGATCGCGCTTTCGCCAGTTCCACCGGCTGTATCTGCTGCACTGTTTCGGGCGATGTCCGGCTGACGCTGCTGCGGCTGAAGGATGAGGCCGACAGCGGCAAGGGCCCCAAATTCAGCCGCGTGGTGATCGAAACCACCGGTCTTGCCGACCCGGCTCCGGTGCTGCAGACCTTCATGACCAATGACATCATGCTGGAGAATTTCGTGCTGAACGGTGTGGTGACGGTGGTCGATGCCGCCACCGCGCTGGAGGTGCTGGACCGGCAGGAAGAGGCGCGGCGGCAGGTGGCAGTGGCCGATCTGCTGGTGGTCAGCAAGACCGATCTGGCCGACCCGGCCCCGGTGATCGCGCGGTTGCAAGGCCTGGCCCCAAATGCCGAGGTTCTGGCCGCCCCCGACATGGCAGCCGAGCGGCTGTTTTCGATTGCGGCCTATGATCTGGCCGGCAAGCCGCCGGTGGTGGCGGAATGGCTGCGCTTTGCCGCCCGCGCCGACCATAGCGGCCATCACCACAGCCCCAACCACCATGGCGGGGGTATCACGGCCTTTTGCTTCATGGCAGATCAGCCGGTCGAAGCGGCGGTGATGGATATGGCCCTGTCGGCGCTGCAGGCGACCTACGGGCCGGATCTGCTGCGGGTGAAGGGTTTGGTGGAACTGGCCGAATGGCCGGGTCGCCCGACAGTCTTTCATGTGGTGCAGCATATCCTAAGCCCGCCGCGCCAATTGCCGGATTGGCCGGAGGGCGTGCAGGGGTCACGGCTGGTCATCATTCTGGCCGGCCCGGGGCGCAACCAGTTGGTGCCGATGATGGCCTCTTTCCTGCATGAATTCCGTCCCGTGGGGCAGGGCTGGTAGGGCCGCGTGGCGGCTTGACAATCCTGTGGCGATTCTCCAGAAATCGCGCAGGTCGCGGGGCAGTAGCTCAGTTGGGAGAGCGCGTCGTTCGCAATGACGAGGTCAGGGGTTCGATCCCCCTCTGCTCCACCATTGACCTTTGAATGCATTGGATATTTTTCTGATGTTTTTGACTTACCCGCCAAAATACCCGCAAATAATAAGCGCCTGCTTGCAGTGAGATGCGACTCGCGAGCGCTGTAAGTTCAGTTTTGCTTCGGCTGTCATGGGGTACAGTTTGGAACTCTTGCGCGCCCCATCTGCCGCTGGCGGGCATTGGGCGTCATGCTGGGCCATGCGTTGGCAAGGGCTCAATTCGGGTAGGTTGAAAGCGATGCAGCGCTCCCAAATGATCTGCGTGTCGACGTTACAACACCCGCGACGAAGCCCGTGCCGATGCCTTCGACTACATCGAACGCTTCTACAACCCGCGCAGACGGCACTCGAAACTGGGCTACCTCAGGCCCATGGAGTTCGAGGCCCGCGCTTTACTAGCTTAACCCGCTGTCCACGAAACCGGCAGCAGCTCAAAATGCCTTTCAGAACAAGACGATGGTCCGCAGGCTTGCGACCGATCGAATGACGGACTGCCCGGATGAAGCCCTCAAAGAATGCCCATTCGTCGTCCGACATCAGGTTTCGTGCCAAGGTCACCTCCCACGTAGAGATGATCTTGAATCACAGCCGACCGCGGAGGGGAATCCGTTTTGTCAACACTGCCTAAAGCCGACCAAATAAAACCCAAGTCTAAAAGACAGCAGAAATCAAGATGCAAAGTTATGTTAATTATGGATCGGCAACTCTTGGTCCGGTAAACTACCTCCAACAAAGTTTCGCTTCGCGGTGAAACTCGATCCGGTTGGGATGTTACTCAAAACAACCTTTTCAAGCTCAAGGTAGAAATCACTCACACTCTCTTCGAATGGTTTATCCGGAGATACTGGAAGAAAAACTCCCCTCACTTCGCGAATGAATACCTTCAAGTCGCCAACGGGAGGCGCGAAGATGTCAATACTCGCCAATCTGTTCTTGCCTTCGAAATTGCACTTTGTATGAAATCTCTCTTTCGAATAAACTCCGCAGGATGCACCGATTTCTTCTACCGATCCGATTATACCCTTGGAAACCCGCATGCGAATTTCGATTGAATTTTCGGCGTTGATCAGGAAATAGCTGTATGCCGTCTCCGGTGCGCAGGCCGCAAGGATCGCTGAAGAAGCGATACAGATACAGAAATGGCTGATATTCTTTTTCAAAATGGAAATGCTCATCAAAGCCTCCTCCCAGCCAGCAATGTTGGATACTGTACTGAGTGTTGTTGCACAAGTCCACAGTTTGCCGATTTACTCGCCGAATCCAGCATCAATGTGGCAGGCCATATTCCAGTCGAACATTTTATCGCCTTGCAGGAGGTGTAGGTTTATTTTAATTTATGCGAACAGTTTTGACCTTCATATTCCCGGAAAAATCAGTCAGTTGTGAACCAGTCCATAGATGACTGCTCGATCTTTTCTGTCGTTTCGCGATCTTCCTTATGGATACATTTGGATGGGATGCGGCGGGTTCGGGTGCTGTTTTTGCTGCATGGGTGATCGTGCAAGATCACTTGCCTGAATGCCCGTTGGACGAGCTACCCTGTCTCTTTGGAAGCTGACCGCGCATCAGAATGTGCGTGGAAGGCGCATGGAAATGACTGGATCGCAAGCGCAGCGAGAGGTGACTACCTTCTTGCGCGGAATCTGGTGTTGCGTCGCGGGTGGTAGTTGCGCGCGGTGCGTTAACATATTGAAAATACAAAATTATTTGACATTGCGGGCGCTGTCGTGTAGAGATTTGCCATGCTGGAAGAAATGGGCGAGCGACGGATCGGGGGGACCCGGGCGCTCGCTTTTTTCATTTCACTCGTGCGGGGGCATGAGAGCAGGCGGCAGCAGTATGGGAATGGAATTTCTTGGGGGAGACGCCGGGCCTGAAGCTTTGCTGAAGGCAACGGAAAGCATGTATCGGGAAGTAGCGATGGAACTGGCCGCGGCCACCGAAAAGGTGCGGCGGGGCGAGTTCGGAGAGGCCAAGACCGCCATGCAGGCGGTCAGGGATCTGCGCGCTGCATTCCAGTTGGTGATGGAAGAAAGGAACCGCGTTGACAAACTCCGCAAGCAGGTTGCCGGGGTCGCAAGTGGCGCCGGAGAACTGGATTTCGCGGCAGCCCGGTCTGAAATCGGGCGCCGCCTGGCTCGCCTCCGTGACGCAGGCCCAGGTGGATGAGTTTCTGGGAGGGCTGAGCAATGCGGCCTTGATCGCCTTGCCGTGGATGTTCGAATTCTGGGCGCTGCCCCACCAACTGCCACCCGAAGGGGCCTGGAAGACCTGGGTCATCATGGGGGGGCGTGGTGCGGGCAAGACGCGGGCCGGGGCGGAGTGGATCCGTTCCATGGTGGAAGGGGCGCGACCCTCTGACCCCGGCCAGGCGCGGCGCGTGGCGCTGGTGGGCGAAACGCAGGATCAGGTGCGCGAGGTGATGATCTTTGGAGAAAGCGGGATCATGGCCTGTTCGCCCCCCGACCGCAGGCCGGTCTGGGAAGCAACGCGCAAGCGGCTGGTCTGGCCCAATGGGGCGGTGGCACAGGTGATTTCGGCGCATGAGCCGGAAAGCCTGCGCGGACCGCAATTCGATGCGGCCTGGGCGGATGAACTGGCCAAGTGGAAGCGGGCGGAAGAAACCTGGGACCAGCTGCAATTCGCGCTGCGTCTGGGTGACCATCCGCAGCAGGTGGTGACAACGACGCCGAAGAATGTGGCGGTGCTGAAGGCGATCCTGAACAATCCCAGCAGCGTGGTGACCCATGCCCCGACCGATGCCAACCGCGCCTATCTGGCCGCGAGTTTTCTGGAAGAGGTGCGAACGCGCTATGGCGGCACGCGCGCCGGGCGGCAGGAATTGGACGGTGTGCTGATCGAGGATGCCGAGGGGGCGCTGTGGACCACGGGGCTGCTGGAGCGCGGCCGGGTGGATCGCGCGCCGGTGCTGAGCCGGGTGGTGGTGGCGGTGGACCCGCCTGTCACCGGGCATGGCGGATCGGATGATTGTGGAATCGTTGTCGTTGGCGCTGTGACCGAAGGGCCGCCCCAGGATTGGAGGGCCTATGTGCTGGAGGATGCCACTGTGCAGGGTGCCTCGCCCGACGCCTGGGCGCGCGCGGCGATTGCGGCGATGGAGCGGCATGGGGCAGATCGGCTGGTGGCCGAGGTCAACCAGGGCGGCGATCTGGTGCAGGCGGTGATCCGGCAGGTCGATCCATTGGTCAGCTTCAAGGCGGTCCGGGCCAGCAAGGGCAAGGCCGCACGGGCCGAGCCGGTGGCCGCATTGTATGAACAAGGGCGCGTCAGCCATTTGCGTGGGCTGGAGCGGCTGGAGGATCAGATGTGCCGGATGACCGCGCGGGGCTATGAGGGCAGGGGATCGCCTGATCGCGTGGATGCCCTGGTCTGGGCGCTGACGGCACTGATGATCGACCCGGCACAGGCCTATCGGCGCCCGCAGGTGCGGCTGCTTTAGGCCGACTGTCCTGAATGGACACAGAAGATGCGAGCGCGGTCGCCCCTGAAACAAGGGGAGACCGGCAGAGGGCGGTTTGCCCGGAGCAAGGAGAACGGCATGGTGTTTGATTTTCTGCGGCGGGCCGAAAAGGCGGCGCCGGAGCAAAAAGCCTCGGCCACCGGGCGTGTGGTGGCCTTTGGGACATCCGGCCGAACGGTCTGGAGTGCGCGCGATACGCTGAGCCTGACGAAGAATGGCTTTCAGGGCAATCCGGTCGGGTTTCGCGTGGTCAAGCTGATTTCCGAGACGGCGGCGGCACTGCCGCTGGTGCTGCAAGACGCCGCGCGGCGCTATGAGACACATCCGGTGCTGGACCTGATCCGCCGCCCCAATCCGGCGCAGGGACGGGCCGATCTGTTCGAGGCGATCTATGCCCAGCTTTTGCTGAGCGGGAATGCCTATCTTGAGGCAGTGCCGGGGATCGATGCAGTGCCGGGCGAATTGCACCTGCTGCGCAGCGATCGCATGAGCCTTGTTCCGGGGCCGGATGGTTGGCCGGTGGCCTATGATTACACGGTGGGCGGCCGCAGGCATCGCTTTGACATGACAGGGCCGGTGCAGCCGGTTTGCCACATTCGCAGCTATCACCCGCAGGATGACCATTACGGCCTGTCGCCCCTGCAAGCGGCGGCGGTGGCGCTGGATGTGCATTCGGCAGCAAGCGCCTGGTCCAAAGCGCTGCTGGACAATGCGGCGCGGCCTTCGGGGGCGATCATCTACAAGGGCCCGGATGGGCAGGCCACCCTGTCGGCGGATCAATATGATCGGCTGGTCAGCGAGATCGAGGCCAATCACCAGGGCGCGCGCAATGCGGGGCGGCCCATGCTTCTGGAAGGCGGCCTGGACTGGAAGCCGATGGGGTTCAGCCCAAGCGACATGGAATTCCAGAAGACCAAGGAAGCTGCGGCACGGGAGATTGCCATTGCCTTCGGGGTGCCGCCGATGCTGATCGGCATCCCGGGCGACGCGACCTATGCCAATTATCAGGAGGCGAACCGGGCCTTCTACCGGCTGACGGTGCTGCCATTGGTCGGCAAGGTGACGGCGGCGATTTCGCATTGGCTGCCGGAGATCAGCTCGCGGATGGTGTCGCGGGAGGGTTTGAATTCCGTGTCGCGCAGTTGTCCGCCAGTTTTGGTGTCGGCCCGGAAAGGGGGCTGACGGTTTCCCTGCCGATCCAGGCTTGATGCCATAGACTTGCCTGCGCCCATGGCCGCCAATGTGCGGCCATGGGCCTTTTGTTTTTCTGGCGGTTGGTGGTGTTTCCTGCGAATGAAGCATTGTCCGGGCAGTCGGCTGAGATGCAGAAATGCGCGACCGACCCCTGTGGAAAGTGAGAGCATGGATGCGCGCAACAGTCATCGCCTCAATGCGGAACGAGGGCCCGTTCATTGTGGAATGGGTGTGCTGGTACAGGCTGCTTGGCTTTTCCGATCTGGTTGTGGTGACAAATGATTGTACCGACCATTCGCCACAGTTGCTGGATGCTTTGCAACGGGCGGGTTGGCTTGTGCATATGCGGTGCGATGTTCCCGCGGGCGGAAAGGTCGTGGCAGAAAAGCTCCGCATGGCCCGAAAGACCCCGCAGGTACGACGCGCCGATTGGGTTCTGGTCTGCGATGTGGATGAGTTTCTTGTCGTGCATGACGGGCAGGGCAAGCTGCCTGATCTGTTGGGGCCCAACCCTGATTTTCTGGCGATGGCGATCAACTGGCGGGTCTTCGGCACTGGCGGACAGACCAAATGGCAGGACGGGTTCACCCATCGTCAGTTCACACAGGCAGGTCCGACGGCTCACTGGATATCCAGTTGGATCAAGATGATTCACCGCAATCCGACGGGGTTTCGGGCGTTGGGGGAACATGGGCCGCGCCAAGCTGACCCCGCGCTTGCCGATCATGCCTCTTGCGAGGCCTTGCTAGTCAATTCCGATCTGGTTCCCGTACCGGGATGGCCGGACGGTCCATACTTGCGTCAGCTGCCGGCCCATCTGGTCACCCATCGGCGGGCACAAATGAACCACTACATGCTGAGGTCCGAAGAAAGCTGGGCGCTGAAACGCGGAACGCCCTCTGCTGTTCAGGGCGCTGACCGGTATAATGATCGGTACTACCGATCCACGAACCGCAATGAATTGACCGATCAGTCCGCCCTTCGGCATCAGGCAGAATTCGACGCGCTTTTTGCGACAGCGATGTCACAGCCCGAGGTTGCGCGGCTGCATCACCTGTGTTGTGCCGATTATGTCACCCGTCTCGCGCTCAAGGCCGGGCGCAATCCGCAGGATGATCCGCGCCTGTCACATCACCTGGCAGCCGCGGCCCGTTGAAGGCAGTCTGATCATACGTCGAGTTCTTCGACGAAGCGGGCATTTTCCTGGATATATTGAAAACGAAGCTCCGGCTTCTTGCCCATCAGCCGTTCGACCAGATCGGCGGTTTCGCCCGGTTCATCCTCATCGATGCTGACGCGGATCAGGTGCCGGGTGGCCGGGTTCATCGTGGTATCCTTCAGGTCCTTGGCATCCATCTCGCCCAGACCCTTGAACCGCTGCACATCGATCTTTCCCTTGCCGCCCAGCCCCTTGGCCAGCCAGAGCTCCTTTTCCTCGTCATTTGCCACATACATCCGCCGCGCGCCCTGCGTCAGACGGTATAGCGGCGGGCAGGCCAGATAGAGGTGCCCCTTGTCGATCAGCGGGCGCATCTGGGTGTAGAAGAAGGTCATCAGCAGACTGGCGATATGGGCACCGTCCACATCGGCATCGGTCATGATGATGATCTTGTCATAGCGAAGGTCATCAACATTGAACTTGGTGCCCATGCCAACGCCAAGTGCCTCACAAATATCCCTGATCTCGGCATTGTCGCCCAGCTTGCTGGAGGCTGCACCCAGCACGTTCAGGATCTTGCCCTTCAGCGGCATGATCGCCTGAGTTTCTCGGTCGCGCGCGCCCTTGGCACTGCCCCCGGCTGAATCGCCTTCGACCAGAAACAGCTCCGTTCCTTCTCGGTTCTTGGCGCTGCAATCGGTCAGCTTGCCGGGAAGGCGCAACCGTTTGGTGGCGGATTTGCGTTGGGTTTCCTTTTCCTGCCTCCGCCGCAAGCGTTCTTCGGCGCGCAGCACCAGAAAATCCAGAATGGCCCCGGCTGATTTGGTGTTATTGGCCAGCCAGGTATCGAAATGGTCGCGCACAGCGCCTTCGACATAGCGGTTGGCTTCATCCGTTGCCAACCGGTCCTTGGTCTGGCCCACGAATTGCGGTTCACGGATGAAGACCGAAATCAGCGCACATCCCCCAGCCAGCATGTCATCGCGGGTGATAAGCTCGGCCTTTCGGTTCTTCACCAGATCGCCATAGGCGCGGATGCCCTTCAGGATCGCCGACCAGAAGCCGCTTTCATGGGTACCGCCCTCAGGTGTGGGCACGGTATTGCAATAACTCTGGATGAATCCGTCCCGCGCAGGGGTCCAGTTGATGGCCCATTCGACCGACCCGGGCACCCCGAACTTTTCCTGAAATCCAACCTTTCCGGCAAAGGGCTTGTCGGCATAGGTCGTGGTCTTTTCCAGCGTGTCGCTCAGGTAATCGGCCAGACCGCCGGGGAAATGGAAGGTTGCCTCAAGCGGTGTTTCGCCATCATTGACGGCCGTTTTCCAGCGGATTTCCACGCCCGAGAACAGATAGGCTTTCGACCGCACCATCTTGAGCAGACGGGCAGGTTTCAGCTGCAGAGATCCGAAAATCTCGGCATCCGGGTGGAACAGCACCGTCGTCCCGCGCCGGTTCGGGGCAGGGCCCACCTTTTCCACCGGGCCCTGGGGAATGCCGCGCGAAAAGCTTTGCCGGAACAATTCCTTGTTGCGCGCAACTTCCACAACCATCCGGTCAGAGAGCGCATTCACCACCGACGCACCAACCCCGTGCAGGCCGCCGGATGTTTCATAGGCCTTGCCGTTGAATTTTCCCCCCGCATGCAGCGTGCAGAGAATGACCTCCAGCGCCGATTTACCGGGAAACTTGGGGTGCGGATCCACCGGGATGCCACGGCCATTGTCGCGGATCGTCACCGAATGATCGGCATGCAGTTCAACCTCGATCCGGGTGGCATGGCCGGCCACCGCTTCGTCCATCGAATTGTCCAGCACCTCGGCCACCAGATGGTGCAGGGCGCGTTCATCGGTGCCGCCTATATACATGCCGGGGCGCTTGCGCACCGGCTCCAGCCCTTCCAGCACCTCGATAGAGGAGGCGTCATAGGTCTGTTCAGCGCCGGAAAGCAGGTCAGAGGCCATGGATGCTCGATTCTTGTAATTGGGCTTCGGGGGCGGATTAGACCATCCACCGCCCCATGGCGCAAGGGCGGCGGCTACAACCGCTTGGGGTGATGACGTGCAGCTGGTCTAGGGCCGGTGGGCCGCTCAGGCCGGTTCAGCCATCCGCCCTGCCCACATCGCCTGAAAGGCCGGGCGCGCATGGCACCGTTCCAGCCATGCCGAAAGGGTGGGGTGCGCCTGCATCAGCGGAGCATGGCCCTGCGCATAGCGCACACATTCCGCCACCATGATATCGGCAACGCTGAACCGGTCGAGCAGCCAGTCGCGCCCCGTCAGATGTGCTTCCAGCCGGGCGAAAGGACGCATCAGCTTGCCGGCTTCGGCAAGAATGGTGGCCTTGCCCGCGTCACTTGCTGCATCTGCGTAAAGAATTTCAATGGCAGGGCCTTCGATCATGGCCAATGCAAACAGTGCCCATTGTTCCATCAAGGCCTGTTCGGCAAGGTTTGTCGGGCCGACCACCCCGCCATAGGCCCGCGCAATGTGCAGGCAGATCGCAAGGCTTTCGGTCAGCACCAGATCGCCATCTGTCAGGGCCGGAATCTGGCCCAGCGGATTGACGGCCAGAAAGCTGGGCGACCGGGTGTTATCCGGTGCATCCGCTGCATCAGGGTCCGCCAGACGATAGGCCTGAATCACCGGGCGATGGGCAAACTCCATCCCGATTTCCGTCAGCAACCACAGCGGCCGCGACGCACGCGAACGATAGCATCCATACAGGGTCAGCACGGCGATTCTCCGGGATATGTGCGAGTTATCAACAAAGTTGCGCGGGTTCTTGCGCACAGTCAGCCGAATCCTTGCCGCAACGGCAGCGCTGCGGCAAGGATTCGCGCATGAACACCGCATCTCATACGACCGGCAGCGCGCAGATTGCCGATGGCGACCAGAAGGCCGAGATCGTCGATCGGCTTTATGAAGTTGCGCTTGATCCGATCCGGCTGGAGGAATTGCTGGAGGTCTGGGAAGGCCGCGCCGCCGCGTTGCGGGTCGGATCACTGGATCAGGCGGTGCAGCTGGATGATCCCGAACTGGATACCCATGTCAGCCGGGCGCGCATCTTTCTGGATCGGTATGAGGCGACGCGGGCAGAGGGTGGCTATCGTGTCTTGCTGGATGACATTCAGCGCACGGCGGCGCTGATCACCGATGGCGGACCGCTGATTACGGCTTGCAACCGGGCGGCCATGGCGGCCTTCGGGGTGGCCGAAGGCGGGCCGTTGAAGGCGCTGCCTTTCGAACCCGAAGATGTGGAGGTGCTGCGCGGCGTGATCCGCAAGGTCGTGTCGGGTCGGGCTGAAAAGGTGGCTTCCTTGCGGATTCGTTCCACACAGACCGGCAGCCCGGTGATCCTGCGGGTCAGCCGGATCGAGGATGAACCCCTGGCGCTGGTGCTTTCGACCGAACTGTATTGGCCAGAGGATTTCAGCCAGACGGTGCAAGAGGCCTTTGGCCTGACCGGGGCCGAGGTGGAAATCGTGCGTGGCATCACGCTTGGTCTGCCGTTGAAACAGATCGCCGAACAGCGCGGCCGTTCGATTGAAACGGTTCGTACGCAGGCACGATCCATTCTGGCCAAGACCGAAACCCATAGCCAGTCAGAGCTGGTGCGGGTGGTCATCGGGTTGATGGATGTCTCTTTGCTGCCATCGTATGGCGCGGCCCCGATGGTTGCGGCGGGCAGCCTTCAGCCCATCGAGACGCAGAGCCTGCGCGGGCGTGACGGGCGTCGGCTGGACTGGATCGAATTTGGCAGCCCGACAGGCCGTCCGGTTCTGTTCATGCATCTGGATTACGGGCTGATCCGTTGGCCAGCCGAAGCCGAACGTCAGGCCCGTTTGCGTAGGCTGCGTGTGATTGTGCCGGTCCGTGCGGGCTATGGCCGCACGGCGGCCCATCCCAAGGGCCGCGATCACACCCAGGGCTGCGCCGAAGATTACGCCGCAGTGCTCGATCATCTTGGGGTGGCGCGGGTTGCGATCATCACCATGGGGGCGGATCTGCGGTTTGCCCTGGCATTGGCCAATATGCACCCCGGGCTGGTGACCGGCATCATCGGTTGCGCGGCACAGCTGCCCCTGCGCAGTGCCGTGCAATATGAACGCATGGACAAATGGCAGCGCTTCATTCTGGCCAATGCCCGGTATGCGCCCAAGGTTCTGCCCTTTCTGGTGCAGGCGGGGTTCAGCCTTGCGCGCAAGCTGGGCAAGGAAAAGTTTCTCGCCCAGGTGAATGGCGGCTCGCCCGCCGATATGGAAACCTTTGCCGATCCGCAGGTGCGCGAGGCGGTTCTGTTGGGGTCGGAAACCTGTCTTGGCGAAAAAACTTCGGCGCATGAGGCGTTTACCCGCGAATGTATCAGCAGCGAACGTGATTGGTCGGCCCTGATCCATGCCTGCCAGGTGCCGGTTGTGCTGCTGCAGGGCGATCAGGACCCGCAGACGCCGGTTCAGACCATCCGCGAACTGATGTCGGAATATCCTGCGCTGCGGGTGGAATTCCTGCCCCATACCGGGCAGTTGCTGTTTTTCAAGGAATGGCGGCTGGTTCTGCAGCGGTTGCACGAATTCCTGCCGGAATAACCCGGCCTACCACAAATGGGGTATGCGACTCTGACCCTGCGGGCGTTACCACAAACACATTACCAAAGCATGTTTCCAGCATTTCGAGATCAGCATTTCCTTTTACCCCAAGCGGGGCGGCAGATCTGGGGTCTGCCGCCCCGTCTCCATTCTTCTAGGGCTATTCAGGGGCATTTCCTGCAATCCTGCCCCGGGTTTGATACGGATCAAGGCGTGAATGACAGATTTGTGACATGGCATTTCCCGTAAATTGTAACGGGGAGATACCGCATGGAAGACAACGCGCCGATTCTGGCCGCGACCGAGGTCAAGGCCGCCGAACCCGCCCCGGCCCAGCCCGAGGCCTTTCATCCCGCCGGCCCGCGCCAGTTTCCAAAGGCCGATCCCGATGCCATCCGCGAGGCCTTTGAATCCGGTCGTTACCCCTATGCCCGGCTGATGGGCACCAAGGCCTATGAAGCCGAAAAGGCACTGTTGCAGGCCGAATTGCTCAAGGTCCAGATCTGGGCGCAGGAAACCGGCCAGAAATTCGTGATCCTGATGGAAGGGCGCGATGCGGCAGGCAAGGGCGGCACCATCAAGCGGTTCATGGAACATCTCAATCCGCGCTATGCCCGGGTCGTGGCGCTGACCAAGCCCGGCGAAAAGGAAAAGGGCGAATGGTTCTTCCAGCGCTATATCCAGCACCTGCCCACGGCGGGCGAGATCGTGTTCTATGATCGCAGCTGGTACAACCGCGCCGGGGTGGAACGCGTGATGGGCTTCTGCAGCCCGTCGGAATATCTGGAATTCATGCGTCAGGCCCCGGAACTGGAACGCATGCTCGTCCGGTCTGGGATCCGGCTTTACAAATACTGGTTCTCGGTCACCCGCGAAGAACAGCGCGCCCGGTTTCTGGCGCGTGAAACCGACCCTTTGAAGATGTGGAAACTGTCGCCCATCGACAAGGCCAGCCTCGACAAATGGGATGATTATACCGAGGCGAAAGAGGCGATGTTCTTCTACACCGATACGGCGGATGCGCCCTGGACCATCGTGAAATCGAATGACAAGAAGCGCGCCCGGCTGAACTGCATGCGGCATTTCCTGTCCAGCCTCGATTATCCCAACAAGGATCATGCGGTGATCGGCACCCCTGATCCGCTGATCGTGGGGCGGGCCAGCCAGGTGATCGGCGGGCATGGCCATATCCTTGATACGGCGCTGCCGCCAGATTTCCGCAAGGCAGAGAAGCGCTGATCCCCCCGAACGGGCGCGCTGCCCGCTTGCATCCAGGCGGGCAGCGTGCATTCTTCTGCGCGGAATTCGGGGGCGCGGATGATCGGTTTCAATAGGGTGACTGGGGCAGGGAGCCGCCATGCGTTCTCGACGCATTATCCTATTATTTCAAGTAATTGCGAGAAAAACCTGAGAAGCGTATTCGCGGCTTGTCTTCTGGCTCTGCCGTTTTGCGCCGCTCTGACAGCCCAGTCGGCGCAGGCCCATCCCCATGTCTGGGTCGATGCCGGGATCGAGGTGATCTTCGATGCGGATGGGCGGGCATCGGCGCTGCGCATCCGCTGGACCTATGACGAATTCTATTCGCTGGTGCTGGTCGAGGAGCGCGGGCAGGACGCCGATCATGACGGAACGGCCACCGCTGCCGAAAATGCCGCCCTGTCAGGGTTTGACATGAACTGGCATGCCGATTTTGCGGGCGATACCTACCTGCTTGCCGGGGGGCAGCCTGTCGCCCTGTCGCGCCCCGAAAGCTGGACAGCCGACTATCGTGACGGGCGGCTGACCTCTACCCATGTCCGGCGGATTGATCCGCCGCTGGACCCGCTGCAGGGGCTGCAGGTGCAGGTCTATGATCCGGGGTTTTACACCGCCTATACCATCGCCTTTGCTCCCGTCTTTACCCCCGCTTTGCCCAAAGGGTGCAGCGCGCAGGTGCTGGAACCCGATCGCAGCGCCGCCGATCAACAATTGCTGGATGCGCTGGCCGAATATGGGGCCGATGAAAATCTTGAGGCTGATTTCCCCGCCATCGGCGCCAGCTTTTCCGAAGAGGTCAAGATCACATGCGCTCCGTAACCCTTGCCGGTCTGGCGATTGGCGTGCTGGGGCTGGTTCTGTGGCTGACAGGCGGGTTTGCCTCCTTGCAGGTCTGGGCCGAACTGGCCGGGCGCGCGGTGCAGCGCGATCTGGCGGGGGCCGTGCGGGCAATTGCCAGCGGCAACCCCGGGGCGGTGGCCGGATTGCTGGGCCTCTGCTTTGCCTATGGGTTTCTGCATGCCGCCGGGCCCGGACATGGCAAGATGCTGATCGGGGCCTTTGGCGTTGCGCGGCGGGTGCCGATGGCCCGGCTTGTGGTGCTGGCCCTGCTGTCCAGCCTGGCACAGGCCACGGTGGCGGTGGCGGTGGTCTATGCGCTGGTGCTGGGGGCGGGCTGGGCCCGCACGAAGGTCGAAGGGGTGGCAGAGACGGTCTTCCTGCCCTTCAGCCATGCGATGATTGCAGCCATCGGTCTTTGGTTGGTCTGGCGCGGCTGGCAGGGGCTTCGTCGCCAGACGGCACCACAACCGCAGGCACACCATGACCACCACCACCACGAACATGACGAGGATTGCGGCTGCGGCCATGCCCATGCGCCAAGCCTTGATCAAGTCGCCGCAGTGACCGGTTGGCGCGATGCGGCGGCGCTGATTGCCGCTGTGGCCTTGCGGCCCTGTTCGGGGGCGCTGTTTCTGCTGGTGGTCAGTTGGCAAATGGGCATTGCCGCCGCCGGTGTCGCGGGGGCCTATGCCATGGGGCTGGGCACGGCCCTTGTGACGATCGCCGTAGCTGTCATGGCCGTCTGGTCGCGCGAAGGGGCGCTAAGCCTTGTTCCTGCACAACTGGCCCGGGCTGTGCCGCTAATCGAATTCTGTGTCGGGGCGCTGATCGCGCTTGTGGCGGGGCAGATGCTGCTGGCGGCGCTCTGATCCGGGGCGGATTGTACCAATATTTGTGCGCCTTGCTGCGGATTTGACCCGTTGGTAGAGTTTCACGATGTCCGCCATGCTTTCCCCCGCCCAGCATATCCGCGCCACCCTTGCGCTTGGCCTGCCAATCGTCGGCAGTCAGGTGGCACAGATGATGCTGCATGTCACCGATACCATCATCATGGGCTGGTATGGGGTGTCAGAACTGGCTTCGGTCGTGCTGGGCAGTTCGTTCTTCTTCGTGCTCTTCGTGCTTGGCGCAGGCTGTGCCCAGGCGGTGATGCCGATTGTTGCGCAGGCCATGGGCCGGGGCGATGAAACCGATGTGCGCCGCGCGACGCGGATGGGGCTTTGGCTGTCCATCGCCTTCGGGATTGTGGTCTATCCGCTGTTCTGGTGGTCAGGGCCGATCCTGCTGGCCCTGGGGCAGACGCCCGAGGTCGCGGCCCTGTCGGGCGATTTCCTGTGGATCGCGGGGTTCGGTCTGATCCCGGCCCTGCTGGTGACCACGCTGCGCGGCTATCTCGCCGCGCTGGAGCGCACACAGGTCGTGCTGTGGGTCACTGTTGCGGCGGTCTTTGTGAACTCTGGGGCCTGCTATGCGCTGGTATTCGGTCGCTGGGGCATGCCGGAACTGGGGGTCGAGGGCGCGGCCCTGGCGTCGCTTCTTGTGCAGATTTTCACCTTCCTTCTGCTGGCCGCCTATGCGGCGCTGCTGCCCGAATTGCGGCGCTTTCATCTGTTTCAGCGGTTCTGGCGTGCCGATTGGCATGCGATGGGGCAGGTGTTCCGGCTGGGTTGGCCCATCGGGCTGACCAGCCTTGCCGAAACCGGGCTGTTTCAGGCGGTGGCGCTGATGATGGGCTGGATCGGCACGGTCGAACTGGCGGCGCATGGCATTGCCATGCAGATCACCGCGCTTGGCTTCATGCTGCATCTGGGCCTGTCCAACGCCACCACGGTGCGCAGCGGCCGTTTCGCCGGATCGGCGGAATGGGCTGATCTGCGGCTTGGCGGGCTGGTGGCCATTGCTGTCTCTGCCGCCATCGGTCTGCTGCAGGTGGCGATCTATCTGATCTGGCCGGAACCGATCATCGGCCTGTTCATCGACCGCACCGCGCCCGAGGCCGCGCAGATCATGACCTTTGGCACCACGCTGCTGGCGCTGGCTGCGGCCTTTCAGATGGTCGATGCGGCGCAGGTCATGGCGCTTGGCCTGTTGCGTGGGGTGCAGGATACAAGGGTGCCGATGTGGATGGCCGCACTCAGCTATTGGGGCGTCGGCATCCCGGTATCCTGGTGGCTGGCCTTTCGGGCGGGATTTGGCGGGGCCGGGCTCTGGATCGGGCTGGTGGTCGGGTTGACCCTGGCCGCAAGCCTGCTGATGTGGCGGTTCTGGGCCCGGGTGCCGCGCGGGGCCTGAACCTTTATTCGTCCTCGGCGGCTGCCGCTTTCAGCAGACGTTCCGCCTTCTTGCGCACCAGCACGCTGCGCAGATCATGCATGGCCAGCAACAGCGCATCCGTCACCTCGTCCAGCTGCGCCTCGGAGGCCTTGGATTGCACCCATTGCGTGGTGGTGTTCAGGTAATCGACCGCCCGGTGAATGTCGTCAATATCCCGCCGGGCCAGAACCGACACCCGCTTGGCCATCCAGTCGCGGATGACCTGCAGGTCTTCCGGCGACAATTGGGTATCACCATGCGGTTTGATATTGCCGTTCTTCACATTGACGGTGGCGATTTCGTCCATGTCGATACGGCGCTGCCGGTTCTCGGTATCGACCCGGAACACGACAGCCCCGTTTTCACGGATGCGAAAGTAATAGTCCGGCAGATCGCCCGCCATGTCTGCCCCTTATTTCAATCCGTCGCAGAAGCTCTTGATCCGGCGGCAGGCTTCGGCCAGCGCCGCATCCGAAGTAGCGTAGCTGACCCGGAAATTCGGCGAAAGGCCAAAGGCCGCGCCAAAGACCACGGCAACGCCGGTTTCGTCCAGCAGCGCGCTGGCGAAGGCTTCGTCATTCTCGATCTTCACACCGCCCGCGCTGGTCTTGCCGATACAGCCGGAGATATCGGGATAGACGTAGAAGGCGCCTTCGGGCGTGGGGCAGGTGATGCCGGGGCAGGTGTTCAGCATCGAGACCACCAGATCGCGGCGGCGCTGGAACAGGGCCTTGTTGGTGGTCAGGAACTCTTGCGGGCCGGTAAGCCCTTCCAGCGCGGCATATTGGCTGACCGAACAGGGGTTCGAGGTCGATTGCGACTGGATGGTGCCCATGGCCTTGATCAGATGCACCGGGCCACCGGCATAGCCGATGCGCCAGCCGGTCATGGCATAGGATTTCGACACGCCATTGGTGGTCAGCGTGCGGTCGTAAAGCTTCGGCTCCACCTCTGCGGGGGTGCAGAATTTGAAATCGTCAAAGACGAGGTGTTCATACATGTCATCCGACAGAATCCAGACCTGCGGATGGCGCAGCAGCACATCGGTCAGCGCCTTCAGCTCGTCCCAGGTATAGCCCGCGCCGGTGGGGTTGGAGGGGCTGTTGAAGATGAACCATTTGGTGCGCGGCGTGATCGCGGCCTCAAGCTGATCCGGCGTGATCTTGAAGCGGTTTTCCAGCGTGCCCACCACCTCCACCGGGGTGCCGCCCGCCAGCACCACCATATCGGGATAGCTGACCCAATAGGGCGCCGGAATGATGACCTCATCGCCCGGATTGCAGGTGGCCATCAGCGCATTGTAGAGAATCTGCTTGCCCCCGGTGCCCACGGTGATCTGGTTCGGCGCATAGGTCAGGCCGTTTTCCTTGAGGAATTTCGCGCAGATCGCCTTTTTCAGCTCGGGGATGCCATCGACGGCGGTGTACTTGGTCTTACCCTCGTCAATCGCGCGTTTGGCGGCATCCTTGATGTTCTGCGGCGTGTCGAAATCCGGCTCGCCCGCGCCAAGGCCGATCACATCGCGCCCGGCCGCCTTCAGCTCCTGCGCCTTGGTGGTGACGGCAATGGTCGGCGAGGGTTTGACACGGGCAAGCGTATCGGACAGGAAGGCCATGGAACACTCCGGCAAAAGATGTGGCAATGTCTTAGGCCGGGCGCGCAAAGGGGGCAACCATGGAAACGCAAGAGGCACGTCTGAAACGCCTGCGGATGCGCAGCTGGCGGCGCGGAACCAAGGAAATGGATCTGGTGCTTGGCCCCTATGCCGATGCGCATCTGGACGGCATGTCGGACGCCCGGCTGACGCTCTATGACGCGCTGCTGAACGAGAATGACACGGATCTTTTGCCCTGGGTTCTGGGGCAGACCCCAGCCCCTGACCATCTGGCGGCCCTGATCCACGAAATCGGCGGCTTCGCCCGCAGTCGGCTTGCCGCGCCGCGCGGCGAATAACCGCGCAAGGCCCGGCCCCGAACGCAAACGGGCGCCCGATGGGGCGCCCGTCTTTGAACATCGGGGAAGGGATCAGCCCTTCAGGATGCTGCGGCCCGCGAATTCGGCCACTTCGCCCAGCAGTTCTTCGATACGGATCAGCTGGTTGTATTTCGCCAACCGGTCCGAACGGGCCAGCGAGCCGGTCTTGATCTGACCGCAATTGGTGGCCACGGCCAGATCGGCGATGGTGGCATCCTCGGTCTCGCCCGAACGGTGTGACATGACGTTGGTGTAGCGGGCGCGGTGGGCCATATCCACGGCTTGCAGCGTTTCGGTCAGCGAGCCGATCTGGTTCACCTTCACCAGCATCGAATTGGCGCAACCGGCGGCAATGCCTTCGGCCAGACGGCGCGGGTTGGTCACGAACAGGTCGTCGCCCACCAGCTGCACCTTGTTGCCCAGACGATCGGTCAGCGCCTTCCAGCCTGCCCAGTCATCCTCGGCCATGCCGTCTTCGATCGAGATGATCGGGTAATCGGCGCACAGCTTGGCCAGATATTCGACATTCTCTTCCGAAGAGAGCGACAGGCCTTCGCCCTTCATCTCATACTTGCCGCCCTTGAAATATTCGGTCGAGGCGCAATCGAGGGCCAGATAGATGTCTTCGCCGGGCTTGTAGCCCGCTTTCTCGATGGATTTCAGGATGAAATCCAGCGCCACGCGGGTCGAGGACAGGTTGGGGGCAAAGCCGCCCTCATCCCCGATCCCGGTCGAAAGACCGGCCGCCGACAGTTCCTTCTTCAGGGTGTGGAACACTTCCGACCCCATCCGCACCGCTTCCTTGATGTTGGAAGCCGCCACCGGCATGATCATGAATTCCTGAATGTCGATCGGGTTGTCGGCATGTTCGCCGCCATTGATGATGTTCATCATCGGCACGGGCAGAACGCGGGCAGAAGTGCCGCCAACATAGCGATAGAGCGGCTGGCCGGTGAACTCGGCAGCGGCCTTGGCCACGGCAAGCGAAACGCCGAGGATGGCATTGGCGCCCAGACGCGATTTGTTGGGCGTGCCGTCCATTTCGATCATGGTGCGGTCGATGCCGACCTGCTCGGTCGCGTCAAAGCCGATCAGCTCTTCGGCGATTTCGCCGTTCACGGCGGCCACGGCCTCCAGCACGCCCTTGCCCATGTAGCGGGACTTGTCGCCATCGCGGCGCTCCACCGCCTCATGCGCGCCGGTCGAGGCGCCCGAGGGCACGGCGGCGCGGCCCATGGCGCCGCTTTCCAGCGTCACTTCCACTTCAACCGTGGGATTGCCGCGGCTGTCGAGGATTTCGCGGGCGTGAATGTCGATGATCGTGCTCATGGGGGTGTTCCTCATTAGGGAAGCATGCTCTCGCCCGCGTCTCTAGCCAAGCCGGGCGGGCATGAAAAGCGTCTATCCCGGGTGGTAGCGCTGCAAGGGCAAGAAAATGTGACGGATCAGGCGATCTGCCGCCTGCGCAGGCGTTCACGCGCAAAGGTATAAAGCCCCGATCCGATGATCAACGCAGCGCCGATCAAGGTGGGCAGGTCGGGACGTTCGGCAAAGACCAGCATCCCCACCATCATCGCAAAGACCAGACGTGCATAGCGGAACGGGGTGATGACCGAGACTTCGCCGAGCCGCGTGGCCTGGGTGATCGCCCAATAGGCGCTGATCCCGAAGAACAGCGCCCCGCCGATATGGCCCATCTGCGGCAGGCTGGGCAGTTGCGCCCCGCCTGATACGCCCAGCATCAATGCCCCCAGCAGCGCGACAGCGGCAAAGCCCCAGGCTGCGATCTGGGTGGTGGAAATGCGCGGCGGGATGCGCCTTGTGGCAATGTCGCGGACCGACAGCCCGATCACCGCCAGCACGGACCAGAGCGAGGCCAGTTCAAACCCCTCCAGCCCGGGCCGGATGATGATGAGAACGCCGAAAAAACCGACCGTGATCGCGGTCCAGCGCCGCCAGCCGACCTGTTCCCCCAGAAACAGCGCCGCGCCCAGCGTCACCGCCAGGGGCGTGGCCTGAAAGATCGCCGTGGCCGAGGTCAGCGGGGTCAGCGCCAATGCGGTGATGAAGCCGAAGGTGCCCACCATCTCGCCCAGATTGCGCCAGATGACGGCGGGGTGCCAGAGGTCAGGGTCGATCACTCGACGGCCGTCGGCCCGCGCCATCAGGCCAAAGACCGGCGTGCCGATCACGCCCAGCATCAGCAGGATCTGCCCGGTCGGCAATCCGGCGGCGGCCCATTTGATGAACATGTCCTCCAGCGCGAACCCGGCCATAGCGGCGACCATCAGCAGGATGCCGCGCAGATTGTCTTTCGCGCCTGCCGTTTCAGTGCCCGTGCCCGCCATATCCACCCCCGTTCGTTCCGGGGACAGGGATAGGCGAAAGCCCGGGGGGCCACCAGCGCCAAACGCCGCGCGGCCTTGCCCCCCGGCCCGTGAGCCTGCCGGTCAGCCGTAGATGCGGGCTGCCCCGGCCTGATCGTGCAGGCGGTTCACCTCATCGGGCGTCAGGTCCAGCGCCTGTGCCAGCCCGTGCAGGTACTGCGCCTCGTTGCGGTTATCCAGATCGATGGCCGACAGCGACACCATATAGACCTGTTCTTCCATTCCCTGCGGCACCTGCCGCGCCAGCCCGTCAATATCCAGCGGGGCCGACAGTTCGGCATTGACGAAATCCAGTTCGGCCTGATCCGCGCCATCCAGCGCCTGCATCAGCTTCTGCTTTTCGGCCTCGTCCAGCGCGCCATCACATTTCGCGGCCTGAATCATCGCGCGCAGCATCAGTGCCGCAGCCAGTTCCTGATCGCGGCTGGGTTGGGCGGGTGTGCCGCCCTGCAGCGCGTCAGTTAGCATGCCACCCAGGCCGCCCGCCGCAGCGCCGCCCCCCAGCAGACCGCCCAGCATATCGGCCAGATTGCCGCCCCCGGCACCGCCCAGCATCGCCTCAAGCCCCGAGGGCGCATTCTGTCGGCTGCGGCTGCGCGAAGCAGTGCCGCCACCCGTAAGGCCGTCCAGCAGCCCGCCCAGACCGCCCGCAGAAGCGCCCTTGCCGCCGCCCAGCATCCCGCCCAACTGGCCCAGCAGATCGCCCGCGCCGCCAATCTGTGTGCCGCGCCCCGCCGAACGGGTCGCGCCAGTTTGCCCCATTCCGGGCAGGCCATTCTTTGCAAGATGGCTGACCCCCTTGGCGACCGCCACGCCGATGGCCACCTTGGCCAGGGTTTTCACTAGACTCATCACACTTCCCCTGTTTGCTGTCCGCATTCCGGGACAGACCCGCCGCCAGAGTGCCGCCGCCCCCCGGGGCCAACAATGGGAATTTCGCCGCCCACGCCGCAGATTGCGCTTTGTTGCCGATTGATGCCACATGCGGCGCAAGGCAAGGGGGGCGGGAACATGCGCAAGGAAGCACTGGATGGGGTCGGCCTGTCGGCCCTGCTGGGGGTGACGCTGCTGCTCGCCTTCAACCAGGTCATCGTGAAGATCACCAATCAGGGCCTGCAGCCGGTGTTCTTTGCCGGGGCGCGGTCGGCGCTGGCGGTGGTCTTTGTCTGGGGCTGGATGGTGGCGCGGGGCCGCGCGCCGCGCTATACCCCCGGCACGCTGGGCGCGGGCCTGTTGATGGGCACCATCTTTGCGGCGGAATTCCTGTGCCTTTTCATGGCGCTGGATCTGACCACGATCAGCCGCGCCGCGATCATCTTCTATTCCATGCCGGTCTGGATGGCGATTGCCGCGCATTTTGGCCTGCCCGGAGAACGCATCACACCGATCCGCGCGCTTGGCCTGACGGCGGCCTTTGCGGGCACGGCCTGGGCCATTCTGGATCGTTCAGGCGGGCAGGGGCAGGGCAGTCTTGCGGGCGATCTTTATGCGCTTGGTGGCGCGCTCGGCTGGGCGGGAACCGCCTTCATCGCCCGCCGCCCGACCATGGCCAAGGTAGGCCCCGAGATGCAGCTCCTGTGGATGGTTGCCGTTTCCGCCCCGATCCTGCTGCTGGCTGCACCCGCCTTTGGCCCGCTGATCCGCGAGGTGGAGCCGATGCACTGGGTCTGGCTGGTGTTTCAGGCCAGCGTGGTGGTGGCGGGTGGCTTCATCACATGGCTTTGGCTGCTCGGGCGCTATCCGGCGGCGACGGTGGCCAGTTTTTCGTTCCTTACCCCGATTTTCAGCCTGATCCTGGGCTGGGCCTTCATGGGGGAAACGCTCAGCCCGGCCATTCTTGGGGCTGCGATGCTGGTGGCGGCGGGAATCATTCTCATCAATCGGCGCTGACGTTGCGGCAGGGGGGCGGGTTGTGGCGCTTGCGCTGCGCCCGGCAGAATTCCGCCCTGTGGATGGATGTCTGGAAAAGCCCTTGGCCGGGTCGCGGACACGGGCCTTTTCCACATCCCGGCGTCGGGCAAGAACCCGGTGGAAACCAGCCGAATGGCAGGGGTTTCATCCACAGCGCGAGCGGTTTTCCCCGGCTTGTCCACAGGTCGGGGGGCGGGGCCCTGAATCAAAGCTTAACGCAGCATTGTGTGAGTAACGCTTCCGTCAACACAAAATCTGTGGGCATCTGTGAAATTTCCGTGTTGATCGGTGGCGGAATTTCCGACAATTTGACAGCGCGCCGGGGCGTGACACCATATCTTGTGTCTGCAGGAGCAGCGACCGCAGCAGTGAACCGGGCACGATCCTGTCGTGCAACCCGCCTTGTTTGGGGCGGGAACGGAGTTTTGTGCGCGCTGTTGTCGCTGGTTGGCGCGAGACGAGACGGCATTCATGGTGCGGCAAAAAACCGTGCCCAGTGACAAAGGACGATGGGGCAGATGAAGATCGAGCGGAAGTTTACCACCGAGGCGACCGGTGCCTATGGCGCCATGACCTTCGCCACCACCACATCCGAAATTCGCAATCCCGACGGCAAGGTCGTCTTCCGTAACGAGGCGGTCGAGGTTCCCGAAGGCTGGAGCCAGGTCGCCAGTGACGTTCTGGCGCAAAAGTATTTCCGCAAGGCCGGGGTGCCCGCGCGGCTCAAGCGCGTGAAGGAAAAGGGCGTACCCGAATTCCTGTGGCGCTCGGTCGCGGATGATGCGGCGCTGGCCGAACTGCCCGCCGATGAGCGTATCGTGGGCGAAACCAGCGCCAAGCAGGTGTTCGATCGTCTGGCCGGGGCCTGGGCCTATTGGGGCTGGAAGGGCGGCTATTTCAGCACCGAAGGCGATGCGCGCGCCTATTACGATGAAATGCGTTACATGCTGGCCCGCCAGATGGCGGCGCCCAACAGCCCGCAATGGTTCAATACCGGCCTGCATTGGGCCTATGGCATTGATGGCCCGGGGCAGGGGCATTTCTACGTCGATTACAAGACCGGCAAGCTGACGCAATCCGACAGCGCCTATGAACATCCGCAGCCCCATGCCTGTTTCATCCAGTCGGTGAAGGACGATCTGGTGAATGAAGGCGGCATCATGGACCTCTGGGTCCGCGAGGCGCGGCTGTTCAAATACGGCTCGGGCACCGGCACCAACTTCTCCTCCTTGCGCGGTGAGGGCGAGAAATTGTCGGGCGGTGGCAAGTCCAGTGGCCTGATGGGCTTTCTGAAGATCGGCGACCGTGCGGCAGGGGCGATCAAATCGGGCGGTACCACGCGCCGCGCCGCCAAGATGGTGATCTGCGACATGGATCACCCCGATATCGAGGCTTTCATCAACTGGAAAGTGATCGAAGAGCAGAAGGTGGCAAGTCTGGTCGCCGGCTCCAAGATGCATGAACAGCATCTGAATGCGATCTTTGCCGCCATCCGCGCTTGGGATGGTCTGGCTGCCGATGCGGCAGATGCCACCAGGAATGACGCGCTGAAATCCGCGATCCGCGCCGCCAAGAAGGCGATGATCCCCGAAACCTATATCAACCGCGTGCTGCAATATGCGCGGCAGGGTTTCGACAGTATCGAATTCCCGACCTATGACACCGATTGGGATTCCGAGGCCTATATTTCGGTGTCGGGCCAGAATTCGAACAATTCGGTCCGCGTGACCGACGCCTTCCTGAAAGCGGTGAAAGAGGATGCCGACTGGGCGCTGATCCGCCGCACCGATGGCAAGGTGGCCAAGACGGTGAAGGCGCGCGATCTGTGGGATCAGATCGGCCATGCCGCCTGGGCCTGCGCCGATCCGGGCATTCAGTTCCATGATACGGTAAACGCCTGGCATACCTGCCCCGAAGACGGGCCGATCCGTGGATCGAACCCCTGTTCGGAATACATGTTCCTTGATGATACGGCCTGCAATCTGGCCTCGATGAACCTGCTGACCTTCTATCACGGCGGCCGGTTTGACGCGGCGGCCTATATCCATGCCACCCGGCTCTGGACCCTGACGCTGGAGATCAGCGTGATGATGGCGCAATTCCCCAGCAAGGAAATCGCGCAACTGTCCTATGATTTCCGCACGTTGGGCCTGGGCTATGCCAATATCGGCGGCCTGCTGATGAATATGGGTTTGGGCTATGACAGTGCCGAGGGCCGGGCGCTGTGTGGTGCGCTGACGGCGCTGATGACCGGCGTCACCTATGCGACCAGCGCCGAAATCGCGGCAGAACTGGGGCCCTTCGCGGGGTATCAGCGCAACGCTGATCACATGCTGCGCGTGATGCGCAACCATCGCCGCGCGGCCTATGGCCATACCAACGGCTATGAGGCGCTGAATGTGAACCCTGTCGCGCTCGATGTCGCCAATTGCCCGGATGCCGAACTGGTGACCATGGCGCGCGGCGCCTGGGACGAGGCGCTGGCCCTGGGGGAAGTGCACGGCTTCCGCAATGCCCAGACCACGGTGATCGCCCCGACCGGCACCATCGGCCTGGTGATGGATTGTGATACCACCGGGATCGAACCCGATTTCGCGCTGGTGAAGTTCAAGAAACTGGCGGGCGGCGGTTATTTCAAGATCATCAACCAATCGGTTCCGGCGGCGCTGGAAAAGCTGGGCTATTCCACAGGCCAGGTGGCGGAAATCGTCGCCTATGCAGTGGGCCACGGCACCATCGGCAATTGCCCGGGCATCAACCATACCGCGCTGATCGGCCATGGGTTCGGCCCGCGCGAGATCGAAAAGATCGAGGCCGCGCTGCCTTCGGCCTTTGACATCCGGTTTGTCTTCAACCAGTGGACGCTGGGCGAGGATTTCTGCAAGGGCACACTGGGCATTCCGGCAGACAAGCTGGCCGATCCGACATTCGATCTGCTGCGCCATCTGGGATTCACCAAGGCCCAGATCGATGCCGCCAATGATCATGTCTGCGGCACCATGACGCTGGAAGGGGCCCCGTTCCTAAAGCGCGAACATTACAGCGTGTTCGATTGCGCCAATCCCTGCGGCAAGACCGGCAAACGCTATCTGTCGGTGGAAAGCCACATCACCATGATGGCGGCGGCGCAAAGCTTCATTTCGGGTGCGATTTCCAAGACCATCAACATGCCTAACAGCGCCAGCATCGGCGAAACACTGGCGGCCTATGAACTGTCGCATTCGCTGGGCATCAAGGCCAATGCGCTGTATCGCGACGGATCGAAACTGTCGCAACCGCTGGCATCTGCTCTGGTCGAGGATGACGAAGAGGCCGAAGAGGCGCTGATCAATGGCAGCCAGCAGGAAAAGGCCGTGGTTCTGGCTGAAAAGATCATCGAAAAGGTGATTGTGAAGGAAATCGTCCGTAGCCACCGCGAAAAGCTGCCCGAGCGTCGCAAGGGCTATACCCAGAAGGCGGTCGTGGGCGGCCACAAGGTCTATCTGCGCACGGGCGAATATGGTGACGGGTCGCTGGGCGAAATCTTCATCGACATGCACAAGGAAGGCGCGGGCTTCCGGGCGATGATGAACAACTTCGCCATCGCGGTGTCGGTTGGCCTGCAATATGGCGTGCCGTTGGAAGAATTTGTCGATGCCTTCACCTTCACCAAGTTCGAACCGGCGGGCATGGTGCAGGGCAATGACAGCATCAAGAATGCGACCTCCATTCTTGACTATGTGTTCCGCGAACTGGCGGTCAGCTACCTGGATCGCACTGATCTGGCGCATGTCGCCCCCAAGGGCGCCAGCTTCGATGAACTGGGCGGCGGGGTGACCGAAGGCAAGCGCGACAGCAATGTGGAACCGGTCAGCGAAACGGCCGCCTCCAAATCCTTGGAAGTGCTGCGCCAGATTTCCTCGACCGGCTATCTGCGCAAGCGCCTGCCCAAGGATCTGGTGGTTCTGCAGGGCGGAATGGGCGGCACTGCGCTTTCGGGTGACACTGTGTCCCTGTCGATGGTGCTGCCGGAAACCGGGCTTGCCACCGGGACGATGGGGGCCACCGCGCTGTCCACCGGTTCGGTGTCGATGGACGCCCGCACTAAGGCGAAGATGCAGGGCTATGAAGGCGATCCTTGCGGCGAATGTGGCAATTACACCCTTGTGCGGAATGGCACCTGCATGAAGTGCAATACCTGCGGCGGCACCAGCGGCTGCAGCTGATCACATCCGGTGCCGTTTCCCCCTTTGACGCAGCAACTTCTGTGCCTTGCGGGGTAAGTGACTGAAAACATAGCCACCGCCAAATCTGGCGGTGGCTATCTTCATTTCGGGCCTGCCCTTTTCAAGGCGTTGGTCGATCGATCAAGGCCGCTATTCAGTTCCTGGATGCCGGATCTGCCGCTATCACCCGGGGGATCAGAATTCATGCCAGGCGCTGTCTCCGACAGTTGCGGCTGCGCTGCGTCTGCGGCCGACGGCTTCGCCCACTGCCGCGCTCCAGTCGATCACACGGGATTCGATCGGCACCAGCGGAGTGACATTTCTGGGCATTTCGACCTCGCGACGCGCGACTGCCGGTAGCCGGAATTCCGCCATTGCGATGATCAGTTCCTCGGCCCGTTTCAACAATGTGCTGGCGGCGGCATGGGTTTCTTCAGCCATGGCGCTGTTTTGCTGGGTCACCTGATCCAGCTGGCTGATACCGGTGTTCAACTCGTTGATACCACCCGCCTGTTCTGTGGCGGCGACCGCAATTTCCGCAATGATGCTTGAGGCTTCCTTGGCGCGCTTGACGATGTCATCCAGACTGTCGCCTGCCGCACGAACCAATTCCGATCCGGCTTCCACCTGCTGGGAACTGTCGGAAATCAGGGTCTTGATTTCCTTGGCTGATTCAGATGCCCTGCGGGCAAGAACCCGCACTTCGGAGGCAACCACGGCAAATCCACGACCGGCCTCGCCCGCGCGTGCCGCTTCGACCCCGGCGTTCAATGCGAGCAGATTGGTCTGGAAGGCGATGTCATCAATGACACCGATGATCCGGGTGATCTGGCCCGAGCTGCGCTCGATCCCCTGCATGGCATCTACCGCCCGACGCACGATTCCCGCCCCGCTTTCCGCCCCGTCGCGGTTTTCCACGCTTGCACTTTCGGCTTCGCCCGCCCGTTCGGCAGTCGAGCCAACGCTGGCGGTCAATTCGTTCAAGGCTGCAGCCGATTGTTCCAACGTCGCCGCCTGGGTTTCGGCGCGCGCAGAAAGTTCGCGGCTGGCCCCCGCGATTTCTTGCGAACTGTCGCGCAACCCTTGCGCAATGGCCGCCACATTGGCCAACACACCGCCGATCCGGTCGAGCGCCAGGTTGTAGCTGAGCCGAAGTGTTTCATAATCGGCGGGGAAGGGGGAATGTGCCGGGCTGTCGATCGGTTCGCACAAGGTGCCATCGGCCAGACGCTGCAAGGCGGCTTCGAGTTCGGAAACGACGCGCGCTTGTTCATGCCGTTTCTCTTCGCGCGCGGCCTCAGCTTCGGAGGCAAGCTCTGCGATATGCGCGGCCTCGCCCAATTGAGTTCGCAGCGTTTCCACAGCCCGGGCAAGACGACCGATTTCATCGGTGGCCGTCAGTCCGGGCACGGTGACGGAATAGTCCCGCATGGCAAGATTGTCGACAGCTGCACTGATGTCGAGGATAGGGCGGGTCATGCGCCGGACCAGCAGGGCCGATGCGCCAATACCAACCATCAGCAGCGCCAAGGCCCCGCCAAGCTTGATCATCAGGCTCTCCCACATTTTGGCTTGCAGGGATTCGGTCTGGAACCCGGCGAAGAGGGCACCAAGCACTGTGCCGTCCGCCGCGCGGATCGGCTCGAATGCAGCCATATAGGCCCGCCCCATCAGCATGATCTCCCCCTCATACCTGACACCGGCGATCAAGGCGGCATGGGCAGGGCTTTCAGGTTCAAGAATTGTGCCAATCGCACGCTTGCCCTTTTCATTCCTCATGCTGGTGATCTGGTAGCGAAAATTCCCGGTCTTGGGGTCACGCACCATCAGGGTCAGATCGGCATGGCTGCCCTTGTGCATGTCATCGATCTTTTCGCTGCTGATCAGCAGTGGATTTCCGTTCCAACGCAGGTTGGTCACATAGCCTTCTTCCGGTTTTTCGGCATAGACGACGCGGGTATGTTCCCGGATCTGGCTTTCCAGCAGGCTGAGTCCTGAGGAAATCCGATCCCTTGCATGTTCATTGATCAGCGCATCCTGCTGTTGTTTGGACAATACGGTCAGCCCTGTGCAGGCAATGATCAGGATGACAGAAATCATTGCCGTGAAGCGGGCGCTGATGCTGAGACGATTGAAGACGTTCATTCTTGCCTCCGGGGATAGGTCACGCCGGCCATTTTCAGAAAAGCTCGATAGCGCCGGTACGCGGCGCCACGGGAACAACAGGATCCTTGGTTTGTTCGGGCAGCAGAAGTTGCTGGGCCCTGCCGGTTGCGGGCCAGAACCGGATCCGCCGGGCAGAATTGCCACCCAGACTCATGGAAATGCAGGGAATCCGCTCGCCCGCCAGAAAGGCAATGGCTGCCTCGCCGTTGCGGCGGCCAATATCCGGAAGCCCGGCCATCATGCGGGCACCGCCGAAAATCTTGGCCTGTAGCCGAGACCGTTGTGCCCCTTGTTTCAACAAGCCGTTCACCAGACGCTCCATCGAGGCCGATGCAAAACGCATATCCCCCTCGCGTGCGCCGGTATCATCGGCCAGCAGAAAGTGGTTCATGCCGCCGATCTGGCGCTGCGGATCGTACATGCAGGCGGCAACGCATGATCCCAGTACTGTCGTGATCATCACATCCTGCGAATCGGAGATCGCCTGTTCCCCCTGGATGACATGAAGGGTGCGCTGTTCGGTCATCTTGGGCCCCGCAAGCTTGCCTGGGCGGGAACCGATTGTGCGGCACCGGCCAGAAGGGCTGCACCGATACGGTCCAGCGGAAGAATGGCAGAGGCCGCGCCCATTTCGGCGGCGATTCGCGGCATGCCGTAAACCGTGCAGGTTTCGCGGTTCTGGGCGATGGTAAAGCCACCTGCCGCACGAATTTCGCCGAGCCCCCGGGCACCGTCAGCACCCATTCCGGTAAGCAGGGCCGCCGCGACCTTTGGGCCAAAGGCGGCAGCCGATTGAAACAACGCATCCACCGAAGGCCGGTGTGGGCAGGTTGCAGGGGCCGGAACAATGGCCATCCGTGGCCGGGCGGTTCCTGTCAACACCAAGTGGCAATCAGCGGTTGCCGCGATATGAACTGTGCCCCGTGTCGGTATCGCATTGTCCTGTGCCGCCACGACATGGGGTGTGCAGCAGCGGTTCAGTCGGTCAAGCAGACCATCCAGAAAATTCGGCCTGATATGCTGAACGATCAGGGTCGGCGGGCATTCGGTGGTGAATTGCGACAGAACCGTCTCGATCGCAGCGATCCCGCCCGTCGATGCGCCGATCAGGATCAGTTCGGGTTTGTGTGCGGTTGTGCTGGGCGGAGGTTTCGGCCGGGTCCGTCCCGCCAGAACATCGGCCACGACTGCAGGATTGTCGTCGCGCCCAAAATCCACCCAGGCGGTATTGGGGGGCAGCTGCGCCGGTGGTTGGGCGCCGTAGACAACCCAGCGGGCACCGATAGCCTTGATAAGGCGCAGGAACATGTCGAATCCCGGTTCGGCCGCAGCGGTGTCAGAAATGGCGAGACTGACGGGTTGGGCTTCCTCGACCAGACTGAAGGCTTCAAACAGCGACATGGCTCCGATCACCCGTAACGGTGCCAGCGCCCCGGCCACGCGGCGCAGCCGCAGGGAATCGGGGTCAACCACTATCGCGATCTGGTTTCTTGCGGTATCTTGGGACACGCGAGGCTCCGGCATTCCAAGGTCATGAATTTGACCTCTGCCAGACAGGCTAGACTTGCAGCCGTAAACGAACCCTTTCAACCAACGCGCTGCTTTCGATCAAAAGCGTTCGAACTCTCTTCTGATCGGGCAACCAGTCCTTAACATTCGCGATTTAGCGTCCAATGAGAATTTGGGCTGACCTGGCCCGGACCATTCCCGGTTCCGGCCGCCAGGACAGATCGATGCGACAGGGGGGCTAGGCCCAATGCCGGGCAATCATGTTTTCAAACTGGAGCGCAAGCTCGACACGACGGCTGCCCGTGGCCTTGCATCGGCGTTGCTGTCGCACAGGGGACAGCCGCTGGAGATCGATGGGTCTGCGGTTGAAACGATAGGGGGCCTGGCGGTGGAAGTGCTGATTTCTGCGGGACTTCAGTGGCAAGCCGATGGTCAGCCGGTGAGCCTTGTCTCTCCGTCGTCCCGGATGGAGGACGTCTGCAAGACACTGGGGCTGCGACCGGATGCCCCATGGCTGACCGAGGCCGCAGATCCGGGAAGGAGCCATTCATGAGCCATCGCATTCTTGCCATTGACGATTCGCCAACCATGCGCGGCCTGATCGCCCGCGCGCTGCAGGCCGGTGGATTTGAGGTACATCTGGCCGAAGATGGGGCCGACGGGCTCAAGCGGCTGGTGGATGTCGCCCCCGATCTGGTGATCACCGATATAAACATGCCGGTTCTGGACGGGTTTGGTGTGATTGAAGGCGTTCGCCGCGACCCGGTGCATGCCTCGACCCCCGTGTTGGTTCTGACCACTGAAAGTGGCGTGGATCTGAAGGCCCGGGCGCGTCGTTCCGGCGCAACGGGATGGATCGTGAAACCGTTCGATGAAGATGCGCTGATCAGTGTCATCCATCGCGTGCTTGGGGTCTGACATGGCAAGTCTCGATACACTGCGCGTCAGCTTCTTTCAGGAATGCGAGGATCTGCTGGACCGTCTGGCCGACGGGTTGCGCCAGTTGGCGGCTGATCCGGTCAACTATGACATCGAAACCGTCCACGCGGTCTTTCGGGCGGTGCATTCGATCAAGGGCGGGGGAGGGGCGTTCGGCCTCGACGATCTTGTCGGCTTTGCGCATCTTTATGAGACGGTGCTGGATGGTCTGCGCACGGGCCGGACGGTGATGGAAGATGCCCTGATGCAGACCCTTCTGCGGGCAGGGGATGTTCTGGCCGATCTGGTTACAGCCGCGCGGGACGGTGTGCCACCGCCGGCAGAATTGACCGCCCGTGTTGCCACGGAACTGGAGCAGCTGGCGGGCGGTCATGGCGACAAGGATGAAAGTTTCGCCTTCGAACCCATGATGCTGTCCCTTGATCCGATCGAGGCGGAAGCACCTTCGGTCTCTGATGGCCCAAGACACGATATCTATTTTGCGCCGCAGGGCGAACTCTATGTAACCGGGAACGAACCCGCCGGGATGATTCTTGCGCTGTCGCGCCTTGGAACCGTGCAGGTCGAGGCTGACCTGTCTGAAGTGCGTCCGCTGGCCGACTTCAGCCCAGAACAGCCCGGTCTGCGCTGGCGGATCACACTTGATGGCTGCATCGAGACGGCTGAAATCGAACGTGTGTTCGAATTCGTTGAAGACATCGCCCAGGTGCGTATCAACCTTGGGCCACCGCCGAGCCAAGAAGAAGAACCGACATCGCCCGCCGAAGCGGTAGAGGAAGCGGGAGTGGCTGCCCAAATCCAGCCGACAGCCGAGATTCTGGCGTTACCGTTGGCTGCGGCTGGGGCGCGTGGCGCGCCCGCCGCCCCGCCGCCGGTCGCGCAAGATGGAGCTGTTGCCACTATTCGGGTCAATCTTGCCCGGGTTGACAAGCTTATCAACCTCATCGGTGAGCTGGTGATCATGGAGGCGATGCTGTCGCAGGTCATCGCGAAGGCCGGGCTCGACAGCAACAGCGAAGCTGCAAGCGGACTGGATCGGATCAGGCAACTTGCGGGCGAGATTCAGGAAAGCGTGATGGCAATCCGTGCCCAGCCCTTGCGCCCGGTTTTTCAGCGGATGGAACGCATCCTGCGCGAAGTTACCGAGGCAACTGGCAAAAAGGCCCGGCTCGTAACCGTTGGGGAGGCGACCGAAGTCGACAAAACGGTGATCGAACGGCTGATCGATCCGTTGACCCATATGATCCGCAATTCGGTCGATCACGGGCTTGAATCTGCGGCAGCGCGTCAGGCTGCGGGCAAACCGGTCGAAGGAACCATCACCCTCTCTGCTGCCCATCGGTCTGGGCGTGTGATCATCGAGGTGGCGGATGACGGAGGCGGGATTGATCGTCCGCGTGTGCGCGACATTGCTGAACGCAAGGGGCTGATCCCGACAGGTGCGGTTCTGGGGCCATCAGACATCGATTCCTTGCTGTTCCTGCCAGGATTTTCGTCCAAGACCGAAGTGTCGGCGATTTCTGGCCGCGGTGTCGGGCTGGACGTTGTGCGCCGCGAAATTCAGGCGCTTGGTGGTAGGGTCTCCATCTCCTCTGTTGATGGCGCGGGCACCACTTTCACCATCGCGCTGCCGCTGACCCTTGCGGTTCTGGAGGGAATGCTGCTGGAATTCGGCGGGCAGACCATGGTTCTACCGCTGTCCTCTATCGTGGAAACGCTGAGCCCTGCCAGTTCCACCATACATGCACTTGGTCGTAGCAACCGGGTTGTCCTGAACCGAGGAGAACTGATTCCGATCCTGGATCTGGTCGAGGTCTTTGATCTGCCCCGGCTGGGTGATCCGCCGGAACAGGGTGTGCTGGTCATCATCGTGACAGATGCAGGCACCCGGGCTGCCTTGGCCGTGGATCGTATCCTCGACCAACGGCAGGTGGTCATCAAGAGCATCGAAGACAACTATCACGCGGTTCCCGGTATTTCGGCCGCCACCATCTTGGGCGACGGGCATGTCGCCCTGATCATTGACCCAGAAGAACTCGTCCGAAGCGCAAGAAGCGAACATGCACCGCCCTTGCTCAGTATGAAAGGCTGAACACATGCTTGGCATATCGGCAGACATCCAGGGCAGCCGCCGCGAAGTGGTGGCGTTCCGGCTTGGTGAACAGGATTTCTGTATCGACATAGGCTATGTCCGCGAAATTCGCGGCTGGACGCCAACAACCGTGATCCCGCATGCCGAACCCCATATCAAGGGGGTCATCAACTTGCGCGGATCGGTCGTGGCGGTTGTCGATCTTTCGGCGCGCCTCAGCCTGGGCGAGACCACGCCGTCGCCGCGGCATGTGGTGATCATCGTCAGCGTCAACAACCAGATCGTGGGCCTGCTGGCCGAGGTCGTTTCAGATATTCTGAGCGTGACGCCAGATATGGTGAAGCCAGTGCCTGAGCAGGTCGGAGAAGGTTCGCAGGATTTCATTTCCGCCATCATGACCATGCCTGACGGGCGCATGCTGCGGGCATTGGAACTGACCCATATCCTGCCGATGGGTTCGGGAATCGTTCCATGACCGTGCATACGCGTTCCGGCGATTCCCATGCAGAGACATCGCTGGTCGGAATGTCGGACGAAGATTTCCGCGCTCTGTCGCAACTGGTTCATGATCGTACGGGGATCGTGCTCAGCGAGGGCAAACGGTGGATGCTCGCTTCGCGATTGGCCAAAGAGATCAATCGGTTGGGATTGCCCGACCTTGCGGCCTATCGCAAGCTGCTGGCCCGCCCTGATGCGGAACCGGAGCTTGAGGCGCTGACCTCGGCGATCACGACGAATGTCACCAGCTTCTTTCGTGGCCCCGATCATTTCGAAGCTCTGGCTGCGTTAGTGCCCAGCTTGCGCGAGCAGTCCAAGCGGGGGCAGCGGGTGCGCTTGTGGTCGGCGGCATGTTCAACCGGGCAAGAACCCTGCAGCATCGCGATGACGCTGCTGGAACACTGGCCCGAGGCGGCGCAGGCGGATGTGCGCATCCTTGCGACGGATATCGACGCACAGGTCGTCGAAGAGGCGCGGCAAGGGGTCTATGATGAACGGCTGCTTGAAGGGCCGGCGGAAAAAACGATCCGGCGCTTTTCGGCCGCTGGTCCTCGTCCCGGAACCATTCGCGTGGTGCCCGCAGTGCGTGGGCTTATCCGCTATGAACAGCTCAACTTGCTGGGGCCCTGGCCTTTCGGGGGCTCTTTCGATGTCATCTTCTGCCGCAATGTCGTGATTTATTTCGATAATGAGACACGTGCGCGCCTGTGGCATCGCCTTGCCGACCGGATCACCCCAGGAGGGTGGCTGTATATCGGGCATTCTGAACGTGTGGATCGCGCCCTTGATCCCTATCTCACCCCCGGCGGCGTGACACGGTATCGCCGAACTGCCACCCCGATCCGCGACAATCTGACGGCGCCGCAGATTTCGGGCAAGGGCGGCCCCTACCAAGCGAAGGAAAGATAATGTCACTCAAGCAATCGATCCATATGATGGTCGTGGACGACATGACAGTGAGCCGTGGCCTGATCGAACAGGCTTTGGACGAAATCGGCGTCAAGAATGTCCAGTATGAAAGCGATCCTGCACTTGCGCTGCGCAAACTGGCGGTCAAACCCGTTCATCTTGTCTTGTCAGATTATCACATGCCGGGCATGACCGGGATCGGATTGCTGGAAGCACTGCGCACAAATCGCACCACTCAGAGGATCGGTTTCATCCTGATCACCGGGCGACCGGACAAGGAAATCCTGGCGCAGGGCCAGAAACTGGGGATGAACAATTTCCTGGTGAAACCATTCTCTACTCACCAGTTGCGTATCTGTATCGAGAAGGTTGTGGGGCCCTTGGGATGATCTTCGACACAGAAGACGACTTCGATGATGTGACCGACACGCAGGATATCGCCGTGTCTGCACATCGATTGCTTGGGGCCTGCGCGGAAGAGGCGGGCAGGTTGGCTTCCGCCATTGCCAGGCTTGATCAGGATGTTGCCATGCTGCTGCAGGATGTCAGCAAAGCTGGGGTGATCTTGCAGCATATTGATCTGGTGCGCCAGGAGGCAGAGGGGTTGGCGGCGGTGCTGAACCTTGTGGCCATAGCGCCGACGCCTGACCATCTGGTTGATCCCCAAACGCTGGCAAGCATACTGAAGCTGCGTGCCCAACATGGCCGGATCGCCGCTTCCTGAACCCCAGAGCGGAATATATTTCTGATCGTCGGGGAAGTGGGCTGTCATGCAAGCGGTGCCGCCCGGTGCCCGAAGCATGACTTCACGTCGAAGACTTTGGCGCAGCTTGCGCGCGAATGCCCCGGCGATTTGGCAGCTAGATCCTGTCGATTTCCTCCCGAAAGTGCCCCCTGTGGCGGACGAAAAGTTGGACCATCTAGGGTCTGTCGGCGTTTGGGAATTTTCAAATTGTCTTTGGGGGGATCCAAGGTTGCCAAAAGGGAGGTAGCCTTGATCCGCGTGACATTGACCGACGCGCAACGGACGGTCATCGCCTGCACCGCCCGGCCGATAATGTGATCCAGAGCGCAGCGGCGCTGACCCGTCAGATACAATTTTAGCCAATATCTGGGGTCGGCTTTACCCATTTTCAGGACCGGTGCGCAAAGGTTTGCCGGACACATAGAGCGCGGCAGCCCCCTCGCACGGCAGAAGGACACTGGTAATGACGAAAACGGCAATGACCCGGCCTGTCATCGGTTCGATCCAGGAACGGCTGGATTTCATGGGCCTGGGTGCGGATGCGCAGGAACGACTGCGTAGGCAGGAACGCCGGATCGACGCAGCCATGGATCGGGCTCTGGATCGGTTTTACAAGAAGGTCAGATCTGTTCCCGTTCTGCAGCGGCATTTTCCCAATGAAGACATTGTAAAGTCGGCACGCGGCCGCCAGCATCAGCATTGGCGGCGCATCCTGAAGGGCTTGTTCGACGAAGAATACGCGGCCTCTGTCATGCGGGTCGGCGATACCCACGCGATGATCGGGCTTGAACCGCGCTGGTACATCGGCGGCTATGGCATCGTGCTGGATGAGATTCTACAGCAAGTGGTGGGCGAGCAACGCACCTGGAGCGCCCGCTCACGCGCAGAACTGGCCCGCGATCTGTCGGTTGTGGTCCGCGCGGCCCTGTTTGACATGGAAGTTGCGACCACTGCCTATCTGCAGCGCGTGGAAGAGGCCCGGCGCCAGAGCGAGGAACAACAGAAAAAGGACTTTGACATGATTGCTGCTGCCCTCGCCCGTCTGGCCGGGGGCGATCTGGAGGCACGGGTCGATGCACATCTGGATGAAAGAACCCGCTTCAACGAAACGGTCGAAAAGCTCGCTCAGATCATTTCCGGGGTGCGCCGCGCGACTGACTTGATCGACAATGGCACGTCGGAAATCGCCGCCGCAGCAGACGATCTTGCCCGCCGCACCGAGCAGCAGGCTGCCAGTCTGGAACAGACGGCAGCTTCTCTGGATCAACTGACCAATACGGTCAATGACTCCGCAAACCGCGCCAAAGAGGCCGAAGCAATGGCCAATCACGCGCGCGACGTGGCAGAAAAAAGCAGCGGGATCGCGGATGAAACGCGTTCCGCCATGCACGAGGTTTCCGCCAGTGCGCAGGAGATGGGCCAGATCATTGGCGTCATTAACGAAATCGCGTTTCAGACCAATCTTCTGGCGCTGAACGCGGGGGTCGAGGCCGCACGGGCCGGTGAATCGGGCCGCGGCTTTGCCGTGGTCGCTGCCGAAGTCAGGGCACTGGCGCAGCGGTCGTCTGAGGCGGTCAGTACCATCCAGCAACTGATCGACCGCAGTGCACAGCAGACTCGTCGTGGCGCGGAACTGGTCGGGTCCACCCATGATGTGCTTGGCGAAATCGTGGGGTTGTTCCGATCCATCAGCGGGATCGTGCTGGAAATGGCGACATCCACACGACATCAGGCGGTTTCGATCTCTGAAATCAATCAGGCAGTTCGGCAGCTTGATCTGATGACACAGCAGAACGCTGCAATGGTCGAACAGACCAACGCCACCACTTCCTCTCTGAAAGGCGAGGCGGGCTCTCTGTCACGGATGGTGAGCCATTTTGGCGGCAGCACGATGCCCCAGCGAACCGCGCGAAATCTGAGTTCGGCAAGCTCGTGGTGAAAGGAAAGGGACATCATGCCAGCCCCCTCTGCTGCCGAAACCTCAATCGTTCGGAATGCTGACCGAATTGGCGCATTCCTACAAAGTGAACTGCACGATATTTCGTGAAATCAACGAAGGCGTGGCAGGTCAGATGATGAAGCATGTCCCCTGCAACTGTTCCTGTTCAGGCGATTGTGACGGGGGCACCCCGTTCAAGTCATAATGGATCTTCTGGCCTCGGCAAGCCGGTGACTGTAGCTAGGCCCCCCTGAACAGGACGTGCCATCCGTTTCGGGGAGCCAGCATCAGGCCGAGACGTCAGATTGTGCCCAAACCCGCTCAGATCTTCATGTCAAAGCCAAGATGCTTGGCAACGGTGAAGATGTCCTTGTCGCCGCGGCCACACATGTTCATCACGATGATATGGTCACGCGGCAAGGTGGGGGCCAATTTCATCACATGGGCCAGCGCATGGCTGGGTTCCAGCGCGGGGATGATGCCTTCCAACTTGCAGCACAGCTGAAACGCTTCCAGCGCCTCGGCGTCGGTGATCGACACATAGGTCGCGCGGCCCGTATCGTGCAGCCAGGCGTGTTCCGGCCCGATGCCCGGGTAATCAAGCCCCGCACTGATGGAGAATCCTTCCAGGATCTGGCCGTCCGGGTCCTGCAGCAGATAGGTGCGGTTGCCATGCAACACGCCGGGGCGCCCGCCGGTCAGGCTGGCACAGTGCTGCATCCGGTCATCGACGCCCTTACCCCCCGCTTCCACGCCGACGATGTTCACCGAAGGATCATCAAGGAAGGGATAGAACAGGCCCATCGCATTCGACCCGCCGCCAATGGCCGCCACAACCGTATCGGGCAGACGGCCTTCGCCTTCCTGCTCGGCCAGTTGCCAGCGCACCTCCTTGCCGATGATCGACTGGAAGTCGCGCACCATGGCCGGATATGGGGCCGGGCCCGCCACCGTACCGATGCAATAGAAGGTGTCGCGCACATTGGTCACCCAATCACGCAGCGCATCATTCATAGCATCTTTCAGCGTGCCCCGCCCACTGGTGACCGGGATAACCTCTGCCCCCAGAAGCCGCATGCGGAACACGTTCGGGGCCTGCCGTTCCACATCATGCGCGCCCATATAAACCACGCATTTCAGCCCGAACTTGGCGCAAACCGTGGCCGTGGCCACGCCATGCTGGCCGGCCCCGGTTTCCGCGATGATCCGGGTCTTGCCCATGCGCCGCGCCAGAATGATCTGCCCCAGCACATTGTTGATCTTGTGCGCGCCCGTATGGTTCAACTCGTCGCGCTTCATGTAGACCTTGGCGCCGCCCAGATGCTCGGTCAGACGTGGCGCAAAATAGAGAGGCGAGGGGCGGCCGACATAATGCTTCCAAAGATCGTCCATCTCGGCCCAGAAGGTCGGGTCTGTCTTGGCGAATTCATAGCGCTCTTCAAGATCAAGGATCAGCGGCATCAGGGTTTCGGAGACGAACCGCCCGCCGAAGATGCCAAACCGTCCCGCCTCATCCGGTCCGGTCATGAAGCTGTTGATTCCGTCCTCGGCCATGATCTGCCCCTCCGCACTGCTTTGCATCTGATGTAGCGCCCTTGCCCGGCGGGGGAAAGGGGCGAAGCAGCAGGCCATACAGGAAGGGGTGGTGGGCCGTGACGGATTACCAAAGGCGAATTTGCGCCTTATTTTGTTGGGCGATGTGTCCCGCAGAACGCCGGTGCGGGACAGGTCACCATTTCAGCTTTGCCAGCGCCTGCATGCCGTGAAACGCCATGTCGCGCCGATTCGCGCCCTTGGTGTAAACCTCGGAAGTCTTGGCTTGGGTGTGCGCCATCACTGCCATGATCTGGTGCTGGCTGCATCCCGCCTCGGCCATCGTTTCAGCCATGGCTTTGCGGATGCCGTGCGATGAGCGGCCCGGCAGGCCTGCGGCTTCGCACCAGCGCTGCACCCTGACACGCAGGGCCTCGACGCTGGTGAACGGCTTGCCCTTTTCGCTCAGCAAGTAGGTTTGCCCCACCACGGTGACGTTCCGGGTGGCCTCATAGAGCGGCGGCAGCATCGGGATCGACACGAACGCAGATCCTTTCTTGCTCGGCTGCCAGTCAAGCCATACCTGCCCGTTGCGCGTCACCTCTTGGTCGCGGCCCAGCCAGAGTGCATCCCCGATCCTGCAGGCGGTGAACGCCTGGAGTGTCAGCCACAGGTGCGCAGTGGTGCCGGGTTTCCAGCGTTCCTTGAACTTGCGCAGGTCGGCTGCCGTCCATGGCGTCGCCCCGCCGATGGGGTTGAGGTTGATTGCCCCGATGCCAGACGCCGGGTTGTGCGCAATCTCGCCCCGTTCCATGGCCCATTTGTAGACCGCGCGAACCGACTTGATCATGTTGTCAGCCGCGCCGGGATGCGCAGCCCATGCGTCCCTGACAGCCACAAATGCCGAGGCGGGGGCGTCCATGTCGCAATCGCCGTATCGGTCGCCATCCGGGTCTGTGTGGTCACAGAGGCGCGTCAGGATGCTGCGGCGTTGTTTCAGGGTGGCGGCTGACATTTGGCCTGCCTTGACCATGTTCCCCAAGAATTCCAGATACCGGGCGCAGAGCCAATCCAGCGACCTTTCGGCGCTTTTGGCCTGTGGCGGCTGCCAGACTTCACCGGCCCGGGCGGCGTGGTAGTAATGGGCAAACTGCGGATCGTCGGGACCGACCGGGATGTGAACGCGCTTGCCGGGCTGGCCCTCGACCCTGACGCGGATTCGCGGCGTGCCGTTGCGGTGCCGTTCGATCAGAAGCCCCGGGAAGTTCACCCGCATATTGTCACCCCTCACGATTCCACTGCTTGGGCTTCTTGTTTGTCACGCGGGCGGGCGGGCTGTCCACTGGTGCAGGCTGGCCTGTGCGCACGTCAATGGCCCCGTCTTTGTGGACCGTGAAGCCGATCACGATCAGCCCGCATGATGCGGCGGCGGCAATGGCGCGCTGTATTTTCTGTTGTGTGGCGGCTGGTGCGCCCATGATCAGTCCTCCTTGCGCAGTTGGTCATAGATCGCGGGTTGGACAATCAGGCCCATAGCCGTACGAATAGCGCAGGGTTTGTAGGTGATCTGCGGCCCGCGCAACTTGGTCAGCTTTTTGACCAAGCGCCTGCTGCGTGGCTTATTTGGCCAATTCTCGATCTGCTTCGTCGCGTGTTTGCTGATGATGATTTTCACGGCGGATAGATTGGAAAAACGGGTGAATGGCAGGTCAGTCATGTTTTGCATGGAATTGATCCTCTATGGCACTCTCGACAGCGACGATGCAGGCGTCGATGATCTGGCGCTTCATGCGCCGCGCAAGTTCGCGCTGCTTCACGGTCGGATGCTCCAGCACCGGCACTTTGCCGTCCTGAATGTCGATTTGGCGACGCAAATCTTCCCAAAGCGCGTTGCAGGCTTCAGAGTGGATGCCTACGGCTTCTTCAGGGTCTTTGCGCCAGATTGGCCCTTGTTCTGCTGCGATTGCAGTGCGGGCTAGCGCCAGCAGATGCATGTGATCTTGGGAAAGTTCAGTCATTGCGAGCCACGTTTTGCGATCTTGGCCCACACCCAAGGCAGCAGGCCGGGCCAGTCGCAGATTGCGTTGATGATGCGGTCACGGCGCTTGATACACTTGCGGGTCATGGTCAGCCCTCCCCGCGCTTGCTGGCGTCGCAGTTCCAGGCAAAGTCCAGCAGATCGTCCAGCGTGTCGCCAATGTCTTGCGGGACGGTCACTGTTATCCATTCGGTGCGAGCGAGAATGGCTTTGCTGACTGCATCCCCCAGCTTGACGTGACGGGTTTCGGCGCATGTGACGTATCCGACCTGTGCGCAGGCTTCCCGCTCTTTCGCCACCGCCTCCGCAATCATCGCCTGCACCTCGGGCAGCGCGGCAAGGGCGGCGGGGTCGAGGCGGACGTATTTTTGCACCTCGCACTCATGCTTGATTGTGATGCCATCTCGCGGCCCGGTCGGCCCGTTCGGGTGCGAATACTCCATGGCATCGTTGTAACTAAAGCGCCCAGCCTGCAATGGGTCTGACGTGTATCCATGCGCGTCTGGCCGATACCAGCCGCGCCCGGCCTTGTGGATCAGCCAGCCTTCTTGTGGAAACTCCGGCCCGCTCATGCGTCACCCCCGATGGCGCGCAGGGCGGCGCGCATTATGTCGCCAACATCCAGGCCATCCTCAATACCATCTTGCATAACGGCCCAGCAGTTATGCTCGATTGGCATGTTATCCAACAGCACCCGCGCCGCTTCCTGCACTGTGACGGCGGGCGGGGCGGCATAGAGGGGGGTAATCGTGTGCGCATTTTTCGCAGCATCGCTGACCCAGAAACTGTCGCTTGCGGCATTGTACTTTCTCGCGTCAACGATGCTATATCGGTCGCGTTTGTTGCCGTAGCAGCCTTTGCATTCGTCTTTGCATGCGATAAGCCACGCCACCGGCTCTTGCCAGGCCTGCGCCTCGGGCGTGGGCGTCAGGTCCAGCGCGGCAAGGATGCTCTCTTTCCTGCGAATGTCATGGGCATTTCTGGCCGCGTCAGAATTGGCGTGTATTGTCATCCCGCCCGTCTGGCTTGTCGCGCACCAACCTGCGTTGGTTTCGAACACGACAAAGACATCACGCATCAGGTCGCATTCCGCCTGATAGCATTGCGTTTGCTCTAACCACCTCCACACCAGCGGCTTGACCCTCACTTGCCCGGCCTGCGCTGTCACCAACGTGGCTTGCTGACAGTCGGGCGCGGTCTGGCTGGCGGCAAGGGCGGCGCGGGCGTGATCATACAAGTTGGCGGCACAATCTGCCGATGACGTGTGCAGTTCCGACGATGCCTCGTAGCTGTCCACGATGTTTTGCAGTGCGCGTTCCATCACCGCGATACGATTATTCTCAAGTCCTCTTTCAAGCGGGGTCATCGCTTCACTCCTTCTCGATCATGGCGCATATCGCCTGCACGCGGTCGTCGATTGTATGCAGGCAGCCAAGGCGCATTCGTCCTGCCGCCTCCCGCCGCGCCTTGTTCCTTTCCGCGCGGCCATAGTCGGCCAGTGCTGCGGCAGCATCGGCGGGGGTTAGGGCGCGGATCGCTACTACCGAGATGAGACTGTTCAAAATGCTGTCTCGACAGTAGCGATTTGCTTCACTGTCCATCGGGAGACCTTTGCTGACCAAGTATCCCTCGTTCTCCGTGATCTGCGCGTTCATTTCAGCAATGCGGGCGATATGCCATTGTGCCGCCGCCTCATACGATGCAGCCACCAGCGCATCCTGTGCGGCGCGCAGGGCGTCCAGTTCGGCGGTCAGCGCGTCACGCTCTGCGACAGTCTCAGCCGCAGCTTTTGCAATCCAGTGCGCTTGTATTTCTGTGGGCTGCTGATCCCATGGCCTCATTCTCTGGTCATCCGGGCCATCAACCATGTCCATGGCCTCACCCATCGCCTGATCTGTTTCCAAGAGATCACGGGCAATTTCCACAATGGCAGGTATCGCCGCCAACAGCGCGTCACGCTCAGCGGCAATCGCGGCGGGTGATGTGTCAGCCATTGGCGTTCTCCAGCTTGTCGATGTTCCCATGCGCGACGGTGAAGGTCGGCACGACCACCCAGGGGTTTGCCTCCCATGCGCCATGGCCGTGCAGGCTGTTCCAGAGGGCGGCAAAGGCCACGCCGTGCGGGGAGTAGTGTTCCCATTTCAGGTCGTTGGGCTCAGAGATTGGGCTCACCCCCTCCGCCACCGCATCCGCTTCGCTGATCTGCTGCAACCGCTGCACCCTCACATCTGTGACGGTGAGCGTGATACGGCTGGCCCAGCGTGGCATGTGGATGGACGGACGCCACGGGTAGCCGCGAACATCTGCGGCCAGATCGGCGCAGGCGTCAGTCGCTGCATAGCGCAAGTCGCAAGGCTGCGACTTCGTGGGCAGGTAGTCGCCAAAGCTGAGGGCTTGCCAGCGTTCACGGACCCAGAGGCGCTCACCGATGGCATAGCGGACTGGCCCTGCGACGTGAAGTTTGCCCCGCCCGGATGAACCTCGGTGAAAACAAACCTTGCGGGCGAACCGAAAAATCCAAGCGGACGTGCTTCAATTCCGCCTGGCTGCGGCTTCAACACCCGCCGCGTCTGGGTCTTGCGGCACTCCAGCAGTGCGCGAACCATCGGCGCGGAGAAGATGATCGGGCGGTCAGCCATTGTCGCCACCCCGCGTAAACGTGTCATGGTCGCTGCTCAGCGGCCCACGGTGCGCGGCGGCTGCCTGCCCGATCTTGATGTTGATTTCGCCAGCATGCGGGTTGATGCTGACGGGCACGGCATCCGGCTTGGTGCTGCCTGCGATGCCAAGCTTTTCCAGCGCCTCAAGGAAGTGCTTCATGCGCATGCCTTCCCGATAGTCCGCTTCGGTCAGCAAGTTTGCCCCGCATTTCGGGCAAGGCTTGCCGATCATGTCAGCCGTGATTTCCGGCACGTCCTCGCGGTGGTCGCAGCCGTCAGCATCGCATTTCAAGAAGGCCTGCATGTCTCTCTCCTATGATCTCTCGGGATGGCAGCCCGCGCGGGGCTGCGCACCAGAGCGGTCAGGCGTGGCCCAAGCGCTTGGCCCTAATGACCGCGCGGCGCTTGGCTGCACGGCGGCGATCCTGCGCAACCGTGCGCTTCGATCTGGTGGGTTTCGATGCCGCACCTTCCCGCAGGTTGGGCAGCGGTGAACCGAAAAACACTTCGCGGTTCGGGTGGATGGCGAGAGCGGCTCCCATAGCCCCCAATACCGCCATAGATGTAGCCAATATCCTCATGCCGTCTCTCCTTTGCCCCAAGGGCTGTTGAATTGCCCCGCCAGCATGTCCGCCACGACCGGCAGGTAATCGGTGTCCTCTCCGTAGGTCTCCACCCACCATGCCCGCCGCGTGTGGATGCCATCGGCCCCGGTGTGGTGCAGATCGCAGAGCGGTATGGTGTCCGTGTGAGGCGCGCGCCGCTGGCTGTAGCGACCGCAGATGACGTGATGCACCTGCACGGGCCAGTAGCCGCAGCAGACGCATGGCAGGGCTGCTACTCGGGCCATGTGGTCACGGCCTGCCTTTTTGCCGAGACGCGGTGCTTTCAGCCCGAGCGGGCCCTTGCCTGCCAGATTGCCGGGATGCGCTGTCATGCTGCCCTCGTTTCGTCAGACCACCGGACGCCATGCCGGTCGCCATATGCCTGGATGAATGTGATCAGCTCGGCAAAGCGCGCCTTGCTGAGCCGTGACGTGCGGAACCCAGCCGGAAAGGGCGGGGCACCATCAATGCCGGGCTGCCAGATGATTTCGTGCCCGAGTGCCGACATGAACGCGGCTTTCCAGACCTCTGGCGAAAGCGCGCGGCCTTCCGGCTTGCTGCGGGCAATGTCGCTCAGCATCGCCCACATCTTCGCGTTCTGATCTTGGCTGCGGGTGCCTTCCTTGACAGTCACCACCGCGTCAATCGGCGCGCGGTCGATGATCGACTTGGCAAGGTTGCGCTGCGCATCGCCACGGATGATGACTGTCTGAGCCATCACACCGGCCCCATGATCTTGAAATGCTGGTTGAACGCGGCAACCACTTCGGCCCTGGCGGTTTCCTCATCCGCCCCGTTCAGCACCAGCAGGTCGGTTGCGGCGTCAATTGCAAGGCCGTCGCTTTTCCAGCCAGCCGACATGATGCTGCGCAGAGCCTGTTTCGCGGTGATCTGCCTGCCAGCCATCACAGCACCTGTGCGGCGAAGGGGATCTCGTCGTCCAACCCGGCCCCATAGCCGCCACCAGCCGCACCACCAGCCCGCCCCTGCGGCTCACCGTAGCCACCGCCATAGCCGCCATGATCATCGCTGCCAGCGTCCTTGCCATCCAGCAGGGTCAGTTCGCCGCGATACGGGCGCAGCACGATTTCCGTGGTGTAGCGATCCTGGCCGGACTGGTCCTGCCACTTGCGGGTTTCAAGCTGGCCTTCGATGTAGACCTTGCTGCCCTTGCGCAGATATTGTTCCGCGATCTTGGCCAAGGGTTCGCTAAAGATCGCCACAGAATGCCATTCGGTGCGTTCCTTGCGTTCGCCGGAATTGCGGTCGCGCCAGCTTTCGGACGTTGCCACCCGCAGGTTCACCACCTTGCCTCCGCTCTGGAAGCTACGCACTTCGGGATCGCGGGCCAGATTGCCCACGATGATGACCTTGTTTACGCTGCCTGCCATTATGCGGCCTCCGCTTCTCTCTTGGTGTTGATTTCGGCCTCAACGTGTGAGGCAAGTTCCGGCGCGGCGGACTTCATGGCTGCCAGATCGCGCTTGAAATTGTTGTCATTGCAGACGATCAGCCCGATGTTCTTGATCGCGTCCATCATATTGGCCTGCACCTTCTGCCAGTCTCGGGCGGCGGGCTTGCTCTGTGGCGGCTTGGCCTGTGTGGCCGGTGACGATGCCGGTGCGCTGTCCGACTGATACGCTGCCGCGACTTCCGCGACGTATTTGCTGTCATCCCAGCGGCCCAGGAAGATGTTGGCCGCGATGCCCAAATGCGATGCCGCTTTGACGATGGCGTCTGTCAGCGACTTCTTCGGCGCGTCCTCATCCACCATGTATTTGCCGCCTGACGTGTTGTAGGCCGCGCGGGTCTGGCCATAGCTTTCGTAGCCATTGGCCTTGTCGGTGTGCCAGAATTCGATGCGGCACCAGTGCAGCACTTCACTGCCCATGTGTTCAAAGCCTTCGGCCAGCACGCGCCACCCGAACCCCTGACCAACCGGCCCGAAAAGCTGCGTCAGGCAATATATGACGTATTGCGGGTTCGGGCTGGTGCCCTTGTATGCCTTGCCGGTGATTGCCTTAGTGAACTTGGGGTCAATGTCCGCGTGTGCGTTCCAGATATCCAGCTTGTTGGTCATTGCATGCGGTCCTGTGTGAGTGACGCCAGCCCCTCGGGCGGCTGTTCGGTCCAGTCGCGGCTGGGGATGCCGTCCAGCCATTGCTGGTGCTTCCATGCGGTGCGCAGGCGATACGTCCAGTCCGGCGACCCGGGCGGGAACGCGGCGGCTTCGGTGATGCACTCGCGGTGCATGTCGGCCATCCGGCACATCACATGCCACCCCGCATCGCTTCGGCCTGTGCCAGCACATCGGGCAGACCGAGCAGGCCGTCCAAAAGCGCGTCAGCCAGCAGGGCCGCGAGGATGCCACCCATGACCGCCAGCAGCACCCAGCCAAACTGGTTCGCCAGTTCCTGCATCCGGTCCATGCGCATCTGGTGGCGGTTCATTTCGCCAAGACGGTCGGCAAGGCGACGCGCGCCCGGCAGCAAGTCAGAGCCTTCATCCGACAGGATCGCGTTGCGGATTTCGCGCGCTGCAACAATGTCGGCGCAATCGCCGTAGGTGGCCAACACATAGGCCGCGTCTACCAGATCGGCGCGCGATGAATTGGGATCGGCGGCGATGACCCGGGCCGCCCACAGGTCCATGTGTGTCTCTGGCATGCTGATCACATTGGCGCGGGTCATTTTGCACCCCCAAGCGCCGCGATCATGGCGTCGGCCATGTCAACCAGATAGCCCGCCGCATCTGTTGCATTCTGGTGCGGCGTATTCGGCGCGGCAAAATATCCAGCCAACGCCATGCCAGCAAACCATTCGCGCTTGGTCATGCCTGAGTTGTTCACTCTTGTGGTGCTGTGCATTCCGTTTCTCACGACAGTTTCGCCGGGAAACGCAGGCCCGCCATCATTGATCGTGGTCATTCGCTTGGCTCCTCATTGCGCCGCTGGTGGGCTGCGGTCAGGTGCGCGGCCCATGGGCGGGGGGTGTTGGTTTCGGCAAAATCGGCCTGCGCTGCGGCGATCACGCGGCCCATCTGGGCGACAGGGTCATGCAGCGGGCGTTCGATTGCGTTGAGCAGATGACGGGGCAAGATGCGCATGGCGTCCTCGCTGGCGTTGGAAAAGGCCCCGGCCCGTATGGGCGCACCGTTCACAGGCCGGGGCAGTTGGCGCGGCGGGATAGCAGGCGACCGCCGCGCGGCTGGGAGGTCAGTCACCGCGTGCGCGCATCCATCCGTAGCCAACAACGTCGCTCGGGTTGATGCCGGACGCAGAAACGTCAAAGGGCCAAGGGTTGGTCTTCAGCCATTCAGCATGCCAAGCTGCGTGCTGGGCGCGAATGGCTTCCTCACGCGCGGCTTGCTCAAGGCAATCCTCAAGATCGACTGCCATCGGCGGGTCTTGATCTTCGCTGCGCATCGGCTTGGCTCCCATCTTCACCGGCTGTTCGCGGTGGGTGTGGGTGTATAATGTATCCGCAATAGAGGACAGTCAAGCGGAAACGTTCGCTATAGAGGATAAATTTTCGGCGGCTGAGAATCGGCAAATGAAAAAGCCCGCCGTGCTGGGGCGGGCCGGTTTTGGCTGTGTGTCGCTGTCGCGTCAGATCGCGTTGGAAAATTGCTCTTGCAGGGCCGCCCTGGCTAGATCGACTGTGTGGCCTATTGCTTCGCGTCCGACCTGAACGCCCTCAGGGTCCAGCAATATGGCGACACGGAACGGCCCGCGCAGATCAATGGCAATCCGACAGCCTTCCGGCGCTTTGATCGGCTCGTCAACGATTTCTTTACACATGTGTGCGCCCGATTCACGATCTGTATTTGGTGCGTCGCATCGCCTTTTAGCAGGGGTCACAGCAAGGCGCACCATCCCTAGCGGGTTGCGTTCTTCATTCGTTCCTATAATCTTTCAGTCTTACAAGAAACGGGGAATTGCCATGCTGCTGAGTGATTTTGTCAGGTTGCTTTCCGGTTTGTCCTCTGCCCAGAAGCGCGCCGTTACTGACGCTGCAAACCGGGTCGCAGAAGCGTCAGCACTGCTTCGCGCGCCTCAGGTGCCCGCTTCATCGCCCCCAGAAGATCGGCATCCTCCTGGGTGATCTCGAACCCATAGATGACGTGGGCCAAGCTGACCGGCACGGCCTCGCAAACTGCCATCAGCTTTTCTATGGTCGGGTCTTTGCCTTCCTTTAGGATGCCGTGAATATAGCCTGGGCCATTGCCGGACGCGATAGACACGGCCCGCATGCTGTTCCCGCTGCTCTTGATCGCGGCCTCAAGCCGACTGCGCCAATCAGTATTTTCCATGTGCAGATTATCCGCAAAAGCGGGCAAAAACGCACGTCCTCTATAGAAAACGCTTGAGGTATCCGCTAAAGAGGATACACTAGGCGGCATGGCACAAATCACTCGCAAACTCCTCATCGAGATTGAGGCTTTCCTCGCGGCCAGCGGCATGGGGGAAAGCTATTTTGGCAAGGCAGCGGCGGGCAACTCTGAACTGGTTGCCCGACTCCGTGACAATCGGCGGGTATGGCCCGAGACAGAGGCCAAGGTCCGCAGGTTCATCAAGAGCCGTTCCGCTATCCTCAATGGAGGACATAAGGGCGGCAAAACGCCGCAACAACCCCCCGCAGCGAAAAATGTCGCACAGGCGACAGACGGGCCCGCGCAATGACCGAAGCCGAGCAACTGGCCGACGCCATTCTCCGCGCTGCCGGTTCCGGCCTGCGCCACTACACGCCCCGCAACCGCGCCGAGATTATCGCAGCCGCACAAGCCCAGATTGACGCCATCCGCGCAAAGGGGCAGGCGCTATGACCCCATCGCCGCAACCCGCCCCGGCATCCGAAGCCACCACGCAAGCCGGGGCGGGCGCATGAATGGACATATCCGCCATTTTTACGCTGCCTGCCGCCGAATTGCAGGGCTGGCATGGGGCGCTATGCCTTGGCCTGCAGCCACCAAGGGACGGGGAAATAGCAGCGCTGCAGACCCGGGCCAGGGCGCTCGGGATCGTCCTATCGGCGAACTCATCGCTCGTCGCTCTGAACGTGTCTGCAACCGCGATACAGGCCGCGCTAGCCGGTATCGGCGCGTCCACATCATCCTGAGCGAGGGGCGCAAGTGAAAGTTACCCTGCCATGGCCGCCTGCCGAGCTCAAGCCGAACGCCCGCGCGCATTGGGCATCCAAGGCCCGCGCCGCAAAGGTCCACAAGAACGCCTGCCAAATCATCTGCATGGGGCAGGGCATACGCGCTCTGGGCTGGCCTTCCATGTCTGTGTCGCTGCTGTTCTGCCCGCCGTCGCGGCGCAAGGGGGATCTGGACAACATGCTTGCCGCGATGAAGTCCGGCCTTGACGGGCTGGCTGCGGCGTCTGGGGTCGATGACTCCAAGTGGAAAATCACAATCGCACGCGGCGAACCCGTCAAGGGCGGTGCCGTGCATGTGGAGATTTCGAAGTGAGCGGAACCGTCAATGTAGCCCGCGACCTCTGGGATGATCCGACCTTCAAGGACTCGGAAATGTCCCAGCGTGAGGCTTGGATATGGATGATTGCAGAGGCGTCATGGAAGGACCGCGACCGCCGTGTTGGGGCGCATGAAGTCGCGTTGAAGCGCGGCCAGTTCGCAGCGTCAACGCGGTTCATGGCAGGGGCTTTCATGTGGTCCGAGGCTAGGGTGCGTCGCTATTTGGACATGCTCGAAAATCGACGCATGATACGACGCGAAACCGACGCAGGCGTTACAGTCGTAACTATCTGTAATTACGACAATTATCAGAACAAGCCGTCAAGCGGCGACGCAGACGCGACGCAGCAACCGACGCACCAGCGACGCACCAGCGACGCAAACGAGAATAAGGGGGAAATAAGGGAAGAATATATTGGTGGTGGTGGTGGCGCGCGCGCACGCGAGGCTGGACCAGCTTCCCTAGCAAATCCGACCGACCCGACCTTGCGGGAGCGCATACTCGCAGCCTGCGGCGTTGACCCGTCAGGGCTGACCGGTCACGGCGGGAGGATGATCGGCAAGGCCCCAGAAATGGCCGAGATCACCAGCCGCATGGCCGCCCGCAACCTGACGGATGCCGAGGTTTTGCAGGTGGTTCGGGAAACCATGCTGGCCAAGCGCGAACCCGGCCCGCCGTCATCGCTGCGGTTTTTCCTGGACCCGCTGGACCGCTACGCCGCAGCGCGCGACGCCCCGGTGCCCCAGCTTTCCCCAGCAACTCCACGCCCGTCATCCCGTCAACCCACCATCGCAGAAATGACCGCCATGATCCGTGGCACATACCCAGCCGGAGCCCCGCAATGAGCCTGCACGAGGATGATATCACCGCCCGCCTGACCCGGTTCCTTGCCCGCAAATCCATGCCGCGCCGGTTCGAAAACAACCCCATGGCCCAGGCTGACGAACTCCGCGCCCTGACCGAAGCGATCCAGCGCAGCGCCCCGCGTTCCACCGAAGCCTTGGCCGACTGGTGGGCCTTGTTCGAAATCAAGCTGGACGAAACCGCAAGCTCACTTTGGCCTGTGGTCAAGGAAGTTTCCGACGCGGCCAAATCCGTTCGTGGCGTGGCGCATATTGACCTGTCCGGCAAGCCATCGCTGGACCCGGCAGAGATACAGGCCAAGCGACTGGTCGAGGGCAACGGCTTCGCAGAAACCGCCCTGTACGGCGTACTGGCCTGCGAGATCATCGCCCGCCGCCTGATCGACCGCGACACCATGATCCAGCGCCGCAGCCAAGCGTTTTTCGCCCGCAAAGACCTCTACGGCGAGGAAGCCGCGCTTCGCTGGGAAGCCGACGCCAAGGCGACGCACGAGGCCGCCAAGGTCGTCTGGTCCGAGCGCGAAAACCGCCAGCCCCGCAACATCCAGATCCCCGACATTTCACACCGACCGGAGGCCGCAGCATGAACGCAATCACCCATCAGACCGCTAAATCCCCCCTGCACGCATTTTGGCGCGCCGGGCGGCAGAAGTTCGTTCCGTTGACCCAGGATGAGCTTGACCGGGCGGGCGTTGACTCATGGGCCCGCCGTTCTCTGGCCGGTCGCGGCTTGGCCCGGGCCGATAATCGCAGCATCTGGGAACTGACCCCGGAAGGCGTGCGGGCATTCAAGCGCGTGCTGGAGCGCGACAACAGGCCGGACCCATACGAGGCCACATCGAACGTGCTGTTTGCCGAGGTGCTGTCGAAGCTGCTGGACAAGCCTCTCAGCAATTCCGGCTTGGCGGCGCAGATCGGGCGCAGCGGCGGCACCACATCACTGCGCGTCAAGCAACTCTGCGAATTGGGCTTGGTTCGCCGCACGCACCACATCGGCAAGACCGGGCAATGGGCTGTGATCGCCATCACCGACGCGGGCCGGGCATGGCTGGCAGAGCATGGGGCCGCGCAATGACCGTTGAAATCCCAACCATCTACATCACCGACGACTGGACCGTTGACGATATCCACACCGAGGACGATTGCGACGACGCCCACGCCCTGCTGACTGCGCTAATCGTCAGCATTGAGGCGCGCATGGACGATCTGGAGATTGCCGGGGAAGCGCTGTCGATCGATTACAAGCGCTGCAAGTCGGCCCTTCGTTGGAAAAAGGCCGCCATGCAGGTGGTCAACACCAAGCGCGGTAAGCTGAACCGCCTGCGCCAAGAGCAATACCACACAGACCGCAAGTCGCGCCTATGCGCCTATTTCGCAGCGATGCACCCTGTCGAGTATGAGCGGGCCATTCGCCATGTCGAAGCTGGCACCGACACGCTTGTCACCAAGCCTAGCAGGGCAGCGCAATGACCCTGCCGCCCCACATGGCCTACGCCCTGTCGCTGGTCGGCGTAGTGGCCGCGGCAACCAAGCCAGCCGCCGTCACATACCCCGCACCATGGAAGCCCGCCAAGCCCGGCGATGAGCCCCCGTTCTAGGAGATACGCATGACCCACCACACGCACCACGTCCGCCACTACCACACCGACGTCGGGGCAACGCATGTGGCCATCAGCCTGCCGCCCGTGCCAGGCATCGAGATCACCGCAGACCGCAGCGAAACCGCCCCGCGTCAGCCGATCATATGCCGACCGAAGCCCAAGCGCCGCTTGGCCGGTGCCGTGCTGCAAGCCGAAATGGCCCGTCGCGCCGAATGGGTGCGCCAGGCTTTGCGCGAAACGGAGGATGACGCATGACCAGCAAAGCCGCCAAGCGCCGCGCCCGCAAGCGCCGCGTCATCAGCCTGCCCGGTGGCGTGGAGATCGCACAGCGCCCGACAGGCCGCGACCGCACACACACCAACCAGCCAGCCGAGGACGCCAGAAAGCCCGCGCTGCAGGCCCGCTGCCGCATGGCGGGCTGTCCGACTACCCCGGAACAGTTGCGCGCCTCTACGGCCCCTCTCCGTGGCTCTGCGGTGGGGCTGTGCATCGAGGCAATCCACCACCAGCCCGAAAAGCGCGCCCGCCTCTGGGACACATGGCAGGCCATCAGCGCCGCTCGGGAAAACTACCGGCTGCGCTATCTCGGCACCACGGGCCACCCCCAGGCTGCAGCAATCGCCATGATGCCCGACCCCATGGAGACGGACCCCAGCTTGCGCGTTGACCTGCGCACGGCAGAGGAGCGGGACACGGCAGCCAAGCGCGCCGATCACGAATGGTCAAGGGCCATCGAAGCCCTGCCGATGCCGCAGCACCGCATGGCGATCCGCTCTGCCATTGACGGGTTCATCGGCGGCGATGTTGGGGCGCTATGGCGCGATGCAAGACCCACGCCTAACGGGCAGATGGTGGTCAGGGCGCTGGAACTGTTGACGGAGGCACGCAATGGGTGATCAAAGGGCGATATCGGCGCTAAAGGATTTGATTGACGCAATCGAAGCTGGCACTGCCACTAAAGACAAAGAAGGGTGGATGCACTTGCCGATGACCAGCCTTGGCGGCGGTCGGTTCCGGTCGGTCATTGGCACGGCCTATGACGCGTACAACGGCTCGCTTGACGCGGCCAAGGCGCTGCATGGTGCTATGGCTCAAGATTGGGGAGCTACATATCTAACTAGCCAAAAATACCTTGCGGAAATTGGCTAGGTAGGTTATCACGGTGCAGAAGGAG